>DAOLHK010000006.1:0-41639 GCA_035329105.1 Candidatus Saccharimonadota bacterium | reverse complement strand
CCATGATCTGGGAGGCGATCTCCGGGGTGGTGGTGCCGCCTTCGGCGGGGTTGCCTCCGTTGACGAAGTTGACTACCTGCTGAAACAGAGCGGGATCGTCAGCCAGTCTGGAGTAGAAATCCCGGTCAGCTCCCACACGTCGCCCTGTCACGATCAGCTTGTGAATGACACCATAATCGGTGCCAAAGGGTTCTGGTCGACGCACCGTGTTGGTATCCACGACACACCTCTCTGAAAACCCCGAATCCATCGGGTGGTGGCCTCAGCTCGGAAATGAGGTGAGATTTCTAGGTAGAGTTATTATTGAATCTATCCACAAATCTCACCTCAAAATAGGAAGAAATCAGATTGAAAAGGTACTTGCGTATTGTATCATAAGTAGTATAAAAAGTCAATAGGTTTTACAGGTTACGGTCAGGGAACCTGATCTGATAATTAGGCGTCCAGTTACGTCAGGATGACAGATCGGCAAATAATTTAGAAGTATTAACAGAAGAAAAAATGTAACAAAAAATCGGGTCACGGGACCCGATCATCATGCTTACTGTCCAGTTTGGCTGGGGTGGAGGGATTCGAACCCCCGAATGACGGAACCAAAATCCGTTGCCTTACCACTTGGCCACACCCCATCGTTCAAGCAAAGCTACAGTAGTGAAAACTATTTTTCTTCAAAATTGTTTTTTGAACTTTTGCTTTGCTTCTCCTCTCGATTTACGAAACAGCTTCGCTTAAATTTTCATAAATCGGCTATAGGATTAAATACAGAAACGTATAAAAATACGAATTACACCTGCTTATTCTATCTAATAACTGCGTATATATCAATATCCTATGGTTGCTAAATCACTGTTTTTTGGTTATAATAATTGCGTAATTCGAACCTTTACTCCCAGGGGGATCACATGAGTACCTGTACTACTATCGAGCATTCTGGTATCAAGGCCTGTGGTCATTGCAAGCCTGATGCTGAGCTCGACAACATCACCACGCCCAGGCGTAGGCGCAAGCGCAACAGAAACTGCCAGTACTGCAATGGACAGGTCGCGGTCTGTAAGGTCTGTGACCTGCCTCTTCCGGTCTGACGATCTCGTCTGATCAAACGAACAGAAAAGAGCCAACGTGGCCCGATACAACTGCTCGACCTGCGGTAATGAAAGCACTTGTCAGCACTGCGCAGGCAGAGGTGTGTTTTACACACCCGCAGCAAAAACTTGCAGCCACTGTAAAGGCACTGGAAAATGCCCCAATCAGTAAAATATCCCTTTCACCCTAGAGAGATCTAGGGTATATTTTTGTCTATATACTATCTAATCCTATTGATTAATGGCCCATACTGAGTGTCAGAAATATGGAGCTTGTGACTTGTCTGCAACTTTTCTCGAATCCTATCGGAGTTTACATATTCCTTTTGAGCCCTATGCTTATCATAATCACTTATCAGAGCCTTCTCTTCGGAGCTGAGTTCTGCTGGGCTAAGTAACCCCACTCCGAGCACAGACTCTACATATTCGATAGCTTTGAGTGTCTCGTGACTATATACCTTGCCTTCGATATGATTGAATGCGGCCAGTGCAGCAGGTGTATTGAGATCATCAGTGATAGCAAGATTAAACTCATCTACAAACTTCTTGGTAGCACCACTATCGTCCGCATCGGGCAATTGGTCTTTCCATGCAAAAAGCATCTGGTCCGTATAAGCTGATAAGATATGGAGCCTATCAGTCGCTGACTGAAGCACACTAGCGTCAAATTCCATCTGACTACGATAATGGGCTTGCAATACCGCAAAGCGAAAAGCTAGTGGTTCTGGCATATCAGCTAGTGTAGTGATATTGCCTAGACTCTTACTCATCTTCTCACCTTTGGTCTGTAAGAATTCGTTATGTATATAGTAGTTGGCTTGCAACCCACCGCACTGAGCTATCTCATTCTCGTGGTGCGGAAATTTCAGATCGACTCCACCGGTATGTATATCAAAAGGTTGGCCTAGATACTTAGTACTCATGGCTGAGCATTCGATATGCCAGCCTGGGCGCCCTGGGTAGTTATCACCTAGCCACTCAAAATCCCAAGATGGTTCATCGTCTTTTTTGGCCTTCCAAAGCACAAAGTCACCTACTCCTTCTTTTTGATCCTGATCATCGGTAATACGCGCTTTGGCATCATAATCAATATTGACCAGTTGACCATATTTCTTGCCAGACTTTTGATAATTTGCCAGACTAAAATATATACTTCCATCACTTACATAAGCATTCTTTTCCAAAAGGAGTTTTTTGATGAGTTCTTGCATTTGTGATATATGATCGGTGGCACGTGGTAGCTTGGTAATATCAGATCTATTGATGCCAACAGATTGGATATCGCCAATAAACACATCTGTGTATTTGTCAGCCAGCCCCCCCAAGGCCTGCATGGGATCTTGGCTAATATTGTCTTTATGTAACTGAGCTATCATCTTGTCATCGATATCGGTGATATTCATCACCCAATTGACTTTATATTTTTCGACATTTTTAAGAACTCTTTGCAATAAGTCATCAATTATAAATGAACGCAAATTACCAATGTGCACATGGTCGTAGACAGTTGGTCCACAAGAATAAATATTGACCACCCCTTTGTGAATTGGATTGAATATCTTCTTGGATCTTGTAAGAGAGTTGTATAGTCTTAACATAATATATTATTTATCAAATACGATCTTTCGTAGTACTTCTGCGCTGTGACGACAATCTTCTAGAGCGTCGTGGCTTCCTCTGGATGGTAAGCCAAATTCTCGAAAAGTTTCTTCCGATCTATATACTTCACCTTTGTTTTGACGTACAAAGTGGATATAGATGATTGGCCAAAGATCAAGAATATGATAATCGTATTCCATCAAATCATGACCAATAGAGCTCATCATATTCTCTAGCATTCTAGTGTCCAGTAAGGTAGTCCAGCAACTTATGAACAAATCTGTACCAAACTCATCTAGGAACTTTTGCATTACTTCGTCTTGGCTTGGTGCGCCTTCAAGCATCTCCTGGGTGATGCCATGTACCTTGGTACTACGAGGATTGGCATCGGTCAGGTCTTGATGTATATAACTGCTGAAGTGCTTCTTCTCCACAAGGGTCTCTTTGTCTAAGAGTACCGCAGCGAGCTGAATGGGCGCTGCCATGTTGGGTCGACCATCGGTGGTCTCAAAATCTATCATTAAAATGTCTTTTTTGAATCTCATATCAGTACATTATACCTGAAATCCAGCAAAAAATCTGTTAGAATGATTGGCGATTGTCAAGCGCTCGCCCTAGAGTCATTTGGTCGGCGTACTCCAGATCTCCACCCAGTGGTAGCCCGTGAGCTAGCTTGGTCACTTTGACAGGAGTATCTTGAAGCTGACGCACTATATACAGTGCAGTTGTCTCCCCTTCTAAGTTTGGATTGGTGGCGAGTATTATCTCTTCTGGGTTTGATTTATCTATTCTATCCAGTAAGCTTTGTATCTCTATATCTTCGGGGCCAATACCGTCGATTGGACTAATAAAGCCATGCAAGACATGATATTTACCCTTGTAAAGTCCTGTTTTTTCGATAGCTACTATGTCTAGAGGCTGGGATACTACGCATATTATTTTATCGGAACGATTGGGGTTTTGGCATATCCCACAGGTTCGATTTGTTGCAAAGTTCTTGCATGTATTGCACTTAGTGATACCGTCTTTTAGTTTCAGAGCAGCCTCGCCCAGAGTCTTATTGTCTTCAGTCTTTAGCAAATAAAATACTAAGCGCTCAGCGGTCTTGGGGCCGATCGATGGTAGTTTTGAAAACTCTTCTATTAGATTGTTTACGCTCTCTGGCAATATCTCTGTATTCACCTATTGTGTTCCCTAACTTTTTTATGCAATTCTACATACCCGGTATGTTCATCGAACCAGCAATTTCTTGCATCTTGACTGTAGCTTCGGCCATGAGTTCCTTGTTGGCTTGGTTGATAGCCGAGATTAGCAATCTCTCAAGTCTATCGGGGTCTTGATATGCGCTTTCTGCGATATCAATATTTTGAATCTCTACATTCATGCTGCTAGAACTTATCGCAAGTCCGGCCGTTACTTTTACATCACCATCCCCTGCTTCGGCTTCAATCTTCATCCTTTTGAGTTCTTTTTGCAGCTTTAGAGCTTTTTGAGCCATCTTGGCTTTGTCCATCATTCCCATAGATATTCTCCTTATAATCAACTATATTATTATCAATAACAGTATTATTGTACCTGATAGAGCCGGACTTCGCTATATCCAGCACTATAGCCCTCGATTAGCTTCCATGTATCAGGTATAGCCTTATAGTATTCTTGGTCATTGGTCTTACCAATCAGCCATACCCTACTTGAATCGACACTATCAAATGAATCCAAGTACACAGATTTGTCATATAACAGACCTGATTCGCCGTATCCATTGGGCTTGTTCTTGCCGGTGTATAGCAACATTTTTTGGCCAGTGCGATTATAATAACTGCCGTCAAAGTAGACATAGAGCTCACCGGCTATGATACTATCGTCTTGTTGAAAGTTTTTATTTAGGTTCTCAACTACAACATCCATCCTGTGCGAAGATTGGGCATAAACATTTCGAATACCAACAAGCTCCAACAATATCACTAAGCTTGCTAGGATTGCTGTTATATAAGTTTTTTTCTTGGAGATGTCTACTATCGCGACAGCCAATATCATGCAGATGCCTGCAACCGTAAATGCAAAGTAACGCTCATGAAAAATTGGTTTGTAAGATGACACCAATAGTGCAATTGCAATTGGAATAAGACTATATGATGCGATGAGACGACTATATTTTGATTTGGCTTTGTCATTGTAGATTACTATTACCACCGCCACAATAATTAATATCGGAAAGATTAAATACAGTATAGAAGCTATCTTGCGAGCATCGGTAAATGTGAAAAACTGCCATATTGTATCATGATATGTCCATAGAGTGGTCTTTGATAGCCAACCCAGCCCCTGAGCTCTTCTGAGCTGAGCGATCATATTGGGTAGCCAAGGCAAAAACAAAATAAGTGCCAATAGATTGGCGAGCCACCACCTCAAAGACAAAAATATTGTCTTATTAAATTTCCAATTGTGTGGTTTTTGCAATACCAATAGATACAACCAAAATGCAATGACAGCTAGAGCAGCGAAGTAGTGAGTATATAAGCCAGCAGCAATAGATAAAGCATATAGTAAGTAGACCCAATTATTCTTAGGATTGTGGACTATTATTACAACCGCATAAAGAGCAAGTAGTGTAAATATGCCCAACACTCCATACATACGTGCCTCTATAGAATATCGGATAAGAAATGGTGATAATGCTACAAAAAAAGACGTCAAAATCGCTGGCTTAGCCCCAAACATCCTTTTTACAATAAAAAAACAAAGTGGAATTATAAGTACCCCCGCCAATATACTAAGTGATCTTACCGCCAAAACAGAGTCGCCAAATAGCTGCATCCAAAAATGTAGCAATTCGTAATATAGCGGTGGATGAACATCTCTTGCTGAACCAGCCCATATTTCTGCAGGAGTACGCAATGCCAGCATAATAGAGAATCCTTCATCATGCCAAATGCTTGATTTGGTACTAAGTGCCCATCTAGTAATGAGACCTATGAAAGTCGCAAGACTGATAAGTGCTAGATTTATTTTGCTGCGATGATGAAGTAGCATGATAAAATACTAAATTTTGGATTTTTTGTAACGACCTGTCATAAGACCCCATTTGATCTTCAGTAAGTCAGGGAAGGTCTGAATAGCCGCTTTTAGTGCTGAGAATTTGGAGCCCGAAAGTTTAGTCTTGTCAGTTTCGCCATGCTGTACATCTTGCCAGTCTGGTACATTGATAGTGTCTATCTGATAACCAAGCTGACGTGCGATAGCTAGCACTTCCATGTCAAACCCCCAGCCTACAATTGTTTGTCTGGTAAACACCTGTTGAGCCACATCTGAACGAAATGCCTTAAATCCGCACTGAGTATCTTTTATACCAGGTAAAATCAATAATTGTACTAAAAAATTGGCAAATGATGAGACTAGCTTGCGTATCCCAGTATGGCTCTTTTGAAGATCACGTACACATATACCAACTGGCTTACTTGATTTGGCCAGATCATCAACATCCGACAGGTATTTAAGCGGAGTTGCAAGGTCTGCGTCCATAAACATTACATAGTCACCTTTAGCTTGAAGCATACCAAGCTTTACTTGTTTACCCTTGATTGCGCGCTTAGGAGGTTTAGGTCCTGCTGATAAAACCGAAAAGTTTTTAAATTTTTTGGCTGATTCATTGGCTTTTTTGGCAGTACCATCTGGGCTATCAGCATCAACTACAATCACTTCATAACTATCAGGTTGACCAGAAAAATAATCCTGAATTTTGTCTAATGTATGCCCAATCCGATCGACCTCGTTGTAGGTAGGAATGATTATTGATAGTTTAATAGTTTTGTTGTTTTCCATTGGATTATTTTACTTGAGTCAGGAATGTATAATACAGTAATTTATCATTAAATCTAGAGTAATGCGGTGTAAGCTGACCATTTGGGTACTTCGCCTGCAAAATGTCTATTATTGCTTTAGACGAGCTGCTTTCAGGGAAGATAAATAGAGCAGGTTGTTCTATTAAAGGTTGTGATTGTAATTTATTGATATCTAGAAGCTCGTATTTTGACACATCATGAGTGATGTATTCCGTAGGCATTGCTTCATATCCTCCTGCTATCAGGAATTTGTTTTGGACATTGTTGGTATTTAGGAAATATCCAATCTGTACCATATTCTCGCTATATGCTTCATAAGTCAAAGGGTCTTGAGCCCATGCTATAAAGTACTGTCGATAGCCGATAACGGCACTTAAGAAAAGTAGAAATACTATAGTAATTGCACCTACATTGCGGGCAAGTGAGTTGAGAGGAAATGTCTTATACCAGCGCACAAGTAGATAGTTCGTGCCAACAGCTGCTATCGTAAACACACTTGCGGCGGTACCTATACTCCTGAGCCCATGTGGTAAACCTTCAGCGGTGAGTATGGCTGGCAACATCATCGCAAAGAACATACCCAACACTGCAGCATATTTGACTCTTCTAAACCTTGTAATACAGACCAACAATCCGAGTAACAACATTATTGATACAAAAGTATTGAGATATGGAAGTCCAGGTAGATTGTGACGACTATTCTCGTCTCCACGATAACTATACTGCATCAATGTCTTACCAGTACTTTCTAGTAGAGTCAGAGCAGGGTTACCTCCATTGAGTGAAGGATTTAGGAAACTTGTACCGCCGGCGCGAGCAGTTGAGTCACCTGGCTTGGTAATAACTGTATAGCCTAGTGGGGCTATAAAGACTAAAAAAACAGCTAGACTTACGAGTAAGTTCTTGATATTCGTCTTGATCCATTGCTTTCTTGCTATGAGTAGATAAAGCAGACCTCCTAAAACTACCAGTGAAAACATGAAAAAAGCAGTATAAGTATAAAATCCTAGGGCAAAAGAAGCACCAGCTGCAATGAAATACCAAATTTTTTGAGTCTTATAGGCCCTACCTGCAAAAAATGCCACCAGAGCAATCATGAGGGGTACCATGCTGGCACGAAAACCGTCTCGACTGATTGTGATGACCCATGGATTGACAGCCATAATAAACGAAGCTATTAGGGCGGTTCTTCTACCAAACCAATCTTTGGTATATAAGTAAACCATAATTACTGCTAACACACCAAAAATAGCTGGGGCCATGCGAAGAGCAAGAATAGTATTACCCAATATTTTTACAAATATCGCCTGGAAAAAAAAGAATAATGACTCCCTGGGTCCATTGGTATTGTAGATAACACGAAAATCTTGATTCTCGAGAATTCTAAATATATCCAGTCCATTAGCAGCTTCGTCAGGATGTAAGCCAGGCGGTAATGTATTGAGTTGATAAAAACGGAAGGCAACTGCCAATAATATAATAGTAGCTAGAATAATTGTAGCTAGATTGTCTCTTAAAAACTTACTTATTTTATTTGAGGTACTATTTTTTTTCATCGTTGAATACAAATTTTTTATACATCAGATAGTTGTAAACCAATACGATTAGTACGGCTATCATAAGAGCAAGATTGCGCTCGTCAAATTCTCTACTCAATGGCAACTTAAGACTACTGGTAATATAATACGCAACATCTGCCGGCCATACCCATGTGTCCGTGAATATTTTCAAGATAATAGGGCGTATGAAGTAAAGTCCGAATATTGTGATCAAGAAAAAATAAACAGTATGCCTGGTATTCACATTCTTCTTGCGAAATGTAAAACGCATATTGAATATATAGCTATTTATCATAGCTGCTGTTCCAGAAATAATACCGGCTACTATTACTCCAGTGACTACTACATTAATTCCTAGAATTGTGGTGTTTATTATCTCTAAGTTCTTAGGAAGTATAGTCATGACCAAGAGATTGAGCAGTATAAAATCTACTAATGTATTGGAAATACCTACTAATCCAAACCGACCTACTTGCGCAACTTCTTTATTCTTTGGAGGTGTTTTTTTCATAATATATTGTTTATAGTATATCTAAATTTTTAAATAATCAAAAGGCTTATGTTATTTATGAACCCTATCAATACTACGAAACTGCATTTGTTCTGGTAGGAAGTATAGCTCTACATCCCCTGTGGGACCGTTTCTATGTTTTTTGACTAATATATCTGCGATATTTTTACGTTCACTGTCTTTTTCATAATAATCTTCGCGGTAAATAAACATCACAACATCCGCATCTTGCTCTATGCTACCTGATTCGCGAAGGTCCGATAGCTGAGGAGTCTTGGGATTTCTCATTTCTACACTACGCGACAATTGTGATAGTGCAATCACTGGAACATTGAGCTCTCGAGCCAATCCTTTCAATCCCCTAGATATTTCAGATATTTCCTGCACTCTGTTTTCACCATTAGAGTTTCGGCCACTCATGAGCTGAAGATAGTCAATTACCAGCAGACCAAGGTCGTGTTCGGATTGAAGTCTTCGGGCTTTGGTCCTCATCTCCATAACATTGGCCATTGCAGAATCATCTATAAATATTGGGGCCTCGGACAATGTACCCATAGCCTTGTTGATCTTTTCAAAATCTTTGTCTTCTAGATTGCCGGTTCGGAGTTTCCACGAATCTATGCCAGCTTCCGATGACAAAAGTCTATCTATCAGTTGCTCTTTACTCATTTCCAGACTAAATATACCTACGGGTATACCTTCTGATACCGCCACGTGTTGAGCGATGTTTAGAGCAAGACTAGTCTTACCCATACTTGGTCTAGCTGCCAAGATTATAAGATCAGAATTTTGCAAACCAGCCAAGAGTCCATCTAGCTCTTTGTAACCAGTCGGGATGCCGCGCAAAGTATTTTTATCTTTATGCAGTCCATCAAGTCTTTCGAAGCTTTGGGTCAGTATATCATTGATTGGAGTGAAGTTTTGTTTGAGGTGTTTTTGACTTACAGAAAACAGCGCTTGCTCTGCCTCATCGAGTACACTATCGAGTGGATTGTCTTCGGTATATGCCATTTTATTGATAGTACTTGCTGCACCTATTAATCTTCTCAAAGTAGCTTTGTCGGCAACAATATGAGCGTATTGAGCTACATGAGCACTTGAAGGCACGCTATTGACCAATTCTGTAAGATAAGAAGCTCCACCGATACTCTCAAGATTACCTGACTTAGACAGACTCTCCGCAAGTGTAACAACATCAATTGGTTCGCGTTTCTCAAACAGTGATAGGATGGCTTCGAATATATGAGCATTTTTTGCAACATAAAAATCATCAGCATTCACGATATCAGCAACTTTGATGATCGCATCCTTATCTATCAGAAGCGATCCAATGAGACTTGACTCAGCTTCAGTATTTTGAGGTGGCAAAACTATATCTTTTTGATTTAAGCCAACAGAGTTGTTTTTCTTGGTAATAATATCAGCCATCGACCAGCTCCCCGCCCAATATTGCCATTGCACTATTTACTATCTCTTCTTCGTTGTCTACTTTATCTGATGTCGGCGTGTTTCTTAGCCTACACTCTAGTGCTATAGGCTGTTTACAAGCTCTACTCATGACTTTCTCAATTATCTCGCGGTTTCTAAATTCTTCAATTCTCTGCTTATGAAACTGAAACCTACACTCCACAATGAGCTTGCTATCTTCGATATGTGCATTACCGGAGTGCAACAAAGCATAAAGCGAATTATTATGCTCTTTGATGATACTTAGCCCTTTGGCGCAACGACTAGCTATATCGACCGATCTCGTATCCTGCGAAGGTTTAATGGTATTGGTTTTTGAGCTAGCTGAATTACTATTGCTAGCTGAACTGGATGCGGTATGACTGCTTGCTTCGGTCTTGATATGCTCTGTAGTATTGGCGGTAGCTGTTTGTTCTGTATTTCGAAATCTAGATAATTTGACTAAGGCCATTTCCAAAGGTAGACCAGGTTGAACATTGAGTTTGTAGTATGGCTGATAGCTCATCAATGCCTCTAAAGCGACCAAAGCGAATTCTTGAGAAATGGGTGCAGACTCTATTTGATTGAGCAATATTCTTCTGAGGTAATGTTGAAACTGTATATTTAGAGCTGTGGGTTCTATGCCTTCTGAGAATACATTCTCCAAGAGAGATATTACTTTGCTACTATTGGCACTGGAACACTCAATCAATATCTTTTCGATTTGCTCAATACTTGATAGACCCATATAGCTTTGCACGGACTTCTCATCGACCGTTTCAGATGCTACAGCTAGCTGATCTAGCATGCCTATCGCATCACGCATGCCATTGCCGCTCAGCTGGGCAATAGCTACCAGGCCATCATCTGTAACCGAAATCTTCTCTTTTTTGGCAATTTGTCGTAGATGCTCTACAATCACTTCTTCACGAAATGGTCTGAAATCATATCGCTGTGTTCTTGATATGATAGTGTCTGGCAATTTGTGAGCTTCAGTAGTAGCCAAGACGAATATAGCATGTGGTGGTGGCTCTTCGAGTGTTTTGAGTAGAGCATTGAAAGCTTCTCTAGTGAGCATGTGTGCTTCATCAATAATATATACTTTATATTTGAGATTGCTCGGCGCTGAATGTATCTTGTCGCGTAAGTTACGCATCTCATCTACGCCACGATTGCTAGCTGCATCAATCTCTATGATATCTAGATGAGATCCAATATCTTCATTGGATTCTAGCCCATTGACTCTTCTTGCAAGTATCCTTGCGACACTAGTCTTACCTACACCCCGAGGACCTGTAAATAGATAGGCATGAGATATCCTATCTCTTTTTATACTTTGTTCGAGAGTTTTTGTAATATGTTGCTGACCAACAACATCACTTAAGTCAGCCGAACGATATTTTCTATACAAAGCTAATTGCGACACTCGTATCACTCCTCCTAAAATATTATTATACTACAAAGAATAGTATTAACGAGCTAAAATGTCTGATGCAAAAAGCTTTTATTAATTTCCGATTACTGCTTCTATTGCAGCCCAGTTGGCTTCGCCATGTGCTGGAATCACTATAGTAACTTCATCGCTAGGTTGAGCCTTGAAATAAGTAACACTAGCATATAATACCCGAAATTGATTATCCCCTACTGTAGCGATGTATTGACCATTCTCAAGTCCAAGTTTGGCTATCAATTTCTTGCGTTCAATTGGCCCAATTTGCTTGTAAATAAAAGACCCATCAGGTGCAATTGTGAGTTTCAGCGTATCGCCTTCGACTAATTTCGATTTAGAAGCATAGTTTGCTGGTACAGGATAGGTCTTTCCGTCGGGTCCGATCATATTTTGGCCATCAAAATGACCTTCTATAATCTTACCTACTACTTCATCCGTATCTCTTGCAGTACGAGGAACGCTAACTATTGGCTGTGGGGTCTTATTTGGTTTGGGCAGGTCTTTACTGCTCACGCCCATTTTTTTTAGTAATTTCTGTATTTGCGCGAGACTCTCTTCGGCCGCATGCATCTGATCGGCGAGTTGTTGCAACTCTGTTTGTTTGTCTTTATCACTCATATAAACACCTTTTGATTTTAGCTCTTTTCTTTTCTAACTATAGTTTAACAAAAAAACAAATAAAATCCAAACAAAAAAGACCCCTTGCAATATATCGGGGTCTTTTTGAATTATTGTTATTGAAGTTCTACAGTAGCGCCGGCTTCTTCAAGGGTCTTCTTGGCTGCTTCAGCTTCTTCGGCAGGCACACCTTCTTTGACCATTTTTGGAGCACTGTCTACGACGCCTTTGCTCTCTGCCAAACCAAGTCCAGAGATTTCTCTTACTGCCTTGATGACATCGATCTTCTTATCACCTGCTGCAGTTAGCATGATGTTGTATGAGCTTTTGGCTTCGGCTGCTTCTTCAGCTTCACCACCGCCACCACCACCGGCAGCAGCAACTGCTACTGGAGCACTTGCACTAACACCATAGTGATCTTCTAGTACACTTACGAATTCAGACAGATCTAATACGCTTAGTTTGTCAATTTCGTCTACCAAGCTCTTAAACTTGACTGGTACTTCTTTGGTTTCTTCTTTAGACTCTACTACTTCTTCGGTAGCTGGTTTTTCTTCTTTTACTTCTTCTTGTTTTGCAGTTTCTTCTGCCATAATATTTCTCCTAATATTTAAAGTTGTTTGATTATTTATTTGCTATGCTGATTTTTTTTCTTGGACTGCCTTGAGGGCATATACCAATCCTGATAGATTGCCATTGAGTACTCTTACAAAACCACTGAGTGGTGCTGCGATAGTACCAACGGTTTGAGCAAGTAGTTGTTCTCTGGTAGGTAGTTTTGCCAATGCAACAACGTCTTCGCTACTAAGTACTTTGCCTGACTCGTCGATAGCGCCTAATATCTGCAATGAATCATTCTTCTTCGAAAATTCATACACTATTCTAGCTGGCTCTACTTCGTCTGAACCAAATGCTATTCCTACAGGACCAGATAGTATATTCTCATCCTCTAATGGCTTATCTGCATTTTTGAGTGCAATTTTTATCAGTGTGTTTTTAGCCACACTATAAGTGATATCTGCATCTCTTAGACCTGCCCTTAGTTCCGAGATAGACGGTACATCAAGGCCTCTGTAATCTGTCAAAACAGCAAGTTTGCTGTTTGAGAAAAGATCGGTCAGATCCTGTACGGCTTGCTCTTTTTGAGCTCTTGTTTTTGCCATAGACCTCCTTATTTTAATTATTTAATGTGCTTTATTACCAAATTATTTAGATTTTGTCCTCATGCGGCGTATTTAATCTGTAATATACAGAAGCGGCAATCTTTGGTAATTAGTACGAATTATAGCAAATTATATGATTGGAGTCAATAATACCAACCTAGAGAATTGGCTAGCTCTTCAGAATATTTTTTGACAGCATTTTCTTTGATAGAACCATTTATGACTGAGCCAATTGCTACACCCAATTCTCGTGCTTGCTCAGACTCAAGTCCCCTGCTGGTAAGAGCTGCTGTTCCCAATCTCAATCCTCCAGGTCTCCAGGAAGGTCTTTCATCATTGGGTACGGCATTGCGATTAGTAACAATACCAACGTTTTCAAGTTTTTGCTGTAACTCAAGACTATCTATATTATTAGGTAATTCTATAAGGCAGAGGTGGTTTTGGGTAGGCATCACCATATTGATGCCGCTTTCGACCAAGCCTCGCTCTAGTAGCTTGCAATTCTCGATGACCCGCTTGGTGTACTCAACAAAAGGAACTTTGTCTGGGTACTCATCTTCGCCCAATACTTCAAGCAGGGATTGGCAAACTGCTGCAATTTGATTGAGATGTGGTCCGCCTGAAGTTCCCGGGAATATTGTCTTATTGATAGCTGGCATATACTCATGCTTGGCAAATATCAATGCTGATCGTGGGCCACGCAAAGTCTTGTGAGTGGTAGTAGTCACAAAATCAGCTCCCTCGCCATCTCGATTAAAAGGTGAGTCATGCTCTCCTGCTGCCACGAGGCCTGCAATATGCGATATATCTGCTAGAACCAATGAACCAGACTCGTGTACAAGCTTACAAAGTTTTTTGAATTCGTATTTTCTAGGGTAAGAACTAAATCCTATTATTACCAGTCGAGGCTTGTGTTCTTTGAGCTTTGCTTTGAAATTAGATTCGTCGATACCAAAGCCTTGTTTTTTGCTCTGCAAGGTATAATTGGCATATTTGAAAAATTTGAGATAGTTACTAGTGCTATGAAGATGACTGAGATGACCTCCACTGGCAAGATCTAGGCTAAGCACTGTATCTCCAGGCTCTAAGACCGTGAGGTATACCGTGGCGTTAGCTGGGCTACCTGATAGAGCCTGCACATTGACACCATATTCTCCTGTTTTATCAAACACTTCAAGAGCTTTTTGGCAGGTAAGCTCCTCTAGTTCATCAGCATATTTATTACCAGCATAATAACGTTTGCCAGGATAACCTTCGGCATACTTGTCATTCCACACAGATCCCAGCAAATCTAGTACTTTTGGGCTAGGATAGTTTTCGCTAGCTATGAGATTGAGAGTGTTTTTTTGCCGTTTATATTCTTTTTGTGTAAGTTCTATAATTTTATTCATAACAATATTATAACTTTACAGGTAAGATTTGACCATGTTATTATCAGACGGACTATCGAACGGAAATGTTGCTCGTTGAAAAAGAGGTTAACAAATGCCTGACCTGAGATTTGATTTTCTTCCGTACGAAGAAAGAAAACCCAATACTCAATATGCAGATATTCTAAGAAGAATTTACGAACAAGGGGCTTGGAGTAAATCTAGGCAAGGCCCTGACACCAAAACACTAGTAGGTGTGCAGATGAGATATGATCTTCTATCAGATGGTGTTCCGTTGATTACCGAAAGAAGCCTTGCAGGTTTCTGGAAAAAGGGTATATGCGAACTTGGCGCAATGATCAATGGTGTAAGAACTGTTGATGGATTTAGCGCCTGGGGATGCGACTGGTGGGGTCCATGGGGCTCTACTGAGAAATGTATTAAGCGCGGACTTGAACCTGGCGACATTGGGCCTGCTAGTTATGGTGCAGTATTCCATGACTGGCCAGATGCATATGGTGAAACTTACGATCAATTCGCACACTTAGTGCACCAGATCAGAGAGAATCCATATGACAAGACCCATGTGGTAAGTCCTTGGCATGGAGCATGGCTAGCTAGAGACTCTGGAAGAGTCAATAAGGCTACTATTGCACCATGTCACGGCTGGGTACAAGTCATCATTCTAGGTGACAAGCTCCATCTCCACATGACACAGCGCTCTGGTGATGTCCCAGTTGGTGTTCCATCCAACCTGATTCAATACTCTGCATTGCAACTTTTACTGTGTAATATCCTGGGCTATATCCCTGGGGAATATGTGCACACAATAGTCAATGCTCATATCTATAGAGACCAAGAAGCAACTGTCGAAGAGATCCTTACTAGAGAGCCTAGAGCACTGCCGACATTGCAGTTTACACAAGATCCTGCAGAATTTGAACCATCAGCACCTCATGATGGTGATCTAATCCACAAACTTCATGGTGATCTATTTGAACTTACAGATTACCATCCCCATCCACCCATCTTTGGAATTCCAGTGGCGGTGTAAAGTGATAACAATAGTCGTTGCTAGATCAAGAAATGGTGTCATTGGGATTGATGGTAATATCCCTTGGCATATTCCAGAAGATCTAAAGCGTTTCAAGCAGATGACTACTGGCCATACAGTAATCATGGGCCGAAAAACATATGAATCTATTGGTGCTGCCCTGCCGAATCGTCAAAACATCGTACTTTCAAGAGATGAAGAATTTTGGCCGGGTGATGCTGAAGTATTTTCTACTCTAAAAGCTGCTATCGATCATGCTTCCTCCGAGGAAATTTTTATAATCGGTGGTGAGCAGATATATGCTGGGGCACTCAATCAAAGATTGGTAGAAAAAATTGAACTAACTCTAGTAAATACTTTTATCGACCCCAGAAATGCTTCGCATGTTGCATATTTCCCACCAATTCAATTCGATGAATGGAAAGTAGTAACGACACACAGGCATCAAGCCGATGGTTTCGACTTTGCCTACATCTCATATACCCGAAGAAATACGGACTATAACGGAATGCCTTTGGTATATCTACCTGCTGCTCGATATGCTGACCAATATGAGAAAATGAGTCAGATATTGAATGATGGACTATGCCCATTTTGCCCTGATTGGCTAGATTGGTACCATGATAGTCCAGTGCTTCTTTCGACAGATCACTGGATAATCACACCAAACGACAATCCTTACGAGGGTACAAGTTTGGACTTACTACTAATCCCGAGACAGCATGTGACAAATTTTAGTCTGCTTACTAGTGAAGCACAAGCTGATTTTGGTCAAGCCATTAGTTGGATAATCAATAACTTTAATCTCACTTTTGGTGCTCTCGGAATGCGTTTCGGCGAAATGTGGTATACCGGAGGAAGTGTTGCTCATCTTCATGCTCAAGTTAAAGTTGGTGACATTGAGAATCCTGAATTTTCACCAATTAGATTCAAAATGAGTTCTCTCCCTGAATAGACAAACCTCCTACTTAATTGTAGGAGGTATTTTTATAGCTCAATTTTTATCAACTCTATGCCTTGACTCTCAAGAATAGTCTCGGCATCCAGTACCGCATAGCCCTCTACGAAATAAACTGTCCTTATGCCACTATACGCAATTATCTTGGCGCACCATTGGCAAGGGAAGGTTGAGGTAATTAGCTCAGCTCCGGATGTTGATATACCAAGCTTTACTGCTTCTGTGATGATTGCCATCTCGGCATGTAATGCAGTGCCAAACTCTACATTTATACCTTTAGAAGATGAAGTTCTGGGATCGCCGTTTATATAGGGCATTTGCTCGTGAGGTACGTGATGATTGTGTGCTGTAATAATTTCACCACTACTTGTTTTCAATACAGCACCTACTTGCCGCCACCAATCTGAACTTCTGAAGGCTTCTTGATAGGCAAGATCAAGTAGTTTTTCTAGTACCGAATCCCCATTGACTACTTTTTTGGTCCTAGGAGCAGTAGAAGCTTTTGAGTTCTCACTGTCCCAGCGCAAAAAGATAGTACTAATATGCAATTCTGCATCTGGAAAAATAGAACTTGCCAACTCTCTAGTTATCACTTCATCAGGAATATGCAATTGGATACCACCGGATTTGTGACGAGACAATTGTCTTACATCAACAATTTCTACTATCTCTACTCCTGGCAACAATGCAGATACTAGCCTGCACATCCTTTCAGCCGAAATCGCCCTTATGTCTTTTACTAGTTCTCTATACTGATGAGTAAATGTTTCTCCAAGGATGTAAACTGTAGAGAAGTCAGTTGAAGTCAGGAATCTAACGTATCCCTCGTGCAAAACAGGCAAATAAAGTAGTGCTACTTTATTCATCAGTCAGCCTTTCTTTTTGACCCTGTGGTTGTTGCTCTCTCTATAGCCAAATCCACAAAATCAGGTACACCTGCAACGATTGCTTCTCTCAAAGAATTTGCAAAACCAAGGTTTAGCATTCTTATCTGATTACTTGTTGAAGATTGAGCCTGAGGCTCAAGAACAATAACCTTACATCCAAATCTTTGTTCCAATTCATCAATTACTTCTGAGGTATATGTCTCTTCCGTTACAACCAATACATCAGGTAGAACTGTTTCAATTAGTTGCCAATGTTGATGGGTTACATCTTTAAGTGTAACTATATCTACAGATCTGTTGTGTACCAAAAGCTCTAATCTCTCAAGCTCCGGGATAACTGGTCGCTGTGGTCCTTTTCGCTCCCTAGTTTTTTTATCACTATCAACACCTACAATTAGTAGATCACCAGATTCTCTTGCTTTTTGGAGATATTTAGCATGACCAATGTGATATAGATCAAAAGTACCAGATGTAAGTACAATTACAATATCTGGATGCAAAGCCCTCATGTGCTCTACCCATTTTTTCAACTCTGCATAGTCAGGAATATATCGTTGTTCGAAGCAAGGTTCGTTACCAAATACTCCAGTATCGATCGGCATCACTACTCTTTTCGTCAGTAGGTACAATTACATCATTAAGCTTAGCAATCGAATCGAACATAATCAAACATAAGAAAAAACAGCTCATTAAGAGCCGTTTTTATCTTACTTAAATTATTTGAAATCTATTTGAGAGCTTCAGCTACATCAAGCTTGATAGAAGGACTCATGCTAGAGGTGACATAAATACTTTTGATGTATGTACCTTTTACACCGCTTGGTTTGTTTGATTTGACAGCTTTGATTACAGTCAGTAAATTGGATTCGAGATCCTTTGCCTTAAAGCTGAGTTTGCCAAAAGCTACATGCACGATACCATTGGCATCATTCTTGACTTCAGCTCGACCTTTTTTGATCTCTTCTACGACTTTTGATGGCTTGGGTGTGACGGTTTCACTTTTTGGTGATGGCATCAGCCCCTTGGGTCCTAATACTTTGGCATATTTACCAAGCTCGCCCATCTTGTCTGGACTTGCAACAAGCACATCGAAGTCTAGCTTGCCCTTAGCAATAGAAGATAGAATAGCTTCTGAATCAACCGAATCAGCCCCAGCCTTTTTGGCTAACTCTGCTTCTTTATCACTGGTAATAACGACAACCCGTACTTTTTTGCCGGTACCTGCAGGTAGTGGAGCGCTGGTACGAAGATTTTGATCAGCCTGCTTAGTATCTATATCTAGTCTGATATGGACTTCTGCTGTCGGGTCAAATTTGACCTTTGAAATCTTTGGCAAGAGTTCGATGGCTTCAGTCACAGTATATAGCTTATCAAAATCAATAAGTTCTCTTGTAATTTTTTGGTTTTTTGAGTACCACTTGACTCTTGGTTTTTGAATGACCTTTGGCTTCTCTTCGCTTACCTTTTCAGCTGCTTTCTTTTTTCTCTCTTCTTTTTGAGCTTTGGCTTCTTCTTCGGCCAATGCTTTCTTGCTATGTTTACCAGCTTTGGTTGTAGCTACAGGCTGCTTTTTATCATCTTTCTTGGCTTCTACTTCTTCGGTGTTCTCGATTTCTTTTGCTTCGATATTTTCTTTTTTGGATTTGGTCATAATTTCTCCTTGTGGTTCAAGCCCCAATACTGATTGGGTCCCACTTATATTATTTATCTACTTCTATACCCATTGATCGAGCTGTACCTGCTACTACCTTTTTGGCAGCTTCGATATCGTTAGCATTTAGATCGGCCATTTTTTCTTCAGCAATTTTTATCAACTGATCTTTAGAAAGTTTTCCAACCTTGTCTTTATTTGGCACTCCTGAGGCTTTCTTGAGCTTTAGCTCATCTTTGATAAGAGTTGAGGTCGGTGTACCTTTGATGACAAAGCTCATAGATTTGTCTTCATAGATTGTCACCGATACTGGGGTGGGTTTGCCCTTACGATCAGCTGTTTGTTCGTTGAATGGGTTTATAAAGTCCATCATATTGACTCCATGCTGACCGAGTGATGAACCCACAGGTGGGGCTGGTGTAGCACCTCCGCCTGGGATTACCATTTTTACTTTTGCGCTTATTTTCTTAGTTTCTGCCATTTTTACTCCTTATAGTGGTTCAAACCCCATCTTAGCGATAGGTCCCACATTTTAATCTTACTTAAGTCTTTTTCACCTGTAAGCTATCTAGCTCTACTGGTGTTTCTCGACCAAACATATTTACTAGTACTTTTATCTTGCCTTTTTGTTCATCAATCTCACTTACTGCGCCATCGAACCCCTTGAAAGGTCCGTCTGTAATATTTACCAATTCCCCAATGCTAAAGTCAATGTCGTATTTGGGTTCTTCAACTCCCATCCTTTTTTGTATAGATTTGACTTCTGCTTCATCCAGAGGTGAAGGCGTGGTGCTAGTTCCAACAAATCCAGTAACATTTGGGGTGTTGCGAACTACAAACCAACTGTCTTCGGTGACTATCATTTGCACCATGATATATCCAGGAAATATCTTGCGCTCTACAACACGTCGCTTACCGTTTTTTATCTCTATTTGATTCTCTTTGGGAACTATTACATCAAATATCTTGTCTTTCATCCCCAATGTTTCTATCCGCATTGTTAGCTGATCTGCGACCTGGTCTTCATATCCAGAATAGGTGTGAATAACGTACCAATTTTTTTTAATGTGATTTTCAGACATAGAATCCTTTTATGATTTAAATAATAAGCGCTGTAATAGAGATTGAAATCCTGAACCAAGTAAGGTCAGATACATACCAACCAATAACGATCCGATAATTACTGCAGCGGTTAGCTGTAATGCTACCTTGCGACTTGGCCAAACTACTTTCTTGAGTTCTGCATAAGACGCTTTAAAATAGTCAGTAATTTTTTTAATCATAGCAATGTGTGAATCAATATATAGGGTTGTTTAGTATCTTTCCAATCTAAAAAAGCCTTTGGCGGCTACTGGTGATAATTATACCTTCTATCATCCAATCTTGTCAATATATGAAGACTATAAATGA
This sequence comes from Candidatus Saccharimonadota bacterium, assembly GCA_035329105.1. GTDB lineage: Bacteria > Patescibacteriota > Saccharimonadia > CAILAD01 > BJGX01 > JAUPVL01. Next base: position 21,039 of record DAOLHK010000006.1, on the reverse strand, counting down.
TACCATTTATTTCTTGATCGGTACTACTAGGTTTATCTCGTCTGGAATGGAAGCATGTATATTGGCCAAGAAACCCTTCAGCCTAGAAGCATACTGGCTAGCTATCACAAAATAACCCAACATAAATACTGTGGAAATAGCGATAACTACAAAGATTGGCCATATGCTGTCGGGCCTGGTTGGCTCCATATACAGTAGCTCTCCTTTGTCTTTGGCATTTAGGGCTGAATAATAGTACTGCCTTGCCCAAATACTCTGTTGTACATACTGAAGAGTTGTAAGTAGGGCTATAGTAATAACTGCAATGATTACTAGGATAATTATCGCTGGAGCAGCAGCTTGATCAACAAAGTAGTCAGTCACAAACCAACTCATTGAAAATATTGCACCATAACAAAGTACTATTAGTAAGATGCCTGTTATACCAGATACGATATTAGCAGACGGCGTTGTAATTAGTAGTTTTATGCTTTTTAGTTGTATATGGGCTGTTTTACTACTCCTAGAAAGAAGGCCAACTTGCAACCAATGTTTGGCATACAGAAATACCAATATCACAACCCATACAATAAATATCGCTACTAAGATTTGAAACTTGCTACTTACTATTAAAGGATCGGTACTTGTATATATATTTTGAGAGAAAAATAATAAACCGAGTGTCAAAGTCACTAATATCGCAATATGGACAACATAATTCAATGCCTGTCGAGTCACTGCGTGCATTGCCGAACGAAGTGCATTCAATACTTTCACTGGCCTATTGTCTATTTCTCTTAATCGTACATAGATTCCTGCAGCTGTGATACAAGATCGTATGATTACTCCGACCAAAAATGCTATCAGGGTAATCCCCAATGCAATTACCACTTGATCATAACGATCTGGCGACACAAAGGATTTGGCTTTTTGAATAGTCTCATTGAGAGTGTAATGTCTTATCACTCTAAGTTGCAATAGCAGCAAGGGCAACGTAAGTAATAGCCAAGTCTGAGGGCTAAATACAGTACGGATCAAGCTGAGTTGTAATAATCGTAAGTTGCCCTTTGGAAATACACCCCTCCAAAGTACAAACAACAAATAATCTGGTATTTCTTGATCGTTTGTGGCAATTGATTTATTGATAGCATGTTCTAACTTTTTTGGCTTCGGTTTGATAGTTAGTCGAGAATGAATCTTGGACTTATGATTTGCAGGGGCATTTCTGACGATAGTCTGATTGCTTGCGGGGTAATTTGTATGCAATCTAGGTGTTTGCTGGACTTCTCTACTTCGAATAGCATTTTGACTACTTGCGACTATATTGTGAGGGGTACGTAAATCCAATACCGAGTTCTTATTACTTGAAGGTCTCTTTCGTTTATTATCTACTACCCGACCGCTTGAGATATCGTAGACCACTCCATCTACTTCTATATATTTGTCTTTTTTATTATTCATAGCAGACATTCACAATCATAAAGCCCTTATGGTTAATTGCTTTATATTATACCTTAAAAATTATATTCTTAAGAGTTTTTGAATACTGAGAATAATGAATAATAACATCTTGTAAGAGTCGTTTACTCTTATTCTTTTACTCAATAAATCCACCGATGGTAATCTTACAATTTTTTTATATAGAGCATGGTAATAATAATATGCTAGCTTTACTCCATACCTAGAAGAAATAGGTAATTGTTGGATCATTTTTTTTGCAGTTTCTAGATCTATACCAATATCCTTTTGGATAGCTTGTTTACACTCTGGAGTTAGTTTGTTGATATCAATATCTGGAAAATATACTCTACCGAGATTGATATTGTCGGATTGAAAGTCACGTAAAAAATTTACTTTTTGAAAAGCTGAGCCTAGAGCGCTGGCACTTGGTTCTAATTTATTGAAAAGTTTTTTGTCACCGTTTACAAAAACCATCAGACACATCAATCCCACTACTTCTGCCGATCCATAAATATATTTCTTATATTCTTTATCCGTATAATTCTTTTTATTTATATCACTCAACATACTATCGAAGAACGGCTGGATTATAGCCTTTGGAATAGAATATTTTTTGGCTGTTGTAACGAACGCGTGTATTACAGGGTTGGAACTTACGCCGGTTTTCATAGAACTATATGTCTGTTCAACATATCCCTCAAGTTGTTCTTTGCAATCTATTGGTCTTAGAGTGTCTACCAGCTCATCAGGAACTCTCACAAAACCATATATGTTATATATGTCATTTCTAATAGATTTGTCTATTAACTTGATAGCAATCGAAAAAGAAGTCGAATATTTTCGAGCTATAGTATGATTGATTTCTTCAGATGTATCTAAATACAGTTTCTTAAAATTCATAAAATCTATTATTTTTTACGATAGATACAGTAATCAGCAAATTCATTGAGTACTGTCTGGTATTTGGCGTCTTGACTAATAGATGGTACGTGAGTCTTGGCCGACTCAATATATTCTTGAGCCATCATCATGACCTTAGCCTTAGCACCAGAATTATCCAGTATTTTTCGCACATTATTTAGATCGCGAGATGTTGACGACGGATTTCCAAATGCTTTCTCTAGTACCACCTTATCCTTGGGGGTCGTAAATTTAAACCCATAATACATGAGTACAGTCTGTTTACCTTCTCTTAGGTCAGATATATCAGGCTTACCGATAGTTTTCTTCTCACCAAACATTCCAAGTACATCATCATTGAGCTGGAAAGCTATCCCCACTGATTCACCATAGCTTTGCATAGCTAACAATGTTTTATCATCAGCTCCAGCTAAGATAGCGCCGAACTGCAGAGGCATAATGATAGAGTAGTCTGCTGTTTTTAATTTGGCGATTGAGAGTAATTTCTTGATTGATAAGTTCTTATTGAATGAGGCTATAATATCCAACTGCTGTCCAGATGCCACTGTAAAAGTTGTGTCGCATAGCAATGAAATAGTTCGAATCGTAGAGTCTGCATCAAATCCTGACTCTATAAGTGCTTCGTAACAAAGTCCGCTCAATATATCGCCAGCATTTATCGCGAATGATGTGGCGTGATGGTGAGCGATATCTGGAGACATTGTCTTAGAAAACTGCTTGTTATACACTCCAGTCACATTTGGTCCGCCATGCCTATAGTCATCCCTATCCATAATGTCGTCATGAATGAGTAAGTAATTATGGAATATCTCGAGACTTATCGCGGCAGTAATAATCTTCTTTTTATCATCACCTCCAGTAATCTGATACCCAAGTATAGCTAGAATGGGACGTAATCTTTTTCCTCCCCTCAAGCTAACTTTGGCAGAGGTCTCAATTAGTTTTTTATAGTCACTATTGATCTTAGAAGCTTTATCAACCCTGTCCGCAAAAAAACTCTGGAGCTGCAGATCTACCAGAGGTTTGTATTCGGTAATCAACGATTTTAATCTCATATATTCCATGACTTGTTATTTATTATCTTTAATTATACGCTCAACTACAAGCTTAGCGCTAAGCGCTACCATTGGTATCCCTCCCCCGGGATAGGTACTAGCACCAACAAAGTATAATCCTTTTACACTGCGCTCTACATTGTGCGGTCTGAAGTATCCAGACTGGAATAAATGATGGGTCAGACCAAATGCCGAGCCGGATGTTAGATTGAATTTACTTTCAAAGTCATGTGGGGTAAAAATCTTCTCGGTCCTAATATGTTTTTTGATATCTTGTCCAAATTCTGTTTTTAATCTACTGAGCACTTGCTGACGAATTTTTACTATTCCTTTATCCCAATCATTATCTTTAGTAAGATTTGGAACAGGTACCAATATATATACTACGCTATGTCCTGAAGGTGCCAATCTAGGATCGGTTTTGGTAGGGATGTATACATAAAAAGATGGATCACTTGGGAGAGTATGATCGTGAAGAATCTCAGTAAGATTTTTCTTAAAATCAGCACATAAATAAACATTGTGATGAAGCATCCCGTCTAGTTTGCTATCCACACCCCAGTAAAATAATAAAGCAGAACTTGCTTGCTTGAGTTCTTCGGCTTTACGACCTAAGCTTTTGAGCTTTATTGAAGAAGGTAATAATTTCTTATATGCGTATATTAAATCAGCATTGCAAATGACAATATCTGAATTAATGGTTTTGTTATTTAATAGTTTTATACCTGTAGCTTTGTTGTTATCTACTATGACTTTATCGACTTCAGTCTTGGTATATATATTTCCACCCAAATCAATGACTAGCTTTTCTAAAGCCTGGCTCAAGCTGTACATCCCGCCTTTTGGATACCAGATACCAAGTCCAGTCTCCATATAGCTAAGCAAGCTATAAACTGCCGGTGCTTCATAGGGGCTAACTCCCAGATACATACTTTGAAAACTAAATAATTGTCTTAGCCTATCATCTTCAAAATATCGACTTACAAACTTCCATAGACTTATGAGTCCACGCTTTCGCAATAGTTGAAGCCCTGAACGCAGATTGATAAAATCAGTGATATTATCAAAGTTTTTATCTATAAACCCTCCTCTTGAAAGCCGATATATCTCGGCAACATCAGAAAAGAATTTGTAAAATTGCTCCGGGGCCTTGGGATCAAATTTAGCTAATTCCTGGGCAAATCTGGGTAAATTGCTACTAACTGTTATCCTACTACCATCTGCAAATGCCACCTGATAATTGGGTTCGAGCTGAATGAGCTCTATATAATTATTAAAGTCCTTCCCACAATATTTAAAAGTATCATAGAGAACATCTGTCATCATCAGTAATGTAGGTCCAGTATCAAATATATATCCATTTTGTTTTATTCGATTGGCGCGTCCTCCAACAAGATCTTCTTTTTCATATACAGAAACATCATACCCGTCCTTTAGTAGCCTAGCAGCGCTGCAAAGACCGCCTATACCAGCTCCGACAATTGTTGCAGTTTTTTTCTTCTTCATTTATAACTCATAATAATGCCTAGCTTGTATAATAGCTATATGTTGAGTCAATTAATTTTTAGTAAATATTTATATATATCTGTATTGATTTTTAGTGTATTGGGCCTATTGTTGGCTGATTACAGATATAAAGCTGCTTTTTTTGATTTTGATAAAAGAGTGGGAACAATTAAATCAATAGGGATAGTTATGAGCCTACTTTTATTATTTGATGTCTTAGGAATAATAAATAACATATTCTCAACCAATCAGCGATATGTAAGTGGTGTCTATCTTTTCTCACCAGATCTACCATTAGAGGAGTTCATATTTCTTTTCTTGCTATGTTACTTTTGCTTGATTCTTTATATTTTTCTAAAAAATAATCTTTCAAAAATAAAGGACAGAGATGTATAGCTATCTGACACTTAGTATAAGCTTAGTTATAGTATCAATACTATTGTTTATAAGATTGAGACTCAAACTAATAAATCCCAAAGTTTTAATAGCTCTTTCTTTGATAATGCTCGTAATGATGTTGATATTCAATACTTACCTGACTAAACTCCCAATAGTAATATATAATAGTAATTATATATCGGGACTCAAGATAGGTACTATCCCTATAGAAGACTTTGGATACTTAATAGCAGTAATTATTTTATTACCTGCTTTATATGAAAAATTCAATGAAAAATAACCCAGACAGATTATCAATAAAAGAAATACTTGCTACCAGCAGACCGGTAAGCTGGATAAATACTGCAGCTCCGTTTATAGTAGGCTATCTCATATCGATCAAGTCTTTTGATCTAACAGCATTGGTTGGCACTATCTATTTCTTGTTTCCATACAACTTACTGATGTATGGAGTAAATGATATTTATGATTATGAATCAGATATCAAGAACCCTCGTAAGAATTCTGTAGAAGGAGCAATACTTAAAAAAACTAAGCACAACCAACTATGGCTGGCTATATTGTTGGTAAACTTACCGTTTATCATATACTTTTTGACTATCGACGATATGATAGTGAAAATTGGCATTGTACTCTTGGTGTTTTTTTGCTTGAGCTATAGTGCAAAACCTCTTAGGTTCAAGGAGGTGCCATTTCTGGATGCTCTCAACTCTAGTATTCACTTTGTTGGTCCATTTGTTTTTGGTTTGATTTTTGCAGGATCAACTGGAGAATACTGGCCAGTAATATTGGCATTTTTGTGTTGGGGTATGGCAAGCCAAGCATTTGGTTCCATACAAGACATCAAGCCAGATAGAGCGGCTCAAATAAAATCAATTGGCACGGTTATGGGGGCTAAAAGGACAAATACTTTTATCCTGATAATGTATACAATAACTTGCTTGATTACCTTGATCTACTACTTCCCAATGGGTGTAATTGTATCTCTATTGTTAAGTATATATGTTTTGAATACTTTAATATTTAGAAAATATAAGTCTGATGCTAGGAGCAATCAATATCATAGAGGATGGCAGAATTTTATGTGGCTAAATATTATAGTGGGCTTTGGAATCTGTCAGGTATTGTTATTTGCCTATGACCCATTTGAAATAAGTCAAAACTATATATTGCTGTTTGGATTTTTCTTACTAATGTTCTTTTTTGCTCAGCTTGGATTAACCATCTACAATATACGAGCTTTTGTCAGACCTTCCACCAAAAGGCTTCAAGAATGGCCCAAGATAAGCATCATCATGCATGCCTACAATCAACAAGACAATATTAGTTCTACTCTGCTGGCGGTACTCGGTCAGCAATATCCAAATTTTGAAGTTATATTTACTGATTTAGGATCAAGTGATAATACTCGCAAAATTGCCGAAAGTTTTCAAGATCCGAGACTTAAAATTGTAGAGACTAAGCCAATCGAGCCTGGATGGACGTTGAATGCCTGGGTATCACAGCAACTACTCAAAAAATCGACTGGTGACATTGTAGTATTGCTTGGCGCAGACACTATATTGCTTGCCAATTCTTTGTCTATCATTGCAGGCCTGATAGAACATAAGAATCTAAGCCTGGTTTCTATATTACCTGCCGATCAAAATCAAAGTATAGCTCAACAGATCATACTAAGTCAGAATCATTATTTTATGCTTGGGCTCTTCCCATCTGCCTATATGGCAAAAACAAAGCCAAAATCTGTAAATGCTAGTGGTAATCTAATGGCCTTTGTTAGATCTAGCGTAATGAGCCTGGGCGGTTTTGAGCTAGTACGTAAAAGTCCGCTGGAAGATTTTGATCTTGCTGCAGCAATAAAATCAAAGGGGCTGAATACCAGCTTCTTTCTAGGTACAGATATCGCAACAAGTCAAAATCATTCAAGTCTTAAACTCATAATAGCGCAAAATATTCGAAGATATTATCCAGCCCTACACTTCTCGATGCCCCTAACAATATCTTTGTTTTTAGGAGGTATATTTGTTCTTGTACTACCTGGTATCTTAGCAGTTATGTTGATCTTTATGAATATGTATATTGGAATTTGGCTATTGGTGCTAGCCATAGGACTAAGCTATATTAATAGACTTATAATTACTATTATCTCCAAACAAAGCATAATATCTACACTACTATATCCTATTGGTGTTTTCATATCATTATGTATATTGATATATTCTATGCTCAACTATGAGCTATTTAAACCTCGTTGGCAGAATAGAACCGAAGTATTTTGATCGTATACGATTAGTTTGATTGTGACTGCTTGAAGATATGGCTCATAAATTCATCTAGTTGCTTATGTAAATCTTCTAGAGTCCCGTCATTACTAATATTTTGGTCAGCTATCGACATCACAGCTTCCACATTTTGTTCATGAGGCCCCTCGCCTCTCTCCTCGCTGAGTTGAGTTTTTTTGAAAGATTCAAAGTCTATATTTTCACCAACTCTTCCTCTGGCTTTTGCTCTTTGGTAACGTGTTCTTATATCAGCATTCACACAGAGAACTATGCCCTTGTTGAGCTGAATACTGTGTGCTTCTGGAATAGTTCTTAGACCGCTAATAACAACATTATTTGATTTGGCATTTTGTAGTGCAATATTTGCTAAATAGTCCGATCCGAACTGCTCTCTGAGCTTAATAGCATTTTTTTTCAAATTTTTTCTAGTCAAGTTTCCAAGTTTATTTTTTGTAATGTATTCTCTTACCAAATCACCGGTAGAAATATGTTCAAAGTTGTATTTTTTTACTAGATAGTCTGCGGCAGTGTCTTTTCCCCCGGATGGCTCTCCTACCAATCCAATAATAATACGTTTAGATCTCATGACTAATATTGTATAGCATGAATGTTATAAATACTAATACTCATTATTACTGCTGGGACAATGCGGTTTGTAATTTTAGTTTGGCTGATTCAACTGTCGATCTGAACTCTTGAACCGACTGATTAAGTATAGATGCTCTAGCTTGTTTGGCTTGATTTACTTGTAGTGCAATCTGATCGACACCATTGACATTACCATTGAGAGCATTTTTTGCTTCCTCAATGCTTTTATTAAATTTGGAGCGAATTTCTGAATCAGTCTTATTTTGCTGACAATCTTGATTTAGCTGATCTTTTGCCAGGCCAATATTGGTTTTATAAATACTAACAACTTGGTCAATGCCGTTTTGCTTGTTGTTAATTGCATAGTCAATGGTATCGCGATAATCTTGCGTCGCTTGATCAAATGTAGCCCTTCGCTTGGCAACTGCTGATTCTATTGCATTTTTAAATTGTTCTATTGCATCTTTTTGTTCTTGAGTCGTAGCTTTTTCATTGAGTTTATCATAGTGATTGGATCTGTTTTTATCCCATTGATTTCTTAGCTTTGTAATCTCAGCTGTTTTATTATCATGGTTGTTTTGAATTTTCTTTGATTGTTCATTGCGGCGTTTATCCAAAGCCTGTTGTTTGTTTGACAAGTTTTTCTCTATTTTATTACTCAATTCGTCCATTCGATTGCAAATCAATGGATTTGTTGACTCTCTAGTCAGTTCGGCCTCGGCATTTACTGTTCCGTGAAAAACTAGTACAGTCAATATACTCAAAGTAAATATTATTGGCAATGATAGAAATATTTTATAGCGATAATTCATTGCTAGTATCTCCTATTGACTTTGCAGTATTATATATCTCGTCTACAGATGCTTGAGTTTCAGCTTGAAGCTGATTTTCAATATCAAGCTCGTTGTTTGTTTCGGTAGTTATCGCAGAAGTAGTAGTTGAAACAGTCCCATCTGGTTTATTTGAACTATTATTGATGATATCTAATGTAGAGCTATTTTCGAAGCCTCTATTCCCTATAAATATTCCCCCTGCTAGTATAAGTGCCACAGCTGCTATAGGCATATACACTTTTATTCTAGAAAACCTCGACACAAAGGCTGGTTGAGTACTACTCGCATCATATTCTGATTTTGTAGAGTTGAGCATATTTCTCATTTGCACATCTGAGTCTAGTACTTCTATCTTGTTGAGTGTATCAATAAGTAAATCCTTGCATTTATCAGTGTTATTGCAAAATACACCAAGCTTTTGTGCTATTTTTTCATCTTCTTTATTGATATGTTTTTCGGCTATTATTCTCATCACTTTGATCCCCTCATGTCTTTATCGTTCTTTTTGGTAAGCTCTGCCAAAGCAGATACCGAACGAGATAGCATTTTTCTAGTTGCTACATCCGATTTATTTATTATCTGCGAAATCTCTTTGCTACTAAGATTCTCGATATATCGTAGCACTAGTACCTCTTGGTATTTTTCCGGGAGTTTTTTAAGATTTTTGTATAGTGTTCTAATTTCTTCACTCTCAATAACGTCTTGGTGAGGATTTTGTGACGTATCTGAAATAAGTGATAAAACATCTTCAGAATTTGCGAGTTTCGAGCCTTTGCGTCCTTTGGAACGATAAAAATCAGCTATTACGCTCCTAGCTATAGTAAATAGATATGCAGACGGCTGATATCCTTTATCTTGCCAGTTGACCAGATTCTTATAAAACTTGATAAAAACTGTCTGGGTTAAATCTTCTGCTTCACTTGGATCGCCAACTCTAATTAATATATATCGGTTTAGTGGTGCGAAATATTCATTGTACAATTCTTCGAAGGCAGATTTATCTCCTTCTTTCGCTCTTTTTACCACCGATATTAGATCTGGGGTCGTATCTTTATTATTAGCCATAATTTGCTTTTGCTATTGTATCACAATACAGGGTATCCCTAATCCGTACATATCTAACAACTAACCTTAATAGCATAAAGTTATGCACTAGGAGCTATATTGTTTACATTCCCAATATCTGAGCTTTTTTGGCATCAAATTCGGCTTGGGTAAGAATACCCTGCTCTTTTAGTTCTCCGAGCTGTTTTAGTTGAGCAAATTGATCGTCTGTATTCGTTGCTTCCGGCGTAGCTTGCACTGGTGCATTTGCAGCATCTTCCTGAGCATACCTTCTGGCTTGTCTACGACTTACGTTATTTGATACATGAGTGGCAGTACCCGCAATTACTGCTGTTCTAGCCATTCCTCTTAGTAATCCTGGCATTATTTTTCTCCTTTCTTACTTATTTCTTCGGCTGCTTCAGGGTGAATACGTCCTTCGGCAATCAATTCTCCGTCAGCTTCTATAATGGCCTTTTTCAATCCCTTTGCCCATAGCTGTTCTATCACAAGCAGCCCTACTGAGCTATTATCGGCAATAATATCACCAACCTCGGATATATCATCTGCAGTTATAAGTCCGGACTCTACTTGATTACTCTTGGCAAAATCAGCTATCCCGGCATCCTGCATATCACTCATTTCTAGTGCTGCAACTTCACCATTTTTGTCTTTGGTTATTAGGGCTATGTCCAATACCGCAATAGTGCCGTCTTTGACTACCTTGGCAAGTTCTTCAAGTACACCGCCATTAAAATTATTTCCTTTGAAATTGACTATAATAAAATCGATTGGTCCGCGCATATTCGCTCCTTTTGGTTTAATAATCTTAACATTTATTATAACACGATGAGCTAACCAAGCGCTTTGGGTCCAGGTTTATTGGCTGGTAGATTAATAGTGGCCAATAAACCTAATCCGCTAATTACCGCTAGAAGTATAAATGTAGAGCTTAGCGCTTTTTGTCTAGCTTCAGCATTTATATCTACTACGGCTTGGCTAACTTCTGCTGGTTGACTAGCGGTAGCTTCTTGTATCTGAGCATCGCTGACAATCTGGGCTTGGGTATTGTAAGCATTTTTGAGTTGATCTTTCTGGGAACTACTAAGTGTAGCATTTGCATCGATGGCATTCGTACTAGCAATCAATAGTGTACCGACTAGTAATACGCCGCTGATGGCTGTACCGAAGCTCATGCCTAGATTTTGGAAAGTAGCAAATAGTCCAGATGCTTCGGCCGAATCTTTAGTAGTAACTGCACTCTGTACGAGATTTTGTAGTTGAGAGAATATCATACCTATGCCAGAGCCAATAAATACCAACGACGGTACTAGAGCCCAACCGCTGTCTGCTGAGCTAGATCTGATGCCTAGCAATATTGCCCCTGCCAACACCAATCCAAACCCTGTCTGCACTATCTTACGTGGCGCAAACTTTGTCGACATTACAGACCCCCGACTTGCAGTGACAAGGATCATCAGAGAGAGCGGCAGCATCGCTATGCCCGTTTGCAAAGCATCATACTGTAGTTGGATCTGTAAAAATAGGGCCAGTGCATACATTGTACCCCCCAACAAGAACTGTGTAGCAAATACCGAACCATTGCCAGAATTTACGACTTTGTTTTTGAAAAGTTCTAGGTGAATTAGCGGGTAAAGCTTCTTTTTCTCGCGATGTCTTTCCCATAATACGAATACGCTTAATGTAATCAAGCCAAATAGTATAAACCATACAGTTGGCGATATACTGCCGGTACTTATCAGTACCTGTCCATTAACTTCATAATCTTGACGAGCATATATCAATCCATAGGTAGAAGCATATAAAATGCCTTGAACTACCAATACCATACCAGCAGCTATCAGGCCCACACCCAGCCAGTCAAGCTTTGGCTTGACCTTGTCAAGCTTAGAATCAACAATAATCTTTCTTTTGAATAATATGTACAACACCACAATAACCTCTGCAGCAAAAGCATAGCGCCAGCTAGCATAAGTGGTCAAGAATCCACCAACCAGTGGCCCAATACCTGCTCCTATTGCACCCATAGCAGCTACAGTACCATAAGCTTTGACTCTTCTGGTGCCAGCATCGAAATTACTAGCTATTAGCGATATCATAGCAGGTATTATAAGGGCCGCACCTAGGCCTTCGAGTAGTGACCAACCTATCTTGAGTACTGTGATGTTGGGTGCCAAAGCAGTTATTAACGAACCAGTACCATAGATACAAAGCCCAATTACAAAAGCTTTCTTACGGCCTATGATATCGCCCACCTTTGCCCCAGCTATCATAAATGCCGCCATTACCAATGTATAAAACGTAATAGCGCTCTGGACTCCACTAATAGTAGTGTTTAGATCTACCACAAGTGTAGAAATACTGACATTCATCACAGTCGTATCGAGTGTGAGTATCAGTTGAGCCATTGCCAACAATATCAAGATCTTCTTTTCAATCTTATTCATTAATACGATTATATCAAATATTTTGTTTTAAGCTAATCTCAAGAATTATTGTCTGAATTGATTCTTCTTATTTCACGTCTTAAAACCGCACGACGGACCACAAGATTTGCGAAGGTAGCGATGATGCCAATACCAATGACTACATAAAACATAATAAATATCTTACCAGCTGGTGTCGTGGGGGTAATATCACCATATCCTATGGTCGCAAGTGATATTGTACAAAAATAAAACGCATCTAGCCAACTAAGCTTCTGGACATAATGAAAAAATACAGCTCCTATAGTCAGAAGTGTTATTGCAGTGACACCTGCCATTCTAAATTGTTGGATGACACCCTTGTATTCTTCTAGGGTTTGTTCTTTGTAAGACTTGTGTGGTTGATTTTGCATATCATTCCCTTTGTGCATTATTCATCTCCCTCGCCTGATACTGGAGCTATACCTGCGTCCTGGGGGGTGGGAGCCATAAATATAGTATCGACTTGGCCATTTTCATTGACTATTATAGACACCACATACCCATTATTGGATATACCTACTACAGCATTTTCACCGAAATATTGGGCACTGCTACCTTGCTGCAGTTGAGCTAGTTGTTCTGCTGAAAGATTCCAGTTCCAACCCCCCGAAGATCCATTAAGATAATTGAGTGACTCAATGGCCTGCTGAGCAGATTGGACAGCAGAACCTGATCCGCCAGTTACAACAGTTACATTACCGCTTAGCAAGCTAGCTAAATCTTGATATTTACTACTACCAACTGCATCTTGGACTTTATTTTTGGTGTCTATTGGAACGGTGTTCGCAACCGAGCCAGGATCTTTGTAGTTGGGTGAATTTGGATTGGTTGGATCGTTTTTTAAGTCTGTTATTTCTTCTTGCAGTTGTTTTAGCTCTTTCTGTGTATCCGATGCTCTTTTACTGATCATACTGGTAGTTACAAAGTAAGTAATGAGGTTGCTAATGATTAATAATACTACAACCAAAACCACCCAGAAAGATGTAGGTAGACTTGGATTACCTAGTACACTTATCGAGTTCTTGCCATTGGACTTAGACTTGGATTTGGAAGATTTGGGGCTGTCTTCGTGTCGATTTGATAATTTATAGCGTTCTGGCATAAGTAGTATCATTATGACAAAAAGTAGTAGTCTTGGCAACCAAAAACTCCCTCATAGAGGGAGTTTTTTAATATCAAGTAACTTTTGTATTATCTAGTAACTGTTATATCCGGAACATTGTTTTCAGTATTTGGTGCGGATACAGTGATTCTATTGTTAGCATCTTTCACTACCAAGTACTCTGTTGAGTTTGCAGTGTCGGACTGTGGATCTGATGGTATTGATACTAGGTATTTACCATTTGCTGTCAAGACACCAAGGTCAACAAAACCTGCACATGAAGCTCCTGTAGTGTTACAAATCTCTGTTGCAGTATCTGTCACAGTAGTGGGGACAGAACCATTGTTATCAATAGCATATTGATATATAGCGTTTAGTAGTGTCGTCACATCACTCTTACGCTGAGCATTACGCGCATCTGCAAGCTGCTTGGCAGGGTTTACTGCAAGTATCACGATACCAGCAAGAATCGCTATGATAGCAACTACCAGCAAAACTTCGATCAAGGTGAAGCCTTTTAGTTTATTTAATCTTTTTAACATCTTGTTTTTACCTCTTATTATTAAGTTATTATTACTTACCTATCATATTAAAGTACTTATGCTTAGTTTGCAACACTTTTTATCACATTTTTTCGCTATGGTATCTCCTGCCAACTGTAGATATTCAGGGTTGGCCCTACTCTATTTAAGATAATCCTAACTTTCCGAATTATATTTTTTCCGTTGCTATCTGTATTGCCAACGGCATCTATAACATAGTCTGGTGCCGAGCCAGTAATCGTATAGCTGCAAGTAGACTCACTAGTAGCATCGATGGTGTGATTGGCTGAATTTGGAGTAGACAGAGCTATATTGGCCTGAATAGCCGCCAGCGCCAACTCTGCACATCCATCAGCCGCTTCTTTGGCCTGGGCTGATTGCTGTATGCTCAAGCTAGTCTTACTGGAACTAACCCCAGAGAAAAGTACCAATAATGCTACAAGTGATCCGACAGCAGATATCGCTATCACAGTAATGAGTGTTATATATCCATTTGGTTTGGTGTATTTCATCGCAGTGTTGTTACTCCATAGAAGTTTTTTTGATAAACAAGCTGTGGCTTGTTGGCTGGATTGTGATAGGTCAGAGTGAAGCTGATATATATCGAATCCCTACCACCCACTATGGCTCGATTGGAGAAGCTAAGATTGCTCATAGTGACTCGAGAGCTGGTCAGATATTCTGCAGGATTTGATCCAGCACGGAAACGTAGTTTATTGACACCTTGATCAGCTATGCTGTCGTATATCGATGGATTGAATGATGCTGTGGCGGTATTGTATGACAGACTGGCTGAAGTATTTGTAGGTGTAGGTGTATTTATTGTAGATGCATTGCGAAGATTTTGAGTGATATTATTGATAGCCATATTTCCTTGATTGTCGACCTCTTGAGTCACTTGATTTTGAATACGTTGATTGGCAATAGACATTGCAACAGACAGTATAGAACCAATAATAAGTGAGAATATTGCTATATACAGTAGCATCTCGATTATTGTATATCCACTATTTTTTTGGTTGTGATGCATATCCTTCATGTCTAATTATCCCATGCAAAGTCAAACCAAACTGCATCGTTGGTTGGACCTGTTGATAAGTGATTTGTCCATGCCTTTCCAGAGGGTGTTGTGAATAATGTATTTGTAGCACCATTCAGTACTACTGAATACAGATTTCTAAAAGAGTCTGATACCATCACCATAGTCTCATCTGAGTTTGGTCTACCTACAATTCGTGTTTTACCGATGTCACTACTAGCATTATTGAGAGCAATAGGTGAAGTAGTCCAGCTATTGACGCTACTATTGTATATTTTGAGTTTACCACTGCGTGTATTATCTGAATAAGCTATAACACCATCGTTAGAATTTTCGTATTTATATGCAACATCGAAGGTTATCTGACCTCCATAATCTGTATTATTGGTTATAACATTATTGCTAGGTGTGGTGAATCCGGTGTCTGGATTGAGTTCAAAACAATAAATATATCCAGGGTTATTATAACTTTTAGCACAGCTTATTAATTCATTGGCATTATTAGGTCTCGCGATTTGGCGTAACGATATTATTTCTTGACCCGAGCCAATATTGCCACTGGTCATTACAGGGCCCCAGCTACCCGATCCTCCATTGACCGTGAAAGTTTGTGCTCTTAAGGCCCTATCATTACTGGAGGTGGTAAACAAAACAACTCCCTGATTAGTATTGATATTGCTCCAGTCAAAATCTACCAATAACGATCCGTTACCAGCAGAGCTATTAGTATGAAGAGTATATGGATTCCACGAACTATTTGTATAAAAACTCGTATTGACCTTTGAATCACTAGTGAGAAATACCACCATCAAATCATTTGAGCTAGGCCGGGCACGTATCATCATTGCGGTTATATAGTTGCTACTAGATCCGATTGCACCAATCCCAACTTCTGGGCCCCAAGTCGAGCCGTTAAAGGCTCTGGACTTCGGTACATTACTACCATCAGAATATACAGCAACAAATGACCCATCTGCCAAGAATTCACCACCATAATTACCAGAGTTTAGGGCACTACTAGATGT
This sequence comes from Candidatus Saccharimonadota bacterium, assembly GCA_035329105.1. Lineage (GTDB taxonomy): Bacteria > Patescibacteriota > Saccharimonadia > CAILAD01 > BJGX01 > JAUPVL01. Next base: position 4,774 of record DAOLHK010000006.1, on the reverse strand, counting down.
CCATTGCGCCAGGAGTTGAGGAGTAACCCAACTAGTTCCATTCCATGCAGTAGCGTACATATATTGACGAGTGCCATCATAGTGTCGAGATAGCATCATCTTGGCCGAACCTGTTTGTGCAGAGTATAGCTTCAAAGACCGTGGAACCCTATTTGTTGTTGTAGTACTTACATCCGGCATTGCTGTTTCGGGAGTCCAAGATCCAGTAGTTAGTAGTTGACGATATTCTAGTCTATCAGTGCTAGTGCCTCCATCGGCGTATACAAATAGACCGCTTTTTATTGGTGAAGAGGTAGGCTGACGCCAATTGGCAAAGTAAGTATTCACATTTACAGTACCGCTGCGTGTAAAGTTTTGTGCCCAATTTACTGTTACGCTCACTTTGCGTGAACCATTCGGCCCATCGCTAAAATTAATAATTCTTGTATATTTATTATCAATTGTCTGGGGTACGGTAGTCAACTGCCACCTGTTATTGACGGAATTGACATAGTAATTAGTACCATTAACGAAGCTCGATAAGTTCGAGTAGTTGGGGTTTGCTATGTTGCGCACTACTTCTACCCCACCATTAGCAAGCTCTGTGGCTCTAGCTCTATCACCAGCTAGCCTAACCCCTTCTCTACCATATACAAAAGCACTGAGCATAATAGTACCAAACATTGCAAATACGCCAACTGCAAGTAATATTTCGACCAAACTAAACCCCCGCGATTGCTGATTTGGTCTAAAACTATTTGGAAGTTTTTTAATATTCAATAACACCATTTGAGCTCACCGAAATTACTCTCGTATCAATATTATTGCTAAGGGTAGTCGATCCGGGGTTTGCCAAATTGCCACTAAACTTAGTAAACACGTATTCTGTCTTACCGGATATACCAATACTAGTAGAAAAAGAATATATTTCATCTTTATTTTGATTGCGCGAGGAGTAGTTGTTTCCTTGAAATACTGTTGCACTGCCACTCTGCAGATAAACTCCCCAGTTACTGTCGTTTTCTCCTGCTCTGGCTAGATTCTGGGCTCTATATAAATCTTGAACGATGATATTGGACAATACTTCCATATCATTTCGTATCACATATCTTTGAGTTAGAGGTACTGATATTAGTAGTATTATTGAGAGTACAGCTACTGATAATATAAGCTCTATAAGAGTAAATCCTAGAAGTTTATTTCTGTTGGCAAAGTATCTAACCATAATTATTTAATCCCACCTAATAGGCTATAGATAGGCAGTATTACAGAAAGCGCTACGAAAAGCACACCAACCGCAATCAATATCAGGATGATAGGTTCCAAGACTGTCTCGAGATTTTGAGCAGTAATTTCAGCCTTTTCTTCATAAATATCACTTATCTTGAGAAGCGTAGTCGATAGATTACCAGATTGTTCGGAACTGACTATTAGCTGTCGGATAGGACCCGGGAGTGCCTTCCGGTCTTTGATCTTATCAAATGTCTTTGCTATTGATTGACCCTCTTCTACATTGGTCTTGATGATAAGAGCAATCTTTCGATAACGATTAGTACTAAACGCATCTGCAAGTGAATCTAATACATCTACGATAGGTAAGCCGGCTTCTAGGAGTGATCCCATAATAAAGCCAAGTCTTGATAATTCTGTCTGATAAATGAGCGTTTTAATACCTGGGATCAGATACAATACACTTTCAGCAGCAATTCGAACTGGCCTCAGGTAAGCTATGCCTACACCAATAAAAAATATTGCCACAAAGAATAGGCCGGTAATAGCTAGTCCCCAATGTGACCAAAATACACCAAAGTTAATCATAATCTTGGTCAAGAGATTGAGTTCTACATCTAATCCATTAAAGATCTCGGATAATCTTGGTAGCAAGAATAGACTGATACCACTACCAACTAGTATCAATAACACTATTAAAAATGAAGGGTAAATCAAGGCGGATCGAACCTTGGAATTTATAGTATTTATTCTGTGTGTCTGATCAGATACCACCTTGAGATTTTCAGCGAGTCTACCAGACTCCTCACCAGCCTTGATGAGTGCAACTGAAGATGCGCTCAATATGCCAGACTCCCCAATAGCCTTCCAGAGTGTCCCCCCCTCGTCTACCTTGTCTCGAATTGCAAGAATAGCATTTTTGACCTTCTTGCTTGTTACTTCTTTACTTATTATCTCAAGTGATAGACCCACTGTAACGCCAGTAGATATGAGCATACTGAGTGTCTCGGTAAAATATTCTCTAGTATCTCTACTAACTGCATATTTGGACAACTTTTTGATTGGGCGCTTTTTTTTGGTAGCTCTGGGTGGTGAAGCTTCTAGTTTGGGTTTGGTCTCAGCTGATTTGGTAGACGCTACAGATATATTATCTACTTTGGGAGTACTATTTTGGTTCGGCGACACGCATCAACTCCTCTAGGGTAGATCTACCATTTTTTACCTTGGATATCCCATCTTCAAATAATGTTCGAGCCCCTTCGCGTCTGGCCTGTTCCCATATCAATTTGCTAGATGGATTTTTTACTATTAATTCTTTTATCTGAGGTGACACTGCTAATATTTCATAAAGCGCTACTCGACCTTTGTAGCCAGAGAAATTACAGGCTTCACACCCTTCTCCAAAAAACAAGGTTACTTGGCGCTGGCTAAAATAAGATTCGGCGTTTGGTATCTTCTTGCTAATATCTGCGATGCTTACGTTATAACTTTTCCTACATGCACTACAAATTGTACGCATCAGTCGCTGAGCTATTACAGTATTGAGTGTGGAAGACAGCAAGAAAGGCTCAACTCCCATATCTATAAATCTAGGTATGGCAGTAGCCGAGTCGTTGGCGTGAAATGTTGAGAACAGCAAGTGACCTGTCAGTGCTGCATTTACCGCCATCTTGGCTGTTTCTTTGTCGCGAATCTCCCCGACCAATATAATATCTGGGTCTTGCCTTACAATAGTCCTAAGTCCTTCTGAGAAATTCAGATGAGTAGCGCGATTGACCTGTATTTGATTGACACCAAATAGCTTGTACTCTACAGGATCTTCAATAGTGGTGATATTGATATCCGAGCTATTGAGTAGCTTGAGCATGGCATATAGTGTGGTAGTCTTACCAGAGCCAGTAGGACCCGTGGTGATAATCATCCCAAATGGTCTATGGATCTGTTTTTCGATAGTCTTGAGATCAAATACGTTGAACCCAAGATTTTTGAAATTCAGATTCTTTGAGTTACCAGCAAGCAATCTTAGGGCTACAGTTTCACCATTGAGAGTAGGCACTATAGATATACGAATATCTACTGATTCTTCATCCACACTATATCTGATTGCGCCATCTTGACTTGCTCCGTGTTCATCGATACGCATACGGGCCTGAACCTTGAGTCGGTTCAAGATATTTTCGTAGTACTGTATGGGTAGCTGACCCGCCTCTCGTAGTACTCCATCTATTCTGAATCTTATAAGCACCACCTTATCTTCTGGCTCAAAGTGGATGTCTGATACATCAAAGACTATTGCATCTTTTATAATCTCATCGATTATTTCAGGTGCTACACGTTCTTGATCCTGAATGATTTGATTGAACCGTGTGATGAGGGGCTTGCGATAATGAGCGAGTATGACATCAATATCATCACTGAGCGAGTAAGCAATAGTTACTGGAAGACCACCGGTAAACTCAGCCAATTTTTCTTTAAGTCCAGGCTGATTGGGCTCATCAGTCACAAATACGGCGTGAGATTGATCGATATAATAAAATATTACTCTAGAATCGGTAGTTATATTTTTGGGGATTTTGAGTACTAGGTCTTTCGGAGGCTGATTGGCCTCTAGGTCGATATAAGATACTTTGTAATAATTAGCTACTGTTTGCCCAATGAAGTCTTTGTCGACAATACTTTGAGATATAAGATAATCAATAAAATTGATATTGTGAAGCTTGATAGTATGCTCTATGTTTTTGAGCTGAGCTTCAGTCAACTTTTTCTGAGACAACATTGCTTCTTTGATGCACTTGACGGTATTGATACGAGCATCTTGCGCACTCTGAATAGTTACTCCTCCCACATTAGCCTGCTGGGTGTTGTTTTGCGCACTAGGAGTTGCTGAATCTGAAGGATTCTGCTGATCTAATTGAGCATCTTTTGGTTGGGGGTTTTTATCTGTTTGGTCCATCTATAAATAATTTAGCAACCACAATTCTGGTTATGTTTATTATACCTTAAATAATAGTTCGGATACACAGACTCACACAAATATTCTTAATCAAAAATAACTATCATCGATAGTTATTTTATGGCAGGGCGTAGTAGGCGAGGTAAGATTTGGTCTTATTACAATCTAGTTTTGCTGTTTTTCAAGTAGGTTTAACAATTTTTTAACGTTTGGAAGAAGTTTAACTTTCTTCATTTCTTCAATACTGAAGAATCGTAGTTCTTGGCATTCATAGGAGGGTATAAAATCCATACTTTCTAGTTCGATCTCATAGACAACGTTGGCCATGTAAACTTTACCATTACTTGCTGGTGCGGTTATAAAGTATTTAGGACTAGTAGAGATATTTGTTATTTTAAGACCAGTTTCTTCAAGTACCTCTCTTTTTAGGCTCTCGATTGGGTCTTCTTGATGTTCTAATCCACCACCAAGCATTTCCCACATATCATCCTCTTCACGAGCAAGCAAAACCCGCCCTTGTTTGTCAATGGCGATACCTTTAACGCTAACACGATAAAAACATTCTTCATTCATTTACTTAAAATCCAAATTAAGCATAAGTACTTGGCAGGG
>DAOLHK010000005.1:0-42933 GCA_035329105.1 Candidatus Saccharimonadota bacterium | reverse complement strand
TTGGCAGGGGTGGCAGGAATCGAACCCGCGGCCTTCGGTTTTGGAGACCGACGCTCTAGCCATCTGAGCTACACCCCTTCGTCGAAAGTGTGTTTAGACTTTCGGCGAACACTACAAAAGTATTCGTCTTCAGTTATTACAAGACTTTCTCCTCTCGATTTACGAAACAGCATTGCTTAGTTTCATAAATCGGTTTAGAAAAAGAATTTAACAGGTTTATTTTAGCTTATTATGGCGTAATAATCCAATATTACATGAAGGCTAGTTATGATTTTTTACTATCATCTGATTTCTTCATAAGCATATAGAAGACTCCGTAGACTATCAGGCCCGGTATAATCCCGGTCAAAATTATCAAAATAACAGCACCAACACGAACAAGTGCAGAGTCTTTCTTGAAGTGTTCAGATATCCCTCCGGCTACTCCACCTACTTTGGCGTCGGATTTGGAAAGAGATATTTCTTCGGGTGGTTTTTTAGATTTTTTAGTCATAACTATATTGTAACAAAAAAACTCCACATATTTGGAGTTTCTGGAGCCTCGAGCGAGGATTGAACTCGCGACCTCTTCCTTACCATGGAAGCGCTCTACCACTGAGCTATCGAGGCGAGTCTACTAGTTTATATAATCACTCTGGAGCCGATGGAGGGATTCGAACCCGCGACCTGCTGTTTACAAAACAGCTGCTCTAACCAACTGAGCTACATCGGCATGGTGCCGGGTGAGAGATTCGAACTCCCGAAGGCACAAGGCCGTCAGATTTACAGTCTGATGCGTTTAACCACTTCGCTAACCCGGCATAGTATAAAATACAAACTTAAGTTTATCAAAAATAAGCTATATTATCAATGCTAGGAAATTTATGTAAGATACAATTTGCTCATCTATAATCCAATCGATTATCACTATTTATTGAGATAGGCAAACCAAAAGATGCTTAAGTTGATAAGCATCTTTGAGGTTATTTTTGCTGGATTGTATTTATGACCTAGATAGGGTCAGGGTAAGCAGCTGAACCGTAGCTGCCATAACCTGGTAATCCAGATGCATTGCCTCGTGGCGGAAGACCTGTCCAATATGATCTTCCTAGAGATCCTATTGGTGAAATTCCGTTATTGAGAAATATTTCTTCCATCTTATCTTGTCCCGGACCAGCAACGCCTACGTCTATACCGGCTGCTTTGATTTGATTGAACGCTCTTTCGTAGTTGGCATATATTACTTCAGAGAAGTTGGCTTTACTGTCTATTTGGCTGCGTACCTGTACTGGATCAGCACCACATTTTGGTAAGTCTTTGAATCGTACAACTTTCACATCACTGTCTACCAAGAGCTTGCTGCTTTCTCCTACACTACCAACACTTCGCCCACCAAACCAACTGATAACAAATTTGATGAACGGATTGGGGTTGTTGATAGGATCGTATTTACGGGGATCATTGCCACAGCCGTAAGGGTCGCTGTTACCTGGTTGTGACTCTCTACACCTTGCATCATTGTATTTGGCTAATGGTCCTTCTAAAGCGCTCCACGATGTTCTGCCTGGTAATACACCCGGGTACATATTGAGGAGTGGATTGGTCCTATTGGTTACAGTACCCAATATCATATTCAACTTTGATACATCATTCGGATTGCTCTGGTACATATTATTGGTGGTATTAGTTTGCCGAGTACTGCTATTCGAAGGTGTTGTAGACTTGTTGGTACTATTGCCGGGGGTGGTTGCTGACTGGTTCGTATTGGTATTAGATGTAGTCGTAGATTGGCCTGAGTTGTTTGTTCTACTAGACGGCTTGAATCTGCTTATATTGCCTGTTGAAGAGGATGTAGATTTTGAGGATTCTGTTGAGCTATTTGCTGAACCAGATGAAGATTGCTCAGTTGTACTGATGTTGCTACTAGCTGGAAAAGGGCTGTTGGGTTTAGCATTGATGCCACCAGCCGGAGAGTCTACATATTTAGCTTGTCTGCCATAAATCGTACCGTTGTCCCAGATTTTCTTGATAGCTGGGCCTGGATAAGCTAGCAAAGAAGAATCAAGTGAGCCTGTCTTCCAGAGATCTCCTGAATAGAACTTGGGGTACCCCTCTGAAGGTAATAAGAAGTCTCTATAAGGGCTTGAGGTATCGGTAGGATTGTCTCTGTCATATATATAATTTGCTTCATAATACACCGACTGTGGCAATTGATAGTCAGCCGCATATGTGACATTTTGGCCATTTATATGGTATTCGGGATAGTACTTGTCCCAAACTGCATTTAGCTTATCAGCAGCATAAGCTGATATTACTGGTTTTGCACCTACATATACTCTGTTGGCTGCACCCTCACCAGGAGTATCTGACATACGACAGGCTTCTAGTGTGATAGGTGATCGAACCATGCTAGTAGCACTGTTGGGGTCACTGAGAGCTCCACCGCCGATAATTGTGGCTGTATTGACAGTCCCACCGGATGCGAATGTCCTGACGATGACCGCTATACCAACTACTGCCACTAAGCCTATTAATACAAATTTTGTCCATTTCGGGAACCTGCTTTTATTTAGTTTTTTTGACTTAATTACTCTAGATTTTAATTTTTTATTGGTTGCCATTTATTTTTCCCTATTATTATATATAGGTACTTTATATACTACTTATGTTAGAACACAAGCGTTTTTAAGGTTTTATATATTTATCTTTTTATTACTGGTTTGGCCCAAGGCTGTACGAGCTCTTTGATTGTGCGGTTCTATTTTGAGTATCTCTTCAAACATATGGTTGGCTGATTTTTCATCTTTCTCGTGCAAATAGGCTTCTGCTAGTAGCTGCATGATCTCGACATTTTTTGGGTCTAGATCTATGGCTTTTTTTAGTGTTGATAGTTGCTTATCAAATTTATTTAGAATGCGATAAATCCGAGCTAGGTTGACAAGCCTGTTGATATGCATCTCCATACTTAGTGATTTCTCTAGAGCATCAGCTGATTGTTGGTATTCACGCGTCTTGAAGTACATCATAGAAAGATTGTGAAAGCTTGCAGCATTGGGATATGTGTCAGCTACTATCTTGAAGCATTCAATAGCATCCTCATTATTACCAAGATGCGAATAAATAAACCCTAGCCTACTATAGGCAAGGCTATTTTTGTGATCTACTCTTAGTACTTTGAGATAAGCTTTCTCCGCCGCAAGATAGTTCTTCTCAGCATAATACCTTCCAGCAATATCCAATAGATTGTCTAAGGTCTCGTCTTGACTAGGAGGATTGACTGATAGATTAGCTATGATGCTATCTACAATACTGCTTCTTTTCTTGACTACGGCAAGTATGGTAAAAATAACTACTATTGATATTAAAACTACTTCAAAAATCATTTACTCTACCTCAATGCTAGATTTTCAATTGCTATACGTACGTTTACATTGTTGCGTGTTTGTTCTAGAGCCCGCATGATACTTTCAACAAAATCCAATCTATCATATAGTATAGTAGATTGTTTACTGGTTGCATAGATAAGCCCGGTCAAGAATTCCTGGCCTAGTTTCTTATCGTGCACTTGTTTTGCAATATTAAATCGTTCAGTGATACTACCCTCTATAAAACTAGCAGTTATATTGTGGATATATTTAGAATTTTGATAAGTCTGTTCATCGAGATTTTCAATTGCCCTAAACAATCTATCATTGGCAATTTCCATAAATTGCTCGGCCTGCTTGACGTCTACATTATAAAAACGTGATAAATAGTCGATAGCTTTTGACTTGTCTGGACGACAATAAATCAACTGTGATCTAGATCGGATTGTAGGCATTACTCCTTGTAGGTTATCAGCAGTAAGAATAATCGTAGTTTTCTCAGGAGTATCTTCTAGATTCTTTAGAAGAGCATTTGCGGCGCTCTCAGTGATATTATCGATATTTCGTATAATGATAACTTTTCTTAAAAGCCCTGAGTAGCTCGTATGCCAGATACTCTCGGTCAAGCTTCTAACATCGGCGATAGATATAGCCTTGTAGTCGATATCTTTACTTAAGCAGTATAGTGCAGGATGCACATAATCATAATGTGTGATTTTTTCATCTTGCAGTAGCTGGGAAGCTATATATCTAGATGTGAAATATTTTCCTATGTATTTATCACCATACAATAAATATACTCGATTGGGATTTTGAAGTATTACATCAATCTTTTGGATAGTACTATTTGCGAATGGCAATATCATGCGAGTTCCTTCAGTATATCTTCAAGATCATCAGGCAAAGGTGCTCTGAAGGTCTTTATGGTGCCTGATGGCAATTCTATAGTAAGTTCACTGGAATGCAAAAATTGTCTATTTATACCTATAAGACTTTTCTTGTTGCTGTATAGCATATCTCCAGCTACTGGATTGCCAATATAAGCCATTTGCACTCTTATCTGATGAGTACGGCCCGTCATTATCTTGATACTAATAAGTGTATAATCTTTGTACTTCTTGATGGTGTGATACTCGCTAATAGCTGGCTTACCCTGTTTGGAAATAATCATCTTTTGCGGGTTGTTACTACTACGTGTGATAGGTAATTCCAGTCTAGCTGCATCATTTTGCAAGTGGCCATGCACAAGTGCAATATATGTCTTTTTTACCTTGCGAGCCTTAAATTGTTCTTGCAAAAACTTTTTGGCAGTAGCATTTCTGGCAAGTATCATTATGCCTGAAGTCTGTTTGTCCAACCGATGCACTATTCCTGATCGCAATGGGTCATCATCGTCCACTTCGGACTTAAAAGCACCCGCCACAGAATCAGCGTTTTTATTGCTAAGTGCGTGAGACAACAAGCCAGCTGGTTTGTTTATGACTATCACATCCTTATCTTTATATATAATTTCTGGAGTTACTTCTGGTGAAGTCAATTTGTTGGAATTTGCTGTAATAGGCAAATCACCAGTTATCATATCATTATTATTAATTCTAGCGGATGGTTTGACGACTTTACCATTGACCTTGATCTTGCCAGCCGAGATATGTTCTGACCACTGAGATCTAGAATATTGGTTGTATTTTTTGGACAAAAACAAATCAAGTCTAGTGCTAGTACTCAAATCAGAAACCGTTAATTGAAAAGATTTATTGACTTGTTTTGGCATATTACTAAATGTTACGGCCAAGTGAATCAAGCTGTTGTCTGGTCCCCATCATGATCAGCTTATCGCCAGCGTAGAGTACTTCTTGCCCGCTTGGTGTCACTTTGCTCTTACCCTCGGCACTATTGAGGGCCAGTACGGTAGTGCCACTTCCAGCTGCTCTGATGAAGTGTCCTAGCTTGGAGCCTACCAATTTTGAACCCTTGGCTATCACCATCTCCTCTACCTGCAATTCTTCACTTGGTTTGTTACTCAATACTTCAAAGAAATCTAATACGCCAGGTCGTACCAACATAGTAGCCATATGAAACCCGCCTATCTGATTGGGCATAGCTACTTTGTCCGCACCAGCTTTTTGCATTCTTTCTACGTTTTCTTCTCGATTGGCTCGAGACACTATATATAACGATGGATTGAGCTGTCTTGCTGTAAGAGTAACGAAAAGATTACAGGAATCATCACCTATAGCTGCTATGATCCCCTTGGCTTTTTCTATCTTGGCTTTTTTGAGTGTCTCTTCTTTTGTACTATCGCCGACAAAGGCTATCTGGCCCTTTGCTACAGCAGCCCTGACAGACTCTTCATCCCTATCTATCCCTACAAATTTTACACCTTCATTTTCAAGCTCTTGGGTTATATGACTACCCACTCTTCCAAGCCCACATATGATATAGTGATCGCTGATATTTACTAGTTTTGCTTTCATTTTATTGCGTTTTAAGCCGTCTCCTAGATTAATCATATAGTCTGCGAGTGTTTTGAGCAAATATGCGATGATGACAAGGCTTGCGAGTATAAGAAGTACTACAGTCAGACGCGATAAGGAGCTTTCCATATGGAAATTATCGTGGTGTGAAAGAGCTATATAAATAGATCGATAAAACCCTTCGACAAAACTTATTTTCTCAAAAAAACTAAACAATAATGATGCCAATAGTATTATCAATATACTTGTCAGAGCAAGATTGATAAATTTTTTCTTTGATGGTGACATAAGTATTATTATAGGACAAAACTATGGTTTATATCAAAAAACCTATAAATATAATGGGGCAATAGATATATACTATCTTTTAGAGAATTGTGGTGCTTTACGAGCCTTCTTGAGTCCTGGTTTTTTACGCTCTTTGACTCTAGGATCTCTAGTGAGATAACCTTCTCTACGCAAACTCACACGAAAATCTTCGCTGATATTGAGTAGAGCTCGTGCTATACCAAGTCTAATTGCTTCAGCTTGACCTCGTACTCCACCGCCTTCAACCCGTGCATTTACATCCAAGGTCTTATCTTTGGCAAGCAATACAAGCGGTGCATATAATATCTGTTCAAAATTATCATTACCAAAGTATTCATCTACTGACTTATCATTGACCATAATTTGTCCTTTGCCTTTTGTCAGTCGAACTGTAGCAATAGATCTTTTCCTTCTTCCTACACCGGTATAATATTGTTCTTTTTGTACCATTATTTGTCCTCTATTTTAATTGACTTTGGATTTTGAGGAGCATGGGGGTGCTCATTTCCACTATATACTTTTAGATTTTTGAGCATTACAGCTTGAAGCTTGTTCTTGGGAAGCATTCCTTCTACAGCATGCTCAATAACTTTGTTGGGGTTTTTTTCTAGTTGATCACGAAGATTGATTTCCCTAATACCACCCGGATATCCTGTATGACGATAATATATTTTGTCAGTTAGTTTTTGACCAGTTACTTTAACCTTAGCAGAATTAATTACTACCACAACATCTCCACTAACTACATGAGGGGTGTAGTTTGGCTTGTCTTTACCGATTAATAGTCTTGCTATCTTAGTAGCTAATCTTCCTAGTACCTGATCCTTGGCATCTATGATATACCATTCTTGTTTAGCATCTGCTGTTTTTAGATTATAAGTTTTCATTTCTTAGATCCTGTTATCTTAGTCGTAACTACCTCTGGCTTTTTGCTGTTCTTAGAGACCTTTTTAGCTGCGGGTTTTTTCTTTTCGGCCCCATCCTTTTTGACGCTATCTTCTTTTTGATCAGACGATTTATAGTCTTTGTCTAATACCAGCTCAATCACTGCCATTGGAGCTCCGTCGCCCAATCTATTTCCGGTCTTTATTATCCGTGTATAACCACCCGATCTCGAAGAGAACCCTTTTACCAAATCAAAATTAAGCTTCTGAGCGGCTACAGGGTTGATGGTTTCTGCCAAAATCAATCTGTAAGATGCAAGAGTTTGTTGCTTTGCTCGAGTGACTTGTTTCTCGAAATAAGGCGCTAGAGCCTTTGCCTTGGATTGGGTAGTCTCAATCCTTTCATAGAGTATGAGACTGTCCAATAGACCACGCAAAAGAGCTCGTCGCGGTGCAGCGGCTCTTGAGAGTTTGGTGCCAGAGTAAGCGTGGCGGTGCATGTTTACTCCTGTGCTTCCCTTCCGATACTGCTTACACCAAGTTCATCTAGTTTATCTAGAACTTCTTCGTATGCTTTTTGACCAAATCCTTTGAGCTCCTTTAGTTCGCCTGGTTTGAGTTCCATAATTTCTTTAATAGTCTTGATATCGTTGTTCAATAGAGCATTGGTGGTTCGTGGGCTAAAGTTAACTTCTTCGACAGAAACTTGAGCCATATCAGCTTCTTGCTTTTGTTCGGCGGTAATTATACCTTCAGTACCTACACTAACCACATCATGCCCAGCCAATACCTGGAAGTGTCCTACTAGTATTTCAGCAGATTGCTTGATAGCATCTGATGCGCTTACGGTACCGTCGGTCTCAACATCTAGAATAAGCTTGTCTAAGTTGGTCATTTGACCTACCCGAGTATTCTCGACATTATATCGAACTCTCTTGATGGGCGTGTAGATAGCATCAATTGCTATCATGCCTACAGGCAATTGATCGGCAGATCGGCTTTCTACTGCAACGTAGCCACGGCCTTTTTCTATTTGGAGATCCATTTCTATCTTGCTCTTTGAGCTATCCAGGTGTGCAATGACATGATCAGGATTGGCAATCTCTACTCCAGAAACAGTTTTGATATCCTTTGCAGTCACTTCACCCTTACCGGATTTTTTCAAACTTACAATTACCTTATCTTCATCCATAAGTGAAAAACGAACCTGCTTGAGATTGAGAATTATTTCTATAATATCCTCATGAACTCCTTTGATAGTAGAGAATTCGTGGCTTGCGCCTTCTATTTTGACTCCAGTTATTGCACATCCAGCAAGACTTGAGAGCAATACTCTTCGCATTGAATTGCCAAGTGTCATACCATAACCTGGATATAGTGGCTCTACTTCAAAGGTAGAACTATTTCCTTCTGTACTTACTTCTTTTATTTCTGGTAGATTGATGTCGAATAACACTTGATAACTCCTTTTATTATTTATTAGCGTGAATAGTATTCTATGATAAGCTGCTCATGAATCTCTTCCTGTACTTCTTCTCTGAGTGGCTCCCCGGTAACTTTTACACTGAGCTTCTTGGGATCATAACTCAACCAGCTTGATTCTGCTGATTCCGTCTTATTTTCAGCTTGTAAAAGCTTAAAGTATTCATTTTTTAAGCTTTTACTCTGTACCGATATAACATCCTTGGGTTTGACCTGAATAGAAGGTATGTCTACTTTCTTGCCATTGAGGCTGATATGAGCATGACTTACGAGTTGACGGGCGGATTGTCGACTAGTTGCAAGCCCTACTCTATACACCACATTATCTAGTCTTTGCTCGAGTAATCGGATAAGATTTTCACCACTTACTCCTGGCATTTTTTCAGCCTTACGTACGTAATTTCTAAACTGTTTTTCCAGCACTCCATACATACGCTTGACTTTTTGTTTTTCCCTCAGCTGAAGTGAATAATCACTAGGTTTTGATCTTCTACTCTGACCATGTTGTCCTGGTGCATAATTGCGTTTAGCCATTACTTTTATAGCTTTGGGGTGCAACTCTACACCTTCACGACGAGACTGTTTAACTATAGGAGTTAGGTTTCTAGCCATGATTTATGTCCTTCTTGCCTTTCTTGGTCTGCAGCCATTATGAGGTATGCCAGTGACGTCTTTGATACTTGCCAAACTGATACCTGAAGCCATGAGTGCTCTTACCGCGGCTTCTCTACCAGATCCAATGCCTTTAATAATTACATCAACCTTGGCTAGTCCAAATTCTTTTGCAACTTCAATAGCTTTTTCAGCTGCAATTTGAGCTGCATAAGGTGTTGATTTTCTACTACCTTTAAAACCAGCCGAACCAGATGATTTCCAGGCTACTGTATTGCCATTATCATCTGTAATACTGACGATTGTGTTGTTGAATGTAGCTTGTACATGAACAGTACCTTTAGGTAAGGACTTCTTTGACTTTTTTCTTCTGGTTTTTTTTACTTCTGCCATATTATTCCATTCAATTAATTTTAGGTCTTAGCTGCGGCCTTTTTACGACCCGATCCTACCGTCACCTTTTTGCCTCTTTTGGTTCGAGCATTTGTTTTGGTGCGTTGGCCTCTGACAGGTAATCCAGCACTATGACGCAAGCCCCTGTAGGCTTTGATATCTTTGAGTCTTTTTATGTTGGAAGTAACGGTTCTAGATAAGTCAGCTTCTACTTTATAATTTTTGTCTATGTATTCTCTAAGGCTTGCCAGGTTATCTTCTGTCAAGTCTTTTACTCGTGTGTTTGGATCGATCTTGAGCTGAGCAAGGATTTTCTTACTGCTAGTAATTGCTATGCCATAGATATATGTAAGCCCTACTTCTACTCGTTTTTCATTTGGTATATTTGTACCTGCTACACGTGCCATATTACCTAGCCCTGCCTTTGTTTATGTTTTGGGTTATCGCAAATCACCGCGACTCTTTTGCGTCGGCGTACTATCTTGCACTTAGCACACATTTTTTTAACTCCGGATCTTACTTTCATAATATTCTCACTTATGTCTATAGGTTATTCGGCCCTTGTCGAGGTCATACGGTGTCATCTCGATTGTCACTTTATCACCTGGCAATATTTTTATATAGTGCATACGCATTTTACCAGATATATGGGCAAGTATCTCATGCTCATTTTCTAGTTGCACTCGAAAATTAGCATTGGGCAATGCTTCAATTATAGTGCCTTCTACTTCGATTACTTCCTTTGTTTGTGACATGAGATTTTGCGTATCAGGTTTGTATTATAGACCCTCCAGGTAAGAATGTAAAGGGTTTTTTTGAGTTTTTTACCATATAGCTAGTATTTGTCATAGGTGGCCATAAGGGCCCTAGATTCGATTTGCTTGATAGTCTCTATAATTACCGCAACTATGATCAGTATACCAGTGCCACCAATACTCAATAGTGAATTCTCGGTCTTGAATATACTTTCAATAACAAAAGGAAATACAGCCAGTAGACCGAGAGCTAGTGCACCAAATAAGGTCAATCTAGTGATAATCTTCTTGAGATATTTACTAGTTTCAGCCCCAGGTCTAATTCCGGTAATGAAGCCTCCTTGTTTTTGAAGATTTTCAGCAATTTCTTTTGGCTTGAATACCACAGCTGTATAAAAATATGTAAATGCAAAAACTAATACAAAATAGGTAAAAGTATATATAGGCTTATTTGGTGCAAATGCAGTTTTCATCCAGTTTGCAGCTGCTGAAACCCAGGAAGTTTTGGCGTCTGCAAACAACTGACCCAAGAAACCTGGCAAAGATAAGAAGGCTAGTGCAAAGATAATTGGGATAACTCCAGCCGTAATTAGTCTGATAGGTAGATGAGAGTCCACACCTCCATAGCGAGAGTTTCCTGCAATTCTACGCGCATAAGAGATAGGTATATTGCGCTGACCTTCGTTGAGCATCACCACAAAGAAAACTACTGCAATAATCACCGCTACAAAGAATATAAGAGTAAATATCTTTGCACTATCGGCCTGTGCAAGACTGACTTGCTGCACTATTTGAGTTGGAAGATTGGATACAATTCCAGCCAATATCAGCAATGATATACCATTTCCTATACCTTTATCGGTTATCAGTTCTCCCAGCCACATCAAGAGCATCGATCCACCAGTAATCGAAGCGATCATTAGCACCCATTGGCTTATAGTTGGGCTGCCTATCAGGTCTACTCCAGCTATTTGCTGCGATAATGTCCTAGCTAAGGTAATCATAGCCACTGACTGAATCAGCGCGAGTGGCAGGGTCAAAAGTCTTGTGTAATAGTTGATCTTTCTTCGTCCAGCTTCGCCACCTTCTTTTTGTAATGCTTCAAGTTGAGGCACTACTTGACTCAGTAGCTGGATAATAATCGAGGCATTAATATATGGCCCCAAGCCCATCAGCAAAATTGAGAAGTTACTAAGAGCACCTCCTGTAAATAAATTGGCAAAACCAAGCAGTGGATTACTCTGGAATAACTGTAATAAAAAATTCTGTAATTTAGCAGTATCAGGCACCGGAACAGGAACATGGGCCAGCAAACTATAAATTGCCAATATTGCCAATACCACAATCAATCGCTTACGCAAATCTTTATTTTTATACATTTGTGAAAATATTGATATATTCATAGTCTACCCTCCAATAATGCTACTTTGTTTTGGGTTTTTCCTGTACGGTGTTGTTGGTGTTTTGGCTGTTAACACTAAGTAGTGTAACATCTCCACCGGCTTTTTTTACCATATCGATGGCTTTTTGGGATGCAGCATGAATTTGAATTATTGATTTCACGCTTATCTTACCGTTTGCTAAAAGTTTTACTGGCTTATTGGGCTTGATTAGCCTGGCAGTTTCTAGAGACTTGATATCTACTTTTGATTTATTGAGCTTTTCAATATCATCAAGATTAATAACTTGATAGCTAGTACGATTGATGGCTTTGAAGCCCCTGAGTTTTGGCAATCTTCGACTGAGTTTGGTTTGACCACCTTCAAAACCTATCTTGACACCACCACCGGTACGCGAATTTTGACCTTTAGTTCCTCGTCCTGAGGTTTTTCCGCTACCACTTCCAATACCTCTGCCCAACCGCTTGTTCTTCTTGTATTTACTGACTTTGAGTTCATGAATCTTCATTTTATTTTCCAACCTTCTTTATTTCTTGAGGCTTTTCTTCTGCTTGTAAAGTCTGTAATGCTGCAATAGTTGCATAGGCATTATTGATCTTGTTAGAAGAGCCAAGAGACTTGGTAAGTATGTCCTTTACTCCGGCTACTTCCAGTATAGATCGAACAGTACCACCTGCAATTACTCCAGTACCTGGTGCTGCTGGCTTCATAAATACAGTAGCTCCATCGGATCTCACCTGCACTTGGTGTGGGATAGTATTTTTATGAAGAGGAAATGTTATCAGGGCTTTTTTGGCAGTTGCTACGGCCTTGACTATTGAAGTTGGAGCATCAGCACCTTTACCGACACCTACACCAACTTGACCAGCACCATTTCCAATTACTACAGTAGCTCTAAATCTAAATCGTCTACCACCTTTAACTACACGAGTTACACGATCTAGGGCTATAATCTTTTCTTCAAATTCTTTTGTTGTTTCTTGATAGTCTCTCACGATATTAGTCCTTTAAAATTTTAATCCTGCTTTTCTTGCTGCGTCTGCAATGCTTTTAACTCTACCATGATATATCTTGTATCCTCTGTCAAAAACTATTTTATCTATTTTCTTAGATTTTGCTTCCATTGCAATCTTCTCACCAGCCCACTCAGATTTCTTGGTCATTGACTGTTTTGAAAGTTCCTTTTGACCTACAGTAGTAACTCCTACGAGAGTCTTTTGAGCTACATCATCTATTAATTGCAGTATCACATTCTGGTTGGTAATACGAACATTGAGTCTTGGTATCTTTGCAGTACCAGAAATCTTTGCTCTCACGCGAGCTCTTGCTAATTTTCTGTTGTTCAATTTAGTCTTTATATTCATTGCTTTTCCTTATCCTGCCGTCTTAGCAGCTGTTTTACCGGCTTTGCGTCTTACGTATTCACCCTTGTATCTTATACCTTTGCCCTTGTATGGTTCGGGTTTTTTAAATTCTCTAATCGATGCAGCCACCAATCCTACCTTTTGCTTGTCTATACCGCTAACTACGATGTTATTTTGTTCTACCTTGAGTTCAATATCTTCAGGCGCACTGTATTCTACAGGATGTGAGTAACCAAGACTCAATACTAGCTTGTTGCCCTGTAATGATACTCTAAATCCTACGCCTTGTACTTCTAGAGTCTTACTAAATCCCTTACTCACTCCTTCTACAGCATTTGCTATAAGAGTTCTTTGTAGGCCATAGAATTTACTGTTGTATTTATCTTCTGACTCTTGAGTGATTTCCAGTCGAGTCTCTTTTTGCTCAACCTTAAAACCTTTCATGATCTCAACGAATAGCTCGCCTTTTGGACCGGTCACTGTTAGTTTTTCTTCTTCAAACTTGACAACAACGCCTTCTGGCAATTCAATTGGTAATTTTCCTATTCTACTCATAATACTCCCTAATACACCGTACAGATTAATTCACCACCAACACCTTTTTTGCGTGCCTCTGATCCAGTCATTATACCTGAAGGGGTTGAAACTATCACAATTCCTCGACCACCCAATACACTTGGAATCTCCGTTTTGGGTGCATACATTCTTCTGCCTGGCTTACTCATCCTTGTGATGGTAGTAATTTTCTTATCGGATCCGGCAAGCGCAAGTTCTAGCATCATAAATGCACCATTTTTTGTTTCTTTTACATCTGTCAAATATCCATTTGATTTTAGAATCTGTGCAATTGCAAGCTTTATCTTAGAATGAGGAACTATTACAGATGATTTATCTGCACTTAGGCCGTTTCTTATTCTTGTAAGCATGTCTGCTATTGGATCTGTAGTCATCATATTTCTATCTCCTACCAGCTCGATTTAGTTATACCAGGTATTTTTCCATTGCTGGCTTGTTCTCGGAAAGTAATTCTACTCAAACCAAAGTCTCGGATAAAGGATCTTGGTCTTCCAGTGATCTCGCAACGATTGTGTTGTCGTACTGGATTTGAGTTTCTGGGTAATTTAGCCAGACCTTCATAGTCCCCAAGTGCTTTGAGTTCTGCTCTTTTTGCTGCGAATTTGTTTGCCAATTTTTGACGTTTTAATTCTCTTTGTACCGTAGCTTTTCTGGCCATCTTACTCTCCTTCCTCTTTATTTTTAATTTTAGTTAGTGGCAATCCTAGGCTGCGTAAGAACACTTCTGAATGCTTGGCATCCTTACAGCTAGTCACCAGATTGATTTGTAGTCCATGAGTGGCGCTTGCATCTTCAAAGCTTATCTCAGGGAAAACAGTCTGGTCAGTTATACCAATACTATAATTACCTTGCGGATCAAAGCTCTTGGTTGAAAGCCCTCTAAAGTCACGCATTCTTGGTATCACTACGGCAATGAGACGGTCTAGAAAATTCCACATTCTCTCTCCTCGTAAAGTTACCTTGACACCAATAGGGTTAGTTTCACGCAATTTATATGTAGCAATGCTCTTTTTAGCTTTGGTAACAACTGGTTTTTGACCACTTATTTTCTCAAGGGATGAGATAGCTATATCTAGATGCTTGCTATCCTGAACAGCTCGACCCACACCGGCATTTAGAACTATTTTCTCTAATTTTGGGACTTCACAGACATTGGTAAGTCCAAGCTCCGACTTCAGAGAAACCATTAATTCTGTATTGTATTTTTGGTGTAGTCGATTCATTTCTTAACCTCAGTTTTCTTTTTCACAGGTGTTTTTTTGGTTGATTTTGGATTTGTGAATTTAGAAACCTTAAATATTCTTTCTTTCTTACCTTTTCCACTGATCTTATAGCCTACTCTTGCAACACGCCCAGTCTTGGGATCGATGATCATTACTTTGCTTGCATTAATAGGCTTAGTAACTTTGACGATACCACCCTTCGGATCTTTGGCAGATGGTTTGACATGTTGAGTCGCGACATTAATACCTTCTACTACTACTTGGTTGGTCTTAGGTAGTACTTTTACGACCTCCCCTTTTTTACCCTTGTCTCTACCGGTGATTACCATTACTTTATCTTTTCGCATGAGTTTCATTAGAGTACCTCCGGTGCTAAAGATATTATTTTCATAAATCCTCGTTCGCGTAGTTCCCTTGTAACAGGCCCGAAGATTCTAGTGCCAAGAGGGAGCTTCGCCTTGTCGACGATAACAGCTGCATTCTCATCAAAAGTGATTGTTGAGCCATCGGTTCTATGAATGGTGTTCTTAGTCCTGACTACTACTGCTCGTACAACTTCTTTTTTCTTAACAGTACCATTTGGGGTAGCAACTTTTACAGAAGCGACTATGATATCACCCACTCTTGCATAACGTCGCTTGCTACCACCGAGTACCTTAATACAAGAGATCTCTTTTGCTCCTGTATTATCTGCTACTTTTAGATGTGTTTCGGCTTGTATCATAGCTTAAGCTCCAGCCTCACTTATGACTTTACTAACTTTAAAATGCTTGTCGCGACTGATTTTTGCAGTCTCTGTTATTTCTACTGTATCACCAATATTACACGCATTTTTTTCATCGTGAGCTTTAAATTTGGTTGTTACTTTGTATCGTTTCTTGTATATAGGATGGGTTTTGTGTTTTGCAACTAAAACTACTACTGTTTTATCCATCTTATTTGAAACAACACTACCTACTATTTTTCGACTCATTTGGTTTCTCCTTGCAGTTGGGCTTCTCGCATAATAGTCATTACCCGTGCAATATCTTTCTTAATTGAATTAATCTGTTTGATATTCTTTACTTCTTTGGTGCGATACTCTACCACTGAAGTTTCCAATTTCTTCCTTAAATCATCAAGTGTATTTGATAATTCTTTTGCTGATTTGGATCGTAAATCTTTAGCCTTCATGACTCTCCTTTGATACTGATTTGACCATAAACTTAGTCTTGACGGGTAGTTTCATTGCTCCTAATCGCATCGCTTCTTTAGCCGTAGCTTCATCTACTCCGTCCATTTCAAACAATATCTTTCCGCTTTGTACCCTAGCAACATAATGATCTAGTGCACCTTTTCCGGAGCCCATTCTTACTTCGGCTGGTTTTCTAGTAACAGGTATGTGAGGAAATATCCTGATCCATATCTTACCACCACGCTTGATGTACCTAGTCATTGCTCGACGTGCAGCCTCAATCTGACGTGAGGTAATCCTCTCGTTATCTAGGCTTTTCAGGCCGTATTTGCCAAAGCTAATATCGTTGCCGCTACTTGATAGACCTTTATTTCGGCCTTTCATTGCTTTTCTAAACTTGGTTTTTCTTGGCAATAACATAATACTTATCCTTTATACACCCATACTTTTACACCAATAACTCCATAGGTTGTCATAGCACTTGCAGTACCATAGTCGATATTTGCCTTGATGGTATGAAGTGGTATGCTTCCTTGGGATGTAGACTCAGTTCGAGCCATTTCTGCACCGTTCAGTCTACCGCTCACAGTAATCTTAGCGCCAAGCATGCCAGCTTTGGTAGCATTTTCGCTTGCTCCTTTGATAACTCTACGAAATGCCATTCTACGTTCCAGTTGCGAAGCTACGTTTTCAGCTATCAACTGAGCGTGTGTTTCTGGATTTTTCATTTCTTCAATATTGAGCTTTAAGTCTTCTTTGGTAAGTTTTTTGAGATCTTTCTTTAGACTTTCTACTCCTGTACCACCTCGGCCAATCACAACACCAGGCTTGCTAGTGTGGATAGTGACTATTAGCTGACCTGTAGATCTCTCAATCACAATTTTTCCAACTCCAGATCTAAAACCAAGTTTTTTGTTGATTAGTTCACGTACTTTGATATCTGCGATAAGATTCTTACGAAAATCTTTGCCGCCAAACCATTTGCTTTGCCAATCTTTGTTGAGTGGTAATCTTAAGCTGATTGGATTTATTTTTTGTCCCATTATTTGTTTACCTCTTGTTTGGATTTAGTATCTTTGGCTTCTTGTGACTTAGATTCGATAACTTCATCGCTCAGTACTACCTTGAGATGGGCTCTCTGATGAGAAATTGGTGCTGTCATACCGCGTGATCTTGGTCTCCATCTTTTGAGCTTTGCAGCTTCATCTACCCTTATTTCGTCGATATACAAGTTTGATCGTTTAAGATTGTTATTGTTTTCAGCATTGGCAGCAGCACTAGAAATAGTATCAAATACCATACCTGCCCCTTTTTGGGACCGCACAGCAAGCTGTGCAAGCGCATTCTCTACTCTCTGTCCACCTACACCGTCAATTTGGAGGCGTAGTTTTTGAGCAGAAATAGCTAAGTTACGAGATTTGGCAATAACTTTCATTATTTACCTCCCTCTGATTTAGCTAATTTACCACCATGTCCTCGGAATTTTCTGGTAGGAGAGAATTCACCTAGTTTATGGCCTACCATGTTTTCTGTAATTAATACGGGAGTATGTACTTTGCCATTGTGGATAGCGATAGTTCGCCCTACCATTTCAGGAGATACAGTACTAGAGCGAGACCAGGTCTTGATGATAGTTTTATCATTTACATCTAAAGCCATTACTTTTTTAAGTAATTTAGCATCTATAAATGGACCTTTTTTTGCTGAACGACTCATCGTTTTCCTTTCTTTCTGCCTCTTACTATCATTTTGTCAGTAGACTTGCGTCGTCTTGTTTTCTTACCAAGCGCTGGCTTTCCCCATGGTGTCTTTGGATGTTTTAGACCAATTGGGTTAGATCCTTCTCCACCACCGTGAGGGTGATCGACGGGATTCATTGCCTTACCACGCACCTGAGGTCGTAGTCCCATTTTACGTTTTCTACCTGCACTTCCGATCTTGATATTTTGATGATCAATATTACCAATCTGACCCAATGTAGCTTTGCAATCCTGATGAATCAAGCGTACTTCTCCAGATGGTAGTTTGATTTGCACAAACTTGCCTTCTTTGGCGGCTAGTTGAGCTCTTGCTCCAGCTGATCGAGCTATCTGTGCCCCTCCACCCAGTTTCATTTCGATATTACATATCACTGATCCTAAAGGTATATTCTTGAGTGGTAGTCTGTTACCAGCCTTGATTTCAACGTCATTTCCAGCATTTATAGTCTTGCCTACACGCATAGTAGTGGTAGCTGGAATATATGCTTTGGTGCCATTTTCCAGCTGGACAAGGGCTAAGTATGCAGTACGATTGGGATCATATTCTATGGCTATAATCTTAGCATTCTCTACTGAGTCTAGTTTGAAGTCCACCATTCGGATATGGCGCTTTACTCCACCGCCCCTGTGACGAATAGTAATTTTACCCTGGTTATTTCTTCCAGATTTTTGCTTGCGCTTAACTATCAATGATTTTTCAGGACGTTTCTTTGTGATTACAGAAAAGTCAGCAGTACTCATATTGCGTCTGGCTGAAGTATTTTGCTTGAGTAGTTTGACTGCCATTACTTGCTCTCCTCAAATGCATCAATCTTTTGACCGCTCTTGATAGTTACATAAGCTCTTTTTCTATCTATTCTCTTGCCAGTATGACCACGAAACTTCTTTATCTTACCTTTTAGTACACTTATTCTAACATCTATCACATCTACTTTGAATCGCTTAGAGACTGCATCTTTTATAATTATTTTATTGGCGTTTTTAGGTACCTCAAACATATAAGTGCCAGCAGATGCTTGATTCATGCTTTTTTCGGTGATAATAGGTCTTAATAGTACTGAATTCATTTCTTGGTACCTCCCAGCCATTTATCCAATGCATCCAGAGCTGGTTTTTCGATAATAATTTCATCCGCACAAAGTATATCGTAGCATTGTAATTGATTGTAGTTGATGTGTTTTACACCTGCTAGATTACTTACAGCTCGCACAAACCCTGGGTCAGTATCATGCCCGACAAGCAATACATTACTGCCATCACTAAGCTTAGCTATAAGGTTGTCAGCTAGCTTTGTTTTGGGCTTTTCTATAGCAAATTTCTCAATAATTTTGATATTTGCCGATTGTTCGCTTAGCGCCATTCGAATACTGGCTTTTATCATATTCTTTGGCAAATCTTTATTGAAATTAGCGTTGCCGGTAGGACCATGTGCCACACCACCGTGACGCCAAATATTTACTCTGGTTGAACCAAATCTAGCTCTACCTGTACCTTTTTGTCGCCATGGCTTCTTACCACCACCACGCACTTCGGCACGAGTCAGTACTTTTGCTCCAGCATGACGCAGATTTGATAGAGACCTGACACTAGCTTGTTTGAGTAATTCTTGACTTACTTCAACACCAAAGGTCGACTTACTTAGAGTTGTTTCTGTTGATTGATTACCGGTGCGTGTATAGGTGATTGCTTTCATACTTATATCCCCTGCACACGTACCAGACCTTTTTTGGGACCTGGGACTGCGCCTTTAATACCAATAATATTATTCTTAGTATCAATATAAATTACTTCTAGATTCCGTACAGTTACTGTGTCTGAGCCCATGCGTCCAGCCATTTTTTGGCCTTTAAATACATGTTGTGGATATCCAGCACCAATCGATCCAGGAGCACGATAGTTGTGGCTACCGTGAGTCTTAGGGCCGCGTGAGAAGTTGTGTCTTTTGATTGTGCCAGCAAATCCCTTACCTTTACTGATAGCTTGGACACGCACCTTATCACCTACTTCAAATGTATCTGTACCGATCTTGTCGCCTACACTAAGTTTTAAGTCTGGTTCATTTTCTTCAGTGGTAGCTTCGGAGTCTAAGCGAAATTCTTTGAGATATTTTGAGCTAGCTTTGGCTTTCTTGAGATGACCAGCTTGTGGCTTGGCGATATTCTTGGCAGTTGAGAGCCCTAGCTGTACTGCCTCATAGCCATCTGTTGAAATGTCTTTGAGTTGAGTCACTACACAATCCTTGGCTTCCAATAGAGTAACTGAACTCTGTCGTCCTTTTTCATCGAACAACTGAGTCATACCTAGTTTGGTTGCAAGTAGTGCTTTCATAAATACGGCTATAAAATAATAATATCTGCATTTCGTATGGTTTCCGAGGTTTTCGGACCTAAACGCTTTGCAGTTAATATAAACTATTACTAATAAATAGTAATAAGTCGCCTACTAGTGTATCAGATAACAACAGGTGATGTCAACTTAATAATTCCTAAAAATAAATAGTGATTCCTAGACTATAAAGACCAAACAATGCTCCCACCACTAGAAGTGCGTATTCTATCTTGCGGTTGATCCGCAATACCTCTATCTTTGACAATCCAAAACCTATTATTACTCCTATAGGTAACCAACGATAACCACCCCAGGATATCCAAACTGTACCCAATATCAAATACAATGCCGACTTTATAAGAAAGGCTATATCTGACTCGTGAAACTTAGTTTGTTTTTGTTTTTTTGGTTTCATTACTCACAATTTAAGCATAAATACATTAAATATACAAAAAATGCCCTGTTACAGGGCATTTTATTATGTGTTTCGTCGTTTATAATACTACTCTATTGATATATACGAATTTACTTCATCAATTGGATGCCACCAATGATTGGCAATGGAACCATCTTCTTGTTGACAACATTCACGATTCCTATTATAGAAAGCACCACTAGACCGACCCAGACCAAGCCAAGCAATGGGAATAGTAAGAAGCCAAATCCAGATGTAACGATTGCAATAAATCCAACCACCCAATATAGAACTGACAATGCAATCTCTGCAACAAATAAAGTGAGGCCTTGTTTGGCATGGTACTGTGCAAATTCAGAGTCTTTGGCAGCTAGCAATGGTATCAAGCACAATATGCCTAGATAAGCTAGTACGCCCATTATAGGGTCGTTGCTGCTTACATTTGATTTTGATTGAGCTGGTTTCTTTTCTTCTGGCATGATATCTCCTTTAGATATTAAATATATACTTGGACTCATTGTAAACTATTGAGATATGTATCTGCAAGTAGTTATGGTTAAATTAATAAATCACCATGCTTCGCATCGCTCCAGTTTTTTATCCCGCAACTAAACAAGGCTATTTGAAGACCTTTTTGGAACTCCTCTATATATTCAATAGTTTCATCTGAAGAAATTATTGCTTTTTGTAACAAAGGCCTTGCAAAAGAATAATAATCAGCTCCCAAGGCAGCGGCTTTAAGTGTATCTAAGGGTGTTCTTATCCCGCCACTTGCTACAATATCAATCGAACTTTTGAATTTTGAGATACCTACTATCGCTTGGTCAGTGGCGACACCAACCGACTTAAACCAATCTGCCATGTTTTTTGAATTGGCTCGCTTTGCTTCTATCCAGCTGTAACTAGTACCGCCCACTCCAGCAACGTCTATGCCTGATACTCCCGCCTTTATCAATGCCTTGGCGCTCTCTTCATCTATACCATTGCCTACTTCCTTGACGAAAACAGGCACCCTGAGCTTGCTGATGAGACTGGTTATCTTGTCTATGAGTCCAGCATAGTTTGTATCACCTCCGGGCTGCAAAGCTTCTTGGAGTGGATTGATGTGTAGGTACAAGGCGTTTGCACCTATCATATCTATAATCGTTCGATAATCTTGAAATGTCTTTGCATTATTGAGCTGAATAGCACCCATGTTGGCAAAAATTATGGCATTGGGTGCATTTTTTCTAACTAGCTTAAAACTTTCAATTGCAGAACGACTACTTAGTGCAATGCGTTGTGATCCTACTCCCATAGCAACCCTGGTTTTCTCGGCTGCTATAGCTAAATTCTTGTTGATGGTAGCTGCATACTGAGTACCGCCGGTCATAGAGGCTATTATTAGTGGCTGGCTAATAGATTTACCGAACAATTTGGTGCCTGTAGTAACAGCATCGAGATTTATCTCAGGCAATGCTCGGTAATTGAGCTGGTATTTGTCGAATGGATTTAAATATGATTGAGAGCCTTCATCTAGACTCAACTTGATATGATCGATCTTTCGTTGTTTCATAATTATCTCATTATACTAAAAAACTCCCTCTTGAGACGGGGAGTTTTTTAGATTGTTACATTTTGATTTCGATATCTACACCAGCTGGTAAGCTGAGATTCATGAGATTGTCGATAGTCTTGGGAGTAGGCTCAGTGATGTCTATAAGACGTTTGTGAGTTCGCATTTCGAACTGTTCACGAGAGTCTTTGTAGACATGTGGGCTCTTTACTACAGTGTATTTGCGCTTATTGGTAGGCAAGGGAACTGGTCCAGCTATTTGTGCGTTGGTACGAATAGCTGTATCGATGATCTGCTTGGCAGATTGGTCGATGACCTTATTGTCATAAGCCTTGAGTTTGATTCGGATACGCTGTTTTGTAGTATTTTCGGGCATCTTGATTATTTAGTAATCTTGGTTACTACTCCAGCACCTACGGTCTTACCGCCTTCTCGAATTGCAAATCTTAGTCCTTCATCCATAGCAATTGGGGCAAGTAGTTTTACTTTGACGCTTACATTATCCCCAGGCATTACCATTTCAGTGCCTTCTGGTAGTTCTACTTCACCAGTTACATCGGTAGTGCGGAAGTAAAATTGTGGTTTGTAACCCTTGAAGAACGGTGTGTGTCGGCCACCTTCTTCTTTTTTGAGGACGTATACTTCACAATCAAATTCAGTATGAGGAGTGATAGATCCTGGTTTGGCAAGAACTTGCCCTCTCTCAATGTCAGTTCGTTCTATACCTCTTAGTAGTACACCCACATTGTCTCCAGCTTGGCCTTCATCGAGTAGCTTTTTGAACATTTCTACGCCTGTTACAACAGTCTTAGAAGTATCTTTGATACCTACTATTTCAACTTCGTCGTTGACATTGACCTTACCTTGTTCGATACGTCCAGTAGCTACAGTACCGCGACCTTTGATTGAGAATACATCTTCGATTGGCATCAAGAACGGTTTGTCTAGTTCGCGTTTTGGCTCTGGAATATAGTCATCCATAGCTTTTACTAGTTCTAGTATGGCTTCTTCTGATTTTTCATCACCTTCTAATGCCTTGAGGGCTGATCCTTTTACGATAGGAGCATCTTTGTCAAATTCATATTTTTCTAGGAGTTCTCTGATCTCTACTTCTACTAGTTCAGCTAGTTCTGGATCAGCTTGGTCCATCTTGTTCATAAATACCAATATTTTTGGAACTCCCACTTGCTTGGCAAGCAGTACATGTTCACGAGTTTGAGGCATAGGGCCGTCAGCAGCACTTACTACTAGAATAGCGCCATCGATTTGAGCAGCACCGGTGATCATGTTTTTCACGTAGTCGGCATGTCCTGGCATATCTACGTGTGCGTAGTGTCGCTTTTCTGTTTCGTACTCTTGGTGAGAGCTAGCGATAGTGATACCGCGTTCTTTTTCTTCTGGAGCATTGTCGATTTGATCGTATGCAATTGGCTTGTTGATATCACTTGGTTGCTTCTTGGCTAGTACTGCAGTAATAGCGGCAGTAAGAGTAGTTTTACCATGGTCTACATGCCCCATAGTACCTACATTGACGTGTGGTTTATCTCTTTTATATGATTCGGCCATTAAAATTCTCCTTATTTCGTTGTTTTATTTGATATAAATCTATATATTTTTAGACAATAAAAAATAGCCTAAAATAGCTTGGTCTTAGTATAAACAAATATACTAAGTTTGTAAAGAAGTTTTTGGATTGAATTATCGAGTACTGGCTTCGCCGGACTCTCGAGCGGCTGAGTATTTACCAATTAGCTCCTCTGCCACATTGTGCGGAACATCAGCATAGTGATCGAATTCCATAGCATAACTAGCTCGCCCCTGAGTCATAGAACGCAAACTAGTAGCATACCCAAACATTTCAGATAATGGTATATAAGATTGAATAACCTTTACACCGCTTCGATCTTCCATATTTTCTACTCTTCCACGCTTAGCGTTGATATCTCCTATAACATCTCCCATGAAATCTTCTGGGGTGGTGATCTCTACCTTCATGATTGGTTCGAGTATGACTGGTTGAGCCTTTCGTACTCCGTCTTGGAATGCCATACTACCTGCGATCTTAAAGGCAAGTTCGCTACTATCTACATCGTGGTAACTTCCGTCATATAGCTTGGCGTGAACGTCTACTACTGGATAACCGGCAATTACTCCGTTGGCCATAGCCTCTTTGATACCAGCCTCTACAGGGTTGATGAATTCTCTAGGAATAGCCCCGCCAACAATAGCATTTTCAAACTCAAATATCTTGGTCTTATCATCTTCTTCGGTTTTTACCAATGGACTAAGTTCAAGAAAAACATGTCCGTATTGACCCTTACCACCAGATTGACGGACAAATTTGGCCTCTACTTGAGTTGTACCCTTGATAGTCTCACGATATGCAACTTGTGGTCGACCGACATTGGCTTCGACCTTGAATTCTCTCTTCATACGATCCACGATGACATCGAGATGTAGTTCACCCATACCATCAATAATAGTTTGACCAGAATCTTCGTCAGTATGAACTCTAAAGGTCGGATCTTCTTCGGCAAGACGAGATAGTGCAATACTCATCTTTTCTTGGTCGGCTTTGGTCTTTGGTTCGATTGCAATACTGATGACAGGTTCAGGGAATGTAATACTTTCTAGGATAGCTGGATGCGTGGGATCACTCAATGTGTGCCCGGTAATAGTAGCCTTTAGTCCCACCGCAGCAGCTATTTCACCAGCGTATACTTCAGATACTTCCTCGCGGTCATTAGCATGCATACGCACAATTCGACCGATACGTTCTTTTTCTCCTGTACTAGCATTGAGTACGTAGCTACCAGACTTGATGGTTCCAGAATAAACTCTAAAAAACGCTAGCTTACCTACGAATGGGTCGGTAGCAATCTTGAAAGCCAATGCAGTAAACGGTGCTTCGTCTGATACTTCCAATACTTTTTCTTCACCTGTTTTGCCATCTATAGCAACAGGCGGGGTGATATCGAGAGGGCTTGGCAGGTATTCGGTGACTATATCAAGCAGCTTTTCTACCAATACCCCTCTACCATCTCCACCAGAAACTATAAAGAAATCTCCACGCAATACTGACTTGCGAATAGCTAGCTTGATCTCGTCTTCTGTGAGCTCTTTGCCTTCTAAGTATTTTTCCATGATTTCATCATCTGCCTCTACAGCAGCTTCTATCAGGTGATGTCGATAATTTGTGGCTTTTTCTAGCATATCTTCGGGTATCTCTGACTCCACCAGCTCCTTGTCTGTGTAGTCTTTGTAGGTAT
The DNA here is from genome assembly GCA_035329105.1 of Candidatus Saccharimonadota bacterium. Classification (GTDB taxonomy): domain Bacteria; phylum Patescibacteriota; class Saccharimonadia; order CAILAD01; family BJGX01; genus JAUPVL01. Next base: position 17,616 of record DAOLHK010000005.1, on the reverse strand, counting down.
ACGCTTTCATAGCGATAAGATCTACTACTCCATTGATACCTTGTTCAAATCCGATGGGTAAATGGATAGGATATGCATGCTTGGTCAATCTATCATGGATAGATTCCAGGCTTTTATAGAAGTCGCCGCCTGTTTGGTTGATCTTGTTGATAAAACAAATTCTAGGCACACCGTACTTGTCAGCCTGTCGCCATACAGTTTCAGATTGTGGCTCCACACCCATCTTTCCATCAAATACTGTTACAGCACCGTCTAGTACACGAAGACTTCGTTCTACCTCGACAGTAAAGTCGATATGGCCTGGTGTATCTATGATGTTTATACGTTTTTTATTCCAAAAACAAGTCGTAGCAGCACTGGTAATAGTAATTCCGCGTTCCTGCTCTTGCTCCATCCAGTCCATAGTAGCCTCACCTTGGTGGACTTCACCTATCTTGTGTACTTTACCGGTACGATACAATACTGCTTCGGTTACAGTAGTCTTACCAGCATCTATGTGGGCAATAATTCCAATATTTCTAGTGTCTTCTATGCTATAATCGCGGGCCATTTAACTTATTATCTCCTATACTTGTATTGATTTAGTTTACGTAAAAAAATGCCTCTTATGGGCCATATCTAAATTATTCTAGCAGTTCATGAAGAATATTTCAAGAATGCAATCATGATTGTATATTGCTCAAGCTTGATGAAAAACCTATAGAGAGCTATACCTCACTCAATTCCCCTTGCCAAATGACAAAGGAGATGTACCTATGAGGGTAGAGTTTCATTACAGCACATCAGAAACTGGCGGTGGTATGCGTGGAGGAACTATCACTTTCACCACCGAAGATCCAAACAATCTACCACGTCTACCTGAGATTGGTGAGAAAATTCAGATTGTGTCAGGACCGAAATCCGAATTGTACACCGTAGAAAAAATAGAGTGGAGAATTGATATTCCTAGGGCATTTCACTTTGGATACCGAACCCATGATGAACTTACCATGATTGTCCAATGTAGAGCCCATGCATCTAGCCCAAGTTCGTCTAAACCCCGGCGCCTTAAGTAGCGTCGGTTTTTTATTTATAAGTCAACTCTACAAAAAATCGCTCATTCGTTGTTTCTATCAGTTGCGCTAGATGATCTACGCTAGCCATGAAGGGCTCGAATTTGAGTTCGTCCCTCCAGGCCCAACTGGCTATACCGGGTTTGTTGGTCTTGGTAATTTCGCCGTATGGATTTTTGCCGTAGAACAGATGAAACATGATTTGGCTAATAATCTGATTGTCCTCATAAATAGCAATATAACCATCACCTCTGTGAGTGAGCTCACATTCTAATCCTGTCTTCTCTTTTAACTCTCTGTTGGCAGCTTGCGAGATGGTCTCACCTATATGCAATTTGCCATATACAAAGCCTTTTTGATTGATAAGAGGCTGACGCTTGCGCTGATATACAAGCCATTGGCCTTTTGCGTTCTGACAAGTGATAAGTGTGACGATATTGGGCTGGGTACGAGGCGCATAATTTTGTAAACTCATACTATCGGCGAGCAGCTTGCCCTCGGGACTAAGTAGATACTGACCCTGTTCGTTTTTTACGACTAAGCCATCGCGCATCAATGCCTTAAGATGATACATAAAGTGGTTTCCTTCTAGATTGGGAGGTTTGAGTTCGCTATATCGCAAATATGGACTAGAGATGAGCTTTGCCAAGATTGATTTTTGTATCACGTGTCTCATTGATCTCATGATATATCCACAGTTGTTTTAAGTCAAATTACTTACTAGTTAATATATTTTGAGTCAATTACCCTAGACTAGTATTATAAATGAGTTAAATATATTGTGGATATGTACCTTGAAGACACAAATGGAGACAATGATACTGACAGCTATTGACACTAAAGACCCAGATAACCGTGGAAGTATTCACAAAGTTGAGTTAGTCTACAAAGACGCATGGGCTCCTGGATATGGAGATACTAGCCAACCTACCAAGGAGCCTTGGGCGATATGCACTTGCGGATTTGAAACAAATTTGTTCGGCAACCACGATCACAGATTTGAACTGGTACGTATCAATCACCTTCTGATTGCTATCGCAAAAGAAGTGGGTGTAATCATTGCATGAGTATAGCAAGCCACAATGCTATGTATGGAGAGCTCTGAGACTTGCTGGCGTACCTATAAGCAATCCTGGGGCATTGGAAGTTGTCAGATCGCTAAATTGGGCGATTGAACAACAGCCCATGATACTCAAACGCTTTCCCGTATCACAAAATGATGCCCATACCATAGAGGGGCTGGACTATTGGAAGGATAAATTCGATAGATACCTAAGTCGTGCTGAACTCTTAACACTAGAAAGCCCTGAAGGGCGCCAAGCTATTGCGGAGCATTTTGCTGCTAGTCTTGGATTGCTCGCCTCGGTCTGGCGCATATATGGCCCGCCATCTAGTAATGCTGTTGGGTATCACCAAGATACTACTGTTGTAAAAGTAGAATAGCCCTGATTGTAATGATCGGGGCTTTAACTACTAAAAAACCACCTCAGAGGGTGGTTTTTTAGATATCTTTTCGATTTAGTATCGAGAGAAATGAGCAAATGCCTTGTTGGCTTCTGCCATTTGGTGGGCATCTTGTTTCTTCTTGATAGCTTCACCTTCATTATTGAAAGCATTTAAGATCTCGTTGGCAAGACTTTTGTCGAAGCTTTGGCCTGATTTGGCTCGAGCGCTATCAAGTATCCAGATGAGAGCATAGTGTACTTTGCGATCACCACGAACTTCCATAGGTACTTGGTAGTTTGCGCCACCAATGCGCTTACTCTTTACCATCACATTTGGGCTAACGTTTTTTACTGCAGTATCCAAGACTTCGATCGGATCTACTTTGGCTTTTACTGCAGCTGTCTCTAGAGCAGAATACACCAGCTTCTCGGCAGTCTGCTTCTTGCCGTCTTTCATTACTTTGTTGATAGTCTTTGAGATCAGCACATTGTTGTATACACGATCTGGTTTGATGGTTCTTTTGAGTGATTTGGTTACTTTTCTTGGCATAATATTACTTTTTAAGCTTTTTTAGCACCTTCTAATTTAGTTCCATATTTACTTCGACCTTGTTTTCTGCCTGAAACACCTGCGGTATCTAGTGCTCCACGTACTACGTGGTATCTTACACCAGGTAAATCCTTCACTCTACCGCCACGAATCAACACCACTGAGTGCTCCTGCAGGTTGTGTCCTTCGCCAGGTATATAGGCTGTGACTTCCATACTATTGGTAAGTCTTACACGAGCCACTTTACGAAGAGCTGAGTTTGGTTTCTTAGGAGTCTGGGTGAATACTTTTGTACAAACACCACGTTTTAAGGGTGAATTCATACTGCTTGTCTGCACCTTGAGCGCATTAAAACTTCGCGCTAAAGCAGGGGCGGTATTTTTCTTGGCCTTGCTCTTTCTTGGTTTTCTAATAAGTTGGTTTATTGTTGGCATATAATTTAGCTAGTCTATCAGATAGTGACTATCTGGTCAAGACTTCCCTTCTTCATCTCTAAAGCCAGTACCTACTGGTATTAGTCTACCGATGATCACATTTTCTTTCAATCCACGTAACTTATCTTGTTTACCTCGCATAGCAGCAGATATCAGTACCTTGGTAGTTTCCTGGAAGCTTGCTGCTGACAACCAGCTGTCTGAGCTGGTAGAAATCTTGGTGATTGGCATTAGTAGCATTTCATATGTTGCAGGTTTGGTCTTATTGTCTTTGGCTTTGAGATTTTCTTCTTCTAGTACTGCGCGAGACACAACATCTCCAGCAATAAATGCAGTGTCACCAGGATCTTCAATACGAACTCTTGAGAACATTTGTCTGATTATCACCTCGATGTGTTTGGCGGCAATAGTTTGACCTTGACTCAAGTATATGGCTTGCACTTCATCAATGACATATCTCTGGACTGATTCTTCACCCTGCAACTTCAACATATCTTGCAAGTTTACAGAGCCTTCTGTGAGCCTTTGACCTACCTTGACTGTATCGCCAGACTTAACTTCTATGGTTGTAAATTCTGATACTGTATACTCGCGAGTATTTGCACTGTCATGGGTCAATATGATTTGTGTCTTATCAACCTTTACTGTACCTACACCACCAGCTTTAATTGTCTTTTTACCATCAGCTGATTGAGCAAGTAATTGCGAGCGAGTAACTACTTCACCTGTCTTGACATTTGGCTTCATATCTTTGAGGTCATACTTGGTTACTTTTTGATCGGCTGGTGTAACACTTATCAATTGTTTCTTGTCTTTTCTGGCAATCTTTACTGTACCTTCTATGTCGGATAGAATTGCTTGCCCCTTTGGAGCTCTTGCTTCAAAAATTTCTTCTACACGAGGGAGACCTTGGGTTATATCGGCACCAACACCGGTTGCGTGCTTAGTATTCATGGTTAACTGTGTTCCTGGCTCGCCAATACTTTGAGCTGCCATAATTCCCACAGCTTCTCCTAGTCGCACCTGTCGGCCAGTCGCAAGATCTACACCATAACACTTCTGGCATAGTCCCCAAGCACTTTTACACTTGAAGATAGATCTTATCTTGAGCTCTTCTATACCTAGAACATCTACTTGTTCGGCAGCAATGTCAGAGATAAGAGCTCCTTTTTTAATAATGGTTTCGCCTGATTTGGGGTCAACGATTTTTTCCATGGATGTTCGCCCTACTATCCATGCTGACAACCCGTCTTCACCAGTCGCAATAGCTTCTGCTCTACTCATGATATAGCCTTCTTTATCTCCACAGTCGTTTTCAGAGATCACAATGTCTTGAGCTACGTCCACTAATCTTCTAGTCAAGTAACCAGACTCAGAAGTCCTAAGAGCTGTGTCTGTTAGACCCTTTCGTGCACCGTGAGTTGAAATAAAGTATTCTAGTACCCCTAGACCGTCTTTGTAGTTTGATCGTACTGGTAGCTCTATAATCTTTCCGGCTGGACTTAGCATCAATCCAAGCATTCCGCTCATTTTGTTGATCTGACCAATAGAAGCTCTTGCACCCGATTGCAAATCATCATATAGAGTAGATTCAGATTCTTCGAGAGTATCCGCCAAGAGAGATTCTATTTGTTCTCCTGTTGCTTTCCAAGCCTCGACAGTTCGTGCATATCTCTCACCATTGGTAATCAGTCCTTGCTGATACTGCTTGACATAACCTATTGCTTTTTCTTCTGCTTCAGTTACTAATTTATTTCGATCTTTAGGTATCACTAGGTCGTCCATACCAATAGAGATTCCGGATTGAGTGGCGTATTTAAAACCAAGATCTTTTACCGCATCTACGAGATCGGCTGTGACTTCTTGTCCATATTGTGCAAAAACAGCTGCCATGATTTTTTGAAGTTTTGACTTATTCAATGTGTCATTTACATATGTCATATCTTCTGGAAGAATTTCATTGAACAACATTCTGCCTACAGTGGTGTCGATAATCTGACCATCCAATCGGAGCTTGATACTTGCTCTTAATTCGATTGACTTTGCTTGGTAGGCCATAGTGGCTTCATTGATGTTGTTAAATGCCTTTCCTTCGCCTTTGAGACCGTTTTTGACGCTGGTCAAAAAGAAGCATCCAAGCACCACATCCTGAGAAGGTTGTACTACTGGTTCACCACTACTTGGCTTGAGTAGATTGTGTTTAGACAACATTATCTCTCTAGCTTCAGCTTGAGCTGCTTCTGACAATGGCACGTGTACTGCCATTTGGTCACCATCAAAGTCCGCATTGAACGCAGCACATACCATCGGATGCAATTGTATGGCTTTACCTTCTATAAGTAGTGGCTTAAATGCCTGTATACCAAGGCGGTGTAGGGTAGGTGCACGATTAAGCAGCACATATTTACCTGCAATTACTTCATCAAGCGTATCCCACACTTCAGTTCGAGCTCGTTCGATCATTCTAGAAGCTGATTTGACATTATGAGCAATCCCTTTCTCTATCAGCTGTCCAATTACAAATGGCTTAAATAGTTCCAGTGCCATCATTTTCGGAATACCACATTGATCGAGTTTGAGATGAGGTCCAATAACAATTACTGAACGGCCCGAATAATCAACCCGTTTTCCTAGAAGGTTCTGGCGAAATCTACCCTGTTTACCTTTTAAGAGGTCGGTAAGGCTTTTAAGTTTCTTACGTGATCCAGCGGCAGATACAGCTCTATCTCGGCGCGCATTGTTATCTATTAAAGCATCAACTGCTTCTTGAAGCATTCTTTTTTCATTTCGACAGATGACTTCTGGAGCATCTAGCGCAAATAGTTTTTTAAGTCTGTTGTTACGGTTGATAACCCTACGATATAGATCATTGAGATCTGAAGCCGCAAATCGACCACCATCAAGCTGTACCATTGGTCTTAGGTCTGGTGGAATCACTGGAAGATTGGTAGTTATCATCGATGATGGCTCTATTCCAGACTTGATCATGCCTTCGACTATTTTTAATCGCTTGAGAGCTTTCTTCATTTTTTGACCTGCAGTGTCATTTGCTTCACTACGAAGACTCTTGGCCAATTTTTTGAGATCAATCTTTTCTAATAGCAATTGTAATGCCTCAGCTCCAATTCCGGCACGAAATACTTGTCCAAATTTCATGTTAAGCTCGCGGTATCTAGATTCGGGTAACAGTTGATTGACTGCTAGATTTGTAAGCTCTGTCTTTGCTGTAGTGTAGTAAGTCTCAAGTTCATTGAGTTCGTTTTGAGCTTCTTCTGATATTGCTTCAAGCTTAGCTGTTTTGATTTCGTATTTTTTTAAGATTTCTTTATGCTTGGTTTCGTAGTCGTTCTTAAGTTCACTCAGCGCCTTGGACTTAGCGTCTTCATCTACTTCGGTCACTATGAAATTTGCAAAATAAACTACTCTTTCCAAGTCTCGTATACCAACATTGAGTAACAGACTTACAGGACTAGGGGTACCTCTTAAGAACCAAATGTGAGCCACAGGAACCACTAGAGCAATGTGGGCCATTCTCTCTCTTCGAACTATACTACGAGTAACTAGTACTCCACACTTATCACACTCAATACCTTTGTATCTTATGCCTTTATACTTACCGCAATAACATTGCCAATCTTTGGTAGGACCAAAGATTTTTTCGCAAAATAGTCCATCTCTTTCAGGTTTTTGCGTACGATAATTTATCGTCTCTGGTTTTGTAACTTCCCCTTGAGACCAATCCAAAATGTGTTCTGGGCTAGCTACAGAAAGCTTGATTCCATCAAAATCAATTATTTGTTGTTCGTGCATCATCATGTCCTTATTCATTTTAAATTTCCTCTGATTCTATTTCTGACTGAAGTTCTGCCTCTGCAAGTACTGCAAAATCATCTTCTGATTTTGTATCTGCTAGGTCTACTATAGCCTCATTTTGTGCTTGATTTTCACCCGATATCAGTTCATCATCACCGAGTTCCACAGCTTCATCGTTGGTAGCAGTTGAAATCAATTCTTCGGCATCGATCGTTATAGCTTCTTTGCTTCTTTCTAGATCAACTACTAGAGAGAGACTTTGCAGTTCTTTGACAAGTACGTTAAATGATTCTGGAACGCGCGGTCCTTTGATATCTTCACCTTTGATTATCGATTCGTAAGCCTTACTTCTTCCGATAACATCATCTGATTTGATAGTAAGAATTTCTTGCAATGTATTAGCTGCACCATAAGCCTCTAGTGCCCATACTTCCATTTCTCCAAATCTTTGTCCGCCCATTTGAGCTTTACCACCAAGTGGTTGTTGAGTAACCATAGCATAAGGACCGGTAGAGCGGGCGTGTATCTTGCTATCAACCATGTGTGATAGCTTGAGCATATATTTAATTCCTACAGTAGTTCGACTAGAGTATGGTTCACCAGTATAGCCGGAGTATAGTTGAGTCTTGCCATCTTCTGGCAATCCAGCTTTTTTGAGCTCTTGTTTTATTTCATTTATTTTAACCCCATCAAATACTGGACTGGCTATCTTATAACCCAGTGCATTTGCAGCCCAACCAAGATGGGTCTCTAGTATCTGACCTAGATTCATACGAGTACCTACACCTAGAGTATTGAGTATAATATCAACCGGCGTACCATCTTCCATATATGGCATATCTTCGACAGGCATAATCTTCGAGATCACACCCTTATCTCCGTGGCGACCAGCCATCTTATCACCTACCTGAACCTTGCTGAGTTCGGCTACAGCTACATATATCTGAGTGGAAACTCCAGCAGGAAGATCATCATTATTATCTCGACTAAGTATCTTTACATCTACTACTTTTCCAGATGCACCATTTGGCACTCTCAAGCTTGTGTCTTTTACATCGCGAGCTTTTTCGCCAAATATCGCTCTTAGGAGTCTTTCTTCACTTGAAAGTTCGGTTTCACCTTTTGGTGTAATTTTACCTACCAAGATATCTCCAGCACCTACTTCGGCTCCGATGCGGATTATACCCTCTTCATCTAGATCTTTTAAGCTATCTTCAGAGACATTGGGTATATCTCGAGTAACAATTTCTGGACCCAACTTAGTATCTCGAACATCTATTTGATGAGTTTCGATATGAATACTGGTATATCTATCGTCTTGTACCAGTCGCTGAGAGACGATTATAGCATCTTCAAAATTCAGTCCCTCGAATGGCATAAATGCTACCATTACATTTTGACCCAATGCAAGCTCGCCGTTTTGGGTACTCATACCATCCGCCAAGACATCACCTTTTTTAAGCTTTTGATCTGCAATTGCGACGGCTTTTTGGTGCATACAGCTACCTTGGTTTGATCGCTCAAAGTTAGTTAGTTCATAGCTCTTATTGCCAAGTCTCTTGTATTTGACATCTATTTTATCTGCTGTAGCACTTACTACTACACCATCGTCTTCTGCTACGATAACTTGTCCCGAATCAACAGCAACTTTACCTTCAATTCCTGTTCCTACAACAGGAGAGTCCGGTCGTATGAGTGCAACAGCTTGCCGTTGCATATTGGCACCCATCAAGGCACGTTTGGCATCGTCATTTTCCAAGAAAGGTATCAAACTTGCTGAAACGCCTACGGTTTGCTTACTAGTAACATCCATATAACTTACATTGTCAGCACTTTCTTCATCGGCATCACCACCAACTCCACGTACTGCAACTCGTTCTTCAATAAAGTATCCATTTTCATCAATCGGAGTATTGGCTTGAGCGATTACGGCTTTTTCTTCATCGTATGCATCTAGATATACAACTTCCTTAGTCAGGTGAGCTTTTACACTTACATTTTCGATTCCTGCAGACTTAAGTTTCTTGGCAACCGCAGATGTTATCTTATCGCCTGAATCAAGTATTACCTTTCCAGATTTGTCTTTAACTATTTGCGAACTAATCTCACCTGTAGAATTTTCTGGAGTAACGTTGTTTATGACCTTTAGATATGGGCTTTCCAAAAATCCATACTCGTTGACTCTAGCATAAGTTGCTAGTGTACTTACCAATCCGATGTTTGGTCCTTCTGGTGTTTCAATAGGGCATATCCGGCCATAGTGAGTTCTGTGAACATCCCGCACTTCAAAACCTGCTCTTTCACGATTTAGTCCACCCGGACCCATTGCATTTAAGCGTCTTTTGTGGACAATTTCTGCAAGTGGGTTGATTTGCTCCATAAACTGACTTAACTGGTGAGAGGCAAAAAACTCTTTGACGCTAGCTACTATTGGTCTAGCATTGACTAGCTGTGCTGGCATAATTGTATCTGGCTCAGCCAAACTCATACGATCTTTTACGATTCGCTCCATTCTCAAGATACCTACACGGAATCTTTGCTGCATCAATTCCCCTACCATTTTTAGTCGACGGTTGGCTAAATGATCTATATCTTCAGGTTCAGCATTAGCATTGCTGAGTCGGATAACTTCTTTGATTATTTCTACAAAATCTTCACGACGCAATATTCTGTTTTGGGCGGTATTTTTTAGATTGATACCAAGTCTTTTGTTGACTTTGTATCTTCCTACTTTTGAAAAATCGTATCTCTTATAGTCAAAAAACATACCGTCTATTAAGCTTTTAGAGTTTTCAACTGTAGCCAAATCACCTGGTCTTATACGGCGATATACTTCCATGAGTGCTTCAGCGGTTGAGCTACTGGGATCTTTAGCGATAGTTTCATCGATAAACTTCACTTCTCCTGTATCGACATCTGAGAACAATTCTTTGAGTTCTTTGTCGCTCCCATATCCAAATGCTCTAAGCAGCGCTGTGAGTGCAATCTTTCTCTTTCTATCTATCTTGACGCTCATGACTCCATTTTGTGAAGTTTCTATTTCTAGCCAAGCTCCACGATTTGGTATAACTTTTGCACCAAAATAACTAGCTGTATTTTCAAGCGTAAAAAATACGCCCGGAGAGCGCACTAACTGACTGACTACAACACGTTCTACACCATTAATAATAAAGGTGCCGCGGTTTGTCATGACTGGATAGTCCCCAAGAAATATTTCTTGGGTCTTTACTTCGCCAGTTTCTTTGTTGATAAGTTCAGCAGCTACTTTTAATGATGCTTCGTATGTGAGATTCTTAGTCTTAGCTTGTACTTCAGTGAGCTTAGGTTGCTCAAAATGATAGTCCTTAAGACTTAGAGCATATTTTTTACCGGTGAAGTCTTCAATAGGAGACAGCTCTTCAAATATTTCTTTGAGGCCTTCATCGATAAACCATTTGTATGAATCAGTTTGAATTTTGATTAGATTCGGTAGATCTAATAGTTCTTTGTTCTTATGTAAAAACACACGTTGTTTCGTGGGGGCTTTTGCCATATATTTATATATTCTCCTAATAATTAATGATGCTCTATATTTAGGAGGTTTTTCTAAACCGATAAAAAACCGGTAACCCAAATATTTTTGGGTATAAAAACCGGTTGGATAGTTTAAGCGTCCTCTATAAGAACAATATTAACCTGAAATACCTGAAGGTGTCAAGTGCTTTTTAGCTGAAATCTATGAAACATCTTATTTTGAAAAATGCCATATAGTCCGATCAATACACCGGAGATAGTCAATACACTCAATGGACTAATTAGATCTGCTGTAACACCTGCCAAAAATACAGGCACAATTGCTGCAATGTTCATCATCATGTTTAACGTACCAAATATTTTACCTCTAGTCTCATCCGTCGAGTTTAGCTGCAACAAGGTTTGAGCAGACACACTTACTAGGCCATTGGAGATACCTAGTATCAGTGCGATGATTGCTACTATTAATCCAAAAAATACTAGGCTATTTAGTTTTGGCACTAAACTCAGGCTGATTAGCATTATTGAGGCTATACCGATACCTATGCTTATTAGCTTAGTTTTACTAGTCTTTTTAAATACCGATCCTACCATTATCGCCCCTGCAACCATTCCAAGCGCTGCAGGTACCACAATCTTGTAGCTCACGGTTGCAAGACTTTGATTGAATACCAAGATTGCAATTGCAGGCGCAAGTACTGCTATCACACCTAGCATAGCTTGAGCAATTGTGAGATTGGCGATAGGCAATACCAAGCTTGGGTTCTTCAGAATTTTGGCAAAATTACGATGTATGGTTGAAAATACTTCTTTATTCACCTTCCTTAGGTCTTTATATTCCAGTTTTGCCCTTAGAGTTGGTAGAGATATGCATAATACTGAAGCAATCACAAATGATACAGAGGTCACCCAATAAACCGAGTCTGAACCCCAGAAAGATATAAGAGGACCAGCCAAGCTGTAACCAACTACAAATGACCCATACAAGGTAAATAAAAATAGAGAATTTGCACTTACTAGTTCAGATTTTTTTACGAGCTTAGGCAGTGCTGCACCCTCGGCAGGTGTAAAGAACTGAGAGAACACAGAAACAGCAAAGACTATAAGATATATCATTAGTAGGTTGGAGCTAAATATCAAAAAGCCCAATACTAGAACCGCCCTGACGATGTTAGTGACAATGAGTACTTTCTTGCGATCCCAGTGGTCGACATAAGCTCCAGCCAAGACAGCAAACACAATAGATGGTATACCAAACGCTAGTATGAGCAAGCTCACTGCAATATTTGCATAGCGGGTATTTGCTGCAAGCTCATAAACTCTAATAATTAGTGCAAAATTTAAAAGATTTGTAGCTAGTTGACTAACTATTTGGGCAATCCATATCTTTAAAAAATCCGGATTTCGAAGTAGTTTGCTATACATCTATACCTTTTTAGCTTTTATTTTCTGCAGTTTTTTCAACTACTTTGTCTACAAGACCGTATTTTTTGGCTTCTTCTGCACTCTGCCAAAAATCTCTATCTGAGTCAGAGCTAATCTTCTCTACTTTTTGACCAGTCTTGTCGGCCAATATCTTATTGAGCTGATGTCTGATTTTGATGATTTCATTTGCAGTTATTTCAATATCAGCTGCAGTACCCTGAAATCCGCCAGATGGCTGGTGAATCATCACCCTGCTGTTTGGTAATGCAAAGCGCTTACCCTTCTCGCCGCAAGCTAGTAAAAATGCACCCATGCTAGCAGCCATACCTACGCATATCGTAGATACGTCTGGACTGATATGCTGCATAGTGTCATAGATTGCGAGACCCGCCGAAACGCTTCCACCTGGACTATTGATATAGAGACTAATATCCGATGTCGGATCCTCGCTCTGTAAAAATAGTAGTTGGGCAATTACGATATTGGCCACGTTATCATCTATGCCAGTTCCTAAAAATATTATTCTCTCCTTGAGAAGACGAGAATATATATCATAGGCTCTTTCACCTCCTTGAGTTTTTTCTATAACAGTTGGGATTAATATTGAGCTGTTAATAGGTTCTTGATTTGGATTTATCATTGATCCCTCCACTATAATTAATAATCTAAGCTTGTGCGTATTGTACCAATTTAGCGATAGCTTTTGTAGTGAGAAGATGATTTTTAAGATCTTGCAAGAAGTGATCATGAGTTAGTTCTTCTTGCATTTTCGGATCAGTATATTGAGCACGTAGCTTGGACATCTCTTGTTCCAACTCTGCATCACTTACTTGTATCTTTTCTGACTCTATGACGTGGCGCAGTACCAATCCAAGCTGTACTCGTTTTTTGGCTTCTTTCTGGAGTGTTTCTTCAAATTCTTGAGGCTTTTGCCCTTGTAATTGCAAGTATTTTTCTATCGTCAATCCATTATTTTTTAGATTTTGTTCAGTCTCATTTCGCAGAGATGACACTTGTTCATTTACCAGACTTTCAGCTACTTCAATATTAGATAGCTTGATTACTTTTTCTAGCAGTTCGTTTTCATACTGCTTGTCGGCTTCTGCTTGTTTGTTTAGTTTTAGGCTGTTTTTGACCTCATCTTTTAATTCTTTAAGACTACTAACAGGGCCTATGGTCTTTGCCCATGCATCGTCAGCCTTGGGTGTGTCAATATTTTTAATGTTATGGATCTTGATCTTGAATTCAACTACTTTATCAGCTAGCTCTTTGGCGTGATAATCCTTGGGGAATCTAATGTCAAATTTCTTTTCCTCATTTTTGCCAAGGCCAATCATATTGTCTTCGAAGCCCGGTATGAAGCTACCATCACCGATTACTAGAGTATGACTTTTGGCACTCGCTCCATCTACTGGCTTGCCTTCTCGTGTCCCATCGAAGTCGAAAGTTACTTCGTCGCCTTTTTTGATAGGTTTCCTGGAATCAGTTTTGGAAGAAGATTGTTTTAACATATTTTGCAATGTATCTTCTATTTCTTTGTCTTCGACCTTAACTGTTGGCTTTTTTAGTTTGAGTTTTTTGAAGTCGATTTTTATATCTGGCATTACTGGCACCACTGCTTCAAACTCCAGTTCTTTATATGGCACGAATTTTTTGAGTTGGATCTGAGGAGATGCAATAGTTTCAATCTTTTCTTCTCTGACAGCCTTGGAATAAGCGTGCATGATAACTTCTTCTAGTACTTCAGCCTGTACTTTGGCTTCACCTATCTCTCGTTCGGCAATATTGTCTGGCGCTTTGCCAGGTCGAAAACCTGCAACTTTCAGATTGGCTTTGAGGCGCTTGAGTACCGATTGTTTGTATGGAGCTATGAACTGCTCATCGATAATTATAGTTAAGGTATTTTCTGATTTGGATTGTTTGGATAATGTATGTTTAATCATGACTTGGTATTTTAGCAAAATATTTGCAAAAGAGAAAGCCCCTAGTGAAATTCACTAGGGACCTGCCTATGAGGGAGGCTATCCCGTGTGGTTCGGGTAGGTTTTGAGCCTACGACCTCCTGGTTTTCACACAGGCGCTCTACCAACTGAGCTACCGAACCTTGATTGTTAAGGCCAATCACGCCCTTGTGGCCCTGAGAGGATTTGAACCTCTGACCTCGTCACTGATGGTGACGCGCTCTTCCCGCTGAGCTACAGGACCTTGCGACCACTCGAAATCAATCTTTGTGGTCGCCCTGGAGGATACGCACGAACATACGCGTCCGAGAGAGCGCGACTCCCATGCGTACCCCCAGGACGATTGTAGGGTCTATTGACCCCAGAGGAGGCGACGGGATTTGAACCCGCGACCTTCTACCCGTAGGTAGATGCTCTTCCTAGCTGAGCTTCGCCCCCGGTACTGCACCTCGAAAGAGACTTCTAGATATCACGGCTACCCGCATGGTACGTTGGCATTCCGTACCGATATCGAGACTATCTCGCATCAAGGGCCCAGGAGAATCGGTTGCGAGTGTCATCACGCCACCGAAGACTCTCCTAGACTATCCCACCGCTCTCCAGGTCCGCGCGCCCGACGCTATTACCCAGGATCTGGTGGGAGTTTTAGAGTGCCGACTGATCTGATCGCTAGTGATTGGAGGAACACTTCACGATTCTATCGGTCGGCACAAATGTTGCTGCTCTAATCAAATGTGGCAGCTACAGTTACTCTAATTATTTAGGCCAACTGTAGCTGTCTCATATAAATAAAACAGCATATTATTAGGTACAAAAGCACGTAATAATTTACCAAAACATAGTATTGTTGTCAACAGTTATTTGTCAGATAGATTCAATATCTAAAATCTTATAGTGCACATCATATTCAGGTAGTTTTAAAATTACTATAGAACCTTGAGTTTGGTTTTTTATAGCTTCGCCTAGAGGAGATGTCAGACTTATCCAACCCTCGCCTAGTCGAGTCGCCTCACTCCCGCCTATATTTATGGTCATAGTCTCTTTATTGTCAGTATTTTCTAGTCTCACTCTATTCCCAATACCAACTTTTGCACTGCTCATCTCTTCAGGAACTATGACTTTGGCAGATTTCAAAATCTGTTGGATTTCTTTTTTTTCTTTGTCTAGATTGATCTGTTTGGTCTTGGCTGTATCGTACATATCATTGTCATGCCAAGTTTCAGATCCATAATTGAGGGCATGTTTTAGATCCTTGAGAGCTATTTCATCGTCTTTTTTAAGCTTGGCGAGTAGATCTATTAGAAAATCATATTCGGCTTGAGTTATGATATGGTTTTTCATACTTATATATTACCGAAACTTGACCGAATATTCAATAATATAGTTATTTTATTTGCGCACCAATACTCTTGAGTTTGTCTTCAAAGCTCTCATAACCACGATCTATCAAATCAATATTATGAATAGTACTAGTTCCATCGGCTACCAGTGCTGCAATCACATAGCTAAAACCGGCTCTTAAATCCGGGACCGTAATCTCTCTAGCTTTTAATGTAGTAGGCCCTGAAATAACTGCACTGTGCAAGTAATTGCTCTGAGCAAATCTACAAGGTAGCTTACCAAGACAATTTTGGTAAAGCTGGATTTGAGCCCCCATGTCGTTTAAGGTCTTAGTAAAGCCAAATCTATCTTCATAAACAGTCTCATGCACAATTGAAAGCCCCTCTATCTGAGTAAGAAGTACTGTAAAAGGCTGTTGCCAATCGGTCATAAATCCAGGGTGAACATCGGTCTCTAAACTAATCGGAGTGGTCTTTTTGCCGCGCCAGAACTCTATACCCCCAGTACTCACCTGGTACTCACAACCCACCATCCTAAATGCATTAAGAAATGTCATCATATCTGACTGAACAGCGCCTTTGACATATATTCGACCATTAGTTGCAGCTGCAGCACAGGCCCAGCTACCAGCCTCTATTCTGTCTGGCATTACACTATGCTCAAAACCATGAAGCTTATTTACTCCAGTAATAGTTATAACCCTATCCGTATTGACTGCGATGATAGCCCCCATCTTCTGCAGTACACATATCAAATCGATAATTTCTGGCTCAACTGCTGCATTACGAAGTTCAGTTACACCCTTGGCAAGAACTGCACTCAATAGAACTTGTTCGGTTGCTCCAACGCTCGGAAAATCTAGAGTAATTTTTGCACCATTGAGAGTCTTGGCAATAAGTTCATATCCTCCATCTATGTTGTGTTCAACTGCGCCGAGCGTTTCGAGAGCTTTTAGATGGAAGTCTACTGGGCGCTTGCCTATCTCGCATCCTCCTAGCTCTGGAAGTATCGCCCTACCTTCGCGATGCAACAGTGGACCAGCAAAAAGTATTGGTATACGACTTGTGCCAGCTACAGAATGAAGTTGCTTGGTATCTACAAGCTTTAGTTTTTTGGCTAATATCTTGATAGTACCGTCACCCACATTTTCTACAATGCCACCTAAGAGTTCTATCATTTTACTGACTACAACTACATCAGATACATTTGCTACATTATGAATGACAGACTCTTCATCGCTTAGTAATGCTGCTACCATTATCTTGGCTAGAGCATTTTTGGCGCCGCGGATTTGTATCTCACCCTCTAGTGGTTTTCCGCCTATAATGGATAATGTTTTTTTCTTCATAAATTTGAATTACTTCTTTGGTACTGGAGAGAGGACTCGAACCTCCACAGGTTTTACCCTACTAGCTCCTAAGGCTAGCGTGTCTACCAATTCCACCACTCCAGCACAAAGAACTAATTCAAAGCATCTATATATTCAATTTGTGTATCACCATAACGCTTGCTAGATACTATGCGCAGATTATCATTCAGACCATCAATATGTATTTTTGACGAGTGACTCACTACTATAATACCGCCATATTGTAACAGATTTGCTACCCTGTTGACTATATTTACATCAAAATTATCATAGGGTGGATCCAGGATAATTACATCATATTTTTCACGACAGTCTTGAACGTACCGCAAGGCATCTCGTTTAATCACTGTCATATTACTGGATGAGTCTAATTTATCGATATTTCTTTTTATCGAGAATATTGCCTTTGAATTACTATCTACCAATACGCTCTTGCTAGCGCCTCGACTAATTGCCTCAATAGACATTGCTCCAGAACCAGCATAGATATCTAGTACACGAGCTCCCATGATTTTATCGGCTAGTGAGTTGAATACTGCAGCTCTTACTTTTTGACTTATAGGTCTGGTGATACTATCTGGGGGCTGAGACAAAACAAGATTTTTGTACTTTCCACTCGTAATTTTTAACATAAATCAATGGTAGCACAACTGTGTTAGAATAATATTAAAGAGAGTATAAATAGGAGGGTATATGTCTGAAATTCGAGAAAA
>DAOLHK010000004.1:39390-43224 GCA_035329105.1 Candidatus Saccharimonadota bacterium | reverse complement strand
GTAACAGCTGCGGCATCGGTAATAATAGGAAGTTTATATCAAAAATATAGTGATTCTATTGAAAAATAAGACCCTATTTACTGATATAATAAAACTATGGAAATTACTAAAACCGACAAAAATGCATTTATTATTACCTCAAGAGCATTGACCTTGGCAATCAACTCAAGCGATGCAAAGGCAGAGGTGTTGCTTTTTTCAGATAAAAACACTGATGAACTCAAAAATACTGAGGCTAAGGTCTTTGATTCTGCAGGTGAATATGAAGTAAAAAAATGTATGATTGATGCAGTACAGCTAGAAGAAGAGGTTGGATTCACTGTCTTGATTGAAGGGATACAGTTGGCTTACCTTGGAGATATCAAGCAAGTTCTTACGGATAAACAAGTAGAGGTCTTTGCTGCGGTAGATGTATTGATATTGCCTATAGTTGGAGATAAAGCTGAGATAACTACTAAGTTGATTGGTCAGATTGAGCCTAGCATAGTCATACCACATAGTTACACTGAAGATATGATCGATGTATTTGGTAAAGAATTTGGTTCAGATATTGAAAAGACCTCTAAGTTGAAGATAAACAAAAAAGATATAAGCGAGACAGATAAGCAAAAATTAGTTATCCTATAGTACTGATTGGCAATAACCTTACTTGACTGATTTAGATGTGCTTTTTGTTGCGTTATTAGCTTGCTCTATACTATCTATCTGATTCTGGTATTTCTTGAGAGTACGGATAGTAGAAGCAGCTAGCTTGAGCCTGACCTTTTGGCCATCAATTACTAAAGTCTTGGTTTGCAAATTTGGCTTCCAAGCTTTCTTGGTAGCTCGAAGAGAATGGGAACGATTGTTTCCAAACTGCTTGCCTTTATTGGTGATGTCGCATTTATATGACATAGGTAATAAATTTAACTTTGTTATCTTAACATTTTGCGCCTTTTATTGCAATAGACTGCTCAATAAGCTATTATCCTATCTTTAATGATTCTGCTATTTTTGGTAAAATAATTAAACCTATGGATTTAATAACAATTGCACTTTATTTAACGATAGTAGTAATAGCACTTACTATTCATGAATTTTGTCATGCTTGGGCAGGTCATATGCTAGGTGATGTTACTGCCAAACAAGAGGGTAGACTGACACTCAATCCAATGTCGCATATAGACCCATTTAGCACATTGCTATTACCTGCAGCATTAATATTCTTGGGTTCACCCGTGGTATTTGGAGCGGCCAAGCCCGTCCCATTCAATCCCTATGCTGTAAGATATGGTAAATGGGGGGCAGCCTTGATTGCTATAGCTGGACCAACTAGTAATTTGTTGATGGCAACTGTTGTGGGGCTATATCTCAGGGTATTTGATGTAACGGGAGTTGCTGGTCAGTTTTTATTACAATTTGTGCTTATCAATTTGGCCTTTTTTGTATTTAATATGATACCTATTCCGCCACTGGATGGATCGAGGGTACTGTACGCTGTCTTGCCAAGTAGTTTGCAAGATATAATGGATCAGATTGAGAAATACGGTATTATCGTAATATTTGCATTCTTGCTGATATTCTATCAGCTATTATCTCCACTCATTATAAGTGCAGTCACTTGGCTTGCTACATTGATACTTGGGCAGTCTCCAGTTTTGTAGGAATGTATTATATACTTAGTAGGTAGTCTGCTGCGTTCGAATCATATAGTCTAAATAACTTTTTCTGATTAATCATAACCATAGGGAACTCTAGATTACATCTAGCAATCGTTAGATTGTTGCGGGTACCCACCTAGCTTTTAGCGGGAACGGTTATTCAAAGACTTTACGGCGTCAGCGGACTTTTAGGCACTTATTTTAAACATTTTCATGTATTTCTTATCATCATCGATGTAACTAGCCATTACTAGCTTAATCTCGTATCTGAGCTCGTACTGTTCGCGCATTTTATTAATGAGATCTGTAGGATTATATGGGTATATCCAAATTCCCTTAGAGTACTGTACGAATCTAAACCGCTTAAGTACTAGTAGTATTTGGTTGCGTGTAGTTTTTTTGCTATCTGGTAGATTTACAGTTACCAAATACCATCTACCATTCCATGCTGCTGGTCTCAAGTCAAACTGAAGCATCTCCGCTTTTTTGAGATGCTCTTGACCCTTAACTGTAATTTTAAATACTTTTTCGTTATCGACATTGCCGACAGATATAAATCCTTTTTTTGCAAGAAGGGTAGTGGAGTCTATAATCCTTCTTTGCGGCGTAGTTGTTTTGGAGTTATTAAAAAGCTCCAAAAGTACCTTGGAGCTGCAAAGATCACTCAAGGAGATGATTTTTTTACGAGCAATAGTTTTGAGTATTTGCGCCGTTTTGTTCACATTTTTCATTGCTTGTAGTATTAACTTATTTGCACACTTAAATTACATATTTAGTATGTCACAGCATAAGTATTATGTAAATACTTTTATCAAACTTTATTTGATATAATGTAAATTACAGGAGTAATTCTGTATATTTTGACCTGATTAATAAATTTAAAGATAATTTATTAATAATGGAGAAAGATAAAATATTAGTTGTAGTATATGGATATTTACAAGTATGAAAGTTCTAATATTCAACTAACGACAGGGTGTGGCGCAGTTGGTAGCGCGTACGGCTGGGGGCCGTGAGGTCGCAGGTTCAAGTCCTGTCACCCTGACCAGAAGCTTATACCCAATTTTTGGGTATAAGCTTCTGTATAGTATGTGCCGAAAATGCATATTTTAGTAAGCGAAGCAAAATACAAGTTTTCCTAGAGAAAATCCGAGTACTGTCCATCAGTCGAGAGTATATAGCAAGTAGCCAATATAAGCATAAGTTTGTTACAATAGCAGCATGTTATTTATGGAATTTTTCTCTTGGTGGTATACAACGGGGTGGATTCAGTTCTCTAAATCTACTAAGAATAGAATTATAGAAGTATGGAATATATTCTCGATCCCGATCTTACTAAGAACTATGTTTTCACCTTGGAAACGCATACAATCTAATCCTGGAAAGTCCTTACAGAGTCATATGCAGGCTTTGCTAGATAATATAATATCAAGATTTGTAGGATTTAGTATCAGGTTATTGACTATTATAGCCGGTCTATTCTGTATTGTTCTAATTGTTGTAATTTCTATGGTTACTGTCATAATTTGGCCTCTAATACCTGTTGCTATACCTGTATTAATATTTTGGGGGCTACTGTGAGTACAATAACCTATAGTCAGAGTACAAGAGTGAGAAAGGCCAGGTTTGGTCTGCATTTCAAGGGTCATATTATTAATATTATTTTTCTAATGTCATTAATTGCGATGATAGCAGGAGCTGTACTAGTAGTACAAAAATTCCAAATAGGATTTAGTATTATCGGTTTCTCACTTATTCCAATATGTTTTGTTGCTTGGGTGAAATGGGACCTTTCACATGTAGAGGCCAAAGTAGACCTACAAGCAAATGGTGATATTGCGCTTGATAAAGTGCTAGCGGCCGATATTGTAGGCTCTCTAAATGAGAAAATGACCCCTAGACAAATATGGGGAGTCATCCATAATCACTGGGAAGTGAGATTTATTCTTCTGAGATATGAAATAAGTGAGAAATCTATATCAGATATCGTGTCTGACAACTTAAGTGATAGTATGCTGATCTGGCACACGAGTATCCAGCTAGTAGGACAAATGCCAATATCAGAGGTTACAGCGGGAGTTATATTGACCTCTATAATCGTTAGTAACCCTAAGATTAAACCAGTATTGGATAACTTGGCTCTAGATACTGAAGATATAGTGCAAGGCCTGAGGTGGCAAGAGTCATTATTGCG
>DAOLHK010000004.1:0-39290 GCA_035329105.1 Candidatus Saccharimonadota bacterium | reverse complement strand
GCTGGGAATATCATCTTATTTTTTGATGAAGCACAGTTGTTTTTTGGTAATGAGCCGGGGACAGTCAATATCGCAAAAGTAATGCTTCCAATTCTGGAGAAGTATAATCTAAATTGTATTTTGGCTATCAATCACCAGGAGTGGCATAAGATAACTTCTACTGACCCTTCTCTTGCACAGATGTTTACTAAGGTTGAAGTCGAACCAACAGATGAGCAGCAGACAATTTCTATTTTGCAAGATTTTGCCATTATATTTGAGTCAAAGTATAAGCGAGCTATAACTTTCAAGGCTCTTAAAGAATCTTATGCTCTTTCCGAACGCTATATACACGATATTGCTCAACCTAAAAGATCTATCACTCTTCTAGAAGATAGTTGCAACTATCCGGATAATGGTCTTATTACGGAGAATTCTGTTAGGCAAGCTATCGAGATTCTTGCTAATGTAAAAGTTGAAGAAGGTACTCAGAGTGAAAAGAATCAATTATTGAATCTAGAAGAGTTGATTCATAGGCGGATGATTAACCAATCCAGGGCTGTAAAGGTGGTTTCAGATGCCCTTCGTAGATCTAGGGCAGGTGTAAGAAATGAAGCAAGACCAGTAGGTAGTTTTTTGTTCTTAGGACCTACAGGAGTTGGTAAGACCGAATTAGCAAAATCACTGGCACAAGTATATTTCGGTGGCGAAAAAAATATTATTCGATTAGATATGAGTGAATATCAGACTCCTGAGGATGTACACCGGTTTTTATCAGCTGCAGATATTAGCAGTGTCGGAAGTACTTTGCTGCAAGAAATAGCTCAGAAACCATTTTCTGTGGTACTGTTTGATGAAATAGAGAAAGCGAATCCAGATATCTTAGATCTATTGCTACAATTACTAGACGAAGGTGAATTGACGGATGATAGCGGAAGGAAAATATCATTTAGGGAGGCTATTGTAATATGTACATCAAACGCAGGTGCTGACGAGATAAGATCAAGGATAGAATCTGGTCAAGCACTTGAACAGTTTGAGAAGCAATTTATAGACAGTATTATCAATCAACACTTATTCAAACCAGAGCTTATGAATAGGTTCGATGAAATAGTGCTGTTTAGGCCATTGAACAAAGAAGAATTGCTGCAGGTTGCTTATCTACTTATCAAGTCGGTCAATGTACAGATGGAAAAACAGAAGATATCAATATCACTTACTGAAGCTGCCTACCAGTTCTTAGTGGAGAGCGGATATGATCCTAGATTGGGTGCAAGGCCAATGCGTAGAGCAGTCCAAAGATTGGTTGAAAATACGCTAGCGAAAAGACTATTATCAGGTAGTATTCAGAAAGGCGCGCAGATAACACTTGATGTAAAAGACTTTCAGGGTTAAAGTATCTAACTATGGCATCGGTTTTTACAATGATTTATAACAAAGAAATACCAGGAGAAATTGTCTATGATGATAAGGATGTGTTTGCTATTTTAAGTATCGAGCCACACAATCCTGGTCATATACTTGTAATACCTCATATGGAAATTGCAAACTGGGAGGATGTACCAGAGCCTCTATGGCTTCATACAATGAAAGTAGCACAAGACCTCGCCAAAATTGTAAAAAAGCTCTACAGCCCACCCAAAATAGCTCTGAGCATAGTTGGTTTTGATGTACCACATGTTCATGTACATGTTTTTTCGATTTTTCAAATTTCTGATATAGATCACACTAAAGCAAAGAAAACTACTCTGGAAGATTTAAGGATTGAGGCTGATAAAATTCGTATAGAACTCAATAAAAAATAAACAATATATCTAATGAACCCAATAATCCTCATAATACTTTCTATAACTCAAGCAATTACAGAATTCTTACCAATCTCATCTTCAGCGCATCTGCTTTTGCTTCCTTGGGTTTTTGGTCTTCCCAATCCAGGGTTGGCATTTGATGCAGCGTTGCATATAGGTACCGCACTAGCTTTGGTGGTGTTTTTTGCAAAAGATTTTTGGCAGTTAATAAGAGATAGGGATAGGTTGCTTGTTTATATAATAGTAGCTTCTATTCCGGCAGCTTTGTTTGGATTTTTTGGTGATAGCATTATAGAAGAATACTTGCACCTTAGTTTTTATGCCCCCCTTATAGTGGGGATTGGTATGGTATTTTTCAGTATTGTGCTATATCTGATAGACAAATATGCAAAACTAGAATCAGAGATCAAAGAAGTAGGATTAAAAAAAAGTTTGATAATCGGTTTTGCACAAGCACTAGCATTGATACCAGGCACATCTCGTTCGGGTGTTACGATAACAGCTGGGCTCTGGCTTGGCCTAAAAAGAGAAGATGCAGCAAGATTTAGCTTCTTGTTGGCTACTCCCATCTCTCTTGCAGCAGGTATTTATAAGGCATATGATATTTTTCAAGATCCAAACCCAAGTGTATCTGCGATAAGTCTACTTTTTGCAATCATACTAACTTTTGTTGTAGGCATAATAGTAATCAAGTGGCTTTTAGGATATCTAAAAAATCACTCGATGTTGATATTTGTGATATATAGAATAGTGATTGGAGGAGGGGTAATATTGCTATGGCTACTAAGGAGATAAAAATATATTGCGATGGCGGTTCCAGGGGTAACCCTGGACCTTCAGCCGCTGGTGTAGTGATAACTACTACAGACGACCGGGTTTTGGCAGAGTATTGTGAATATTTGGGGATACAAACAAATAATTTTGCAGAATATAGTGCTGTACTTCTTGCTCTACGGAATTTAAATGAATATAAAGATTACAGATTAAAATTTTATCTAGACAGTCAATTGGTTGTACGTCAGTTGAATGGTGAGTACAAAGTCAAGAATACTAATATTAAGGATCTATATGAGCAGATTATAAGTCAAATAGAGGATATTCAAATTAGTTTTGAACATGTTTATAGAGAATATAACAAATTGGCAGATGCTCAGGTCAACAGATGCCTAGATGATCAAATATAGACAAAAGTAATCAATTATAGTATAGTCTAAGTCTAAGTTAGTGGGTAATCGACCGTCAAAGACGGTAGGAAAGTCCGAACAGTATAGAGTACAGTAGTTGCTAACGGCAACCAGAGGTGACTCTCGGGAAAGTGCCGCAGAAACAATACCGCCTATCATTATTGCGATAGGTAAGGGTGAAAAGAGTGAGGTAAGAGCTCACAGTTTTGATAGGTGACTATCAGAAGAGGTAAACCCTACTGACTGCAAGATTTTGGGCCCGTCTACTTTGTAGCAGAGTTACTCGCTCTGATTGGGTATATCGCATGATTCGCCATTCGGCGGACACCCGCAAGGGAAGATAGATGATTACCGATCCGTCTATGAAGGATTACAGAATTCGGCTTATAGCTAACTTATGCCAAAATACCCCGTATATGCGGGGTATTTTGGTATACTAATAGTAGACTATTATGAAAAAAAGAAGCGAGTTGTTTTTTAGAGTTCTGCTGATACCTGTTGATTATATAATGATAATCTCCGGCTTTGCCTTGGCTTATATTATTAGAAATGTGCAGGCCAAGCCTCTTGCGTACTTGATATCAGGTAGGTCGTTCTTGAGGATTCTAATACCGCTGGTTTTAGTGTGGATAGTCATCTATGCTCTCTCCGGGCTATATGATATAAAAGCTATTAGGTCTAGGATATCGGAATTTAGTAGGGTAGTATCAGCTTCTGCATTGGGTGTAATGGTATTGATAATACTAGATTATTATAGCCAAGAGCCATTTTTCCCATCCAAATCAATTGCTATATATGGATTTGTGCTAGCAGTTTTTTTTGTGGTGATAGCTAGGAATATGCTGTATTATCTACAACAGTATTTTTATAGACACAAGATAGGGGTGCATAATACATTAATCTTAGGGAAGGGGTCGTCAAGAATAAAATTCCAAAACAACCTTTATTCAGAAACTCTGCTTTATAAGGTTATCGGGAATTTAGCCATAACAAATAATTTTGATTTAACTTATATAAAAAGGCTACATACTAATCATAACTTAGATGATATTTTTATTTTAGAAGATAGAATTTCTAGAGAAAGTATAAACAGGCTAATTGGTTTTTGTCGCTCCAACCAAGTACAGCTTCACATTGTTCCGACTACTGAAGATATGTATGATGCTACATTGCATATGATACGGATTAAGGATATTCCTGTATTAGGGGTTGTCACCACTCCATTAGAGGGCTGGGGAAGAATTATAAAAAGATTGTTGGATTTGATAATTGTAATAATTTCATTTATTTTCACTATCCCCTTAATGGCTATTATAGCTATTCTGATAAAAATCACCGATCCAGGTAAGGTATTCTACCTGCATAGCAGACTAACTAGGTCTGGCAAGAAAATAAACGTTATAAAATTTAGAACTATGAAACAAGACTATTGCACAGGGGGTAAATATTCTAATAAATCTGACCAGGAGATTTTAGAGCAGTTTGGAGATCCGGCATTGGTAGAGGAATTTAAAAAGACACAGAAGCTAAAAAAAGATCCTAGAGTGAGCAGAATAGGTGGGTTTCTAAGGAAAACTAGTCTTGACGAGTTACCGCAGTTATTTAATGTATTAGCAGGTAGCTTGAGTCTAGTTGGTCCTAGGCCAATTGTTCAAAATGAACTTGAGAGATATGGAGATGAATCAGGCTTATTCCTGCACATTAAACCCGGTTTGACTGGCTTGTGGCAGGTTTCTGGTAGAAATGATGTAAGTTATGACAATAGGGTGAAGTTGGATATATACTACATAGAGCACTGGAGTATTGGATTGGATATTGCAATCTTACTTCGTACTATACCAGCAGTATTTAAAAGAACAGGATACTAATGCGTATAGCAATAGTACATGATTGGTTGACCAACTTAGGTGGTGGCGAGAGGGTAGTCGACGCCCTGAGTAATGCGTTTCCTGCTGCTCCCATATATACAAGCGTATATAGTGAGAGTGGTATCTCATTATTCAAGGACAAAAAGGTTGTTAGCTCTTTCTTGCAGCATTGGCCTTTATCAAAAAAAAAGCATCAATTATATCCTATGCTTCGGAAATATGCATTTGAAAGTTTTGATTTCTCTGATTTTGATGTAGTAATTTCTTCTTCTAGTGCGGAATCAAAGGGAATTATAACTAGTACAGACACTATCCATCTTAGCTATATTCATACACCTACAAGATATTATTGGAGTGGTTATCAAGATTATCTAGATTCGCCTGGTTTGGGGCCACTCAGCCCAACGGCAAAATTTATCTTACCAAAAGTGATAAATAAAATGCGTTACTGGGACTATGCTGCTGCTCAAAGACCAGATTTTTTGATAGCTAACTCTCAAACAGTTAAGGATAGAATAGCAAAATATTACAATCGGGATAGTAAAATAATATTTCCTCCAGTTGAAATAGACAAATTCGAATTGTCTAATAAGCAAAAAGACTACTACTTGGTAGTCAGTCGACTTATACCCTACAAGAGAGTTGACTTGGCGGTGCGAGCTTGTTCGGAATTAGGTAGAAAGCTAATTGTTGTAGGCAATGGCTCCGAACTAGATAAATTACGAAAGATTTCATCAGATAATATTGACTTCATTGTGGATGCTGATGATAAAACTGTAAGGGATTTATACGCAAGATCTCAGGGATTTATATTTACTGCGTATGAGGACTTTGGGATTACACCTGTTGAGTCAATGGCTACTGGGGTGCCAGTAATAACATACGGCAAAGGTGGTGGGTCGGAGAGCGTTGTAAATAACGTCACTGGACTTTATTTTGAGGATCAGTCTGTAGAATGCTTAAAAGAAGCTATATTGAAATTTGAAAAGATGAATTTTGTAAAAGAAGATATTCGAAAACATGCCGAGAAGTTTTCAAGGAAAAGATTTATTGAAGAAGTAAAAGACCTAATCAACGAGAGATATGAAGAGAAATACGCAGGTCAAATCAAATAACAAGAGTTATCTTCTGGTAGCTTGCATAATATCTGCTTTGATATTGAGTGTTTATGTTGTTAGTTTGAAGTCAGGTGAATTTTTAGAAGATTTCCAATCTCGATCAGAAAAATTAAAAACTTATCAGGATATTTATAAAAGAATGGGGGGCTTTGGCAGTAAGCAGAATACCTTATTGATATTAGCTAACAATGCTGAGATAAGAACTGGAGGAGGTTTCATAGGGACTGTAGGCATGATAGAAACTAGTGAAGGTAAGGCTGAAACAAAGCCATTAGTAGGCGTTTATTCGATAGATTCAGGTATAGGATGTGACGATAAGAGATTCTCTCAACCTAGCTATTTACAAAAATTATCACCATGTCCATCGCTAAGGGATAGTAGTAATGCACTTGATTTTACCAGTAATGCCAGACAGGCATTGTATTTCTACCAACAAAATACAAATATACCTGTAGATAATGTTGTGCAGATTACACCCAGGGCTTTAGAGTTATTGTTAGATATGACTGGTCCAGTATATTTGAAGGATTATGATATGACAGTTACAAAAGATAATTTCCGTAATACCGTGCAACTAGAAGTAGAGCAAGGAATAGACAAGCAGCTCAAAAATGATCCCAAATCAGGAGTACTAGGTTCATTGGCTAATCAATTGATCTCTAAATTATTAGTAAAGGACGTATATCAGTTGAAGGACTATATTGCAATTTTAGAGCAGTTAATAGATGAAAAACAATTAACTATTTACAGTAAAGATGATAAAACACAAGCTTTAATTCGAAGGGTCAATGCAGATGGTAGCGTGAAGAGTACAGATGGCAATTACTTCATGATGGCGGAATCAAATTTCTCGGCAAATAAAAGCTCACCCTATATCAAAAATAAGGTTGTTATGCACCAAACAATAGAGAAGGATGGGACTAGCATTCTAGATGTTGAGATTCATTCAAGTCATATATCAGACTATCAATATTCTTATATTGATCCGAATAATAACGCTAAAGCATGGTTGATTGGAGAGAATAACAGTCGAATTACTTTGGTGTTACCCAAAGATTCTCAAATACTTAATACTTCACTAAGCCCTGATGAGTACACTACCTCCGGTGATAATAAAACAATCATAGAGTATGATAGGTATTTAAGACCATTATCTAAGGTGTCAGAAACATTAAGATATCGAATACCAACAAGCTATATACTGAGCGACAAGCTTATTGTAAATACTATCATTCAAAAGCAACTGGGCGGCTGGAGCTACGATCTAAACTATTCACTTACAATACCTAATGAAGAATATAATCTAGTTGCAGCCAATGTAGACTTAGTTACTCAAGAAAATCAAGCTCCGTGGACTGTTCATTACTCTGGATCGGTAGATTCAGATAAACTATTGAGTTTTATCTATGCTCGTGAGAACAATTGATTTATTTTGATGCCTTGACAATAGCTTCGAATGCAACTGGATTGTTTACTGCTAATTCTGAGAGTATTTTTCGATCAAGCTTGATATCTGCCTTTTTCATGCCTTCCATAAATTTTGAATAAGTAGTGTCATTCGATCTTGCAGCTGCATTGATTCGAGTGACCCACAAAGAACGCATATCTCTTTTAATATTCCGTCTATCCCTATATTGATAAGCTAGAGCCTTGATAACGGCTTCATGGGCCTTTCTATAGCTAGCCCTACGAATCTTACTATATCCTTTAGTAAGTTTTATGATTTTTTTATGTCGCTTGTGAGTTGTTACGCCACGTTTTACTCTCATTAGTTTTCTCCTACCATTTTCTTAGCATTTTTACTGTCACCCTTGGCCATACCATGCTCGAGTGTATAATTACGTTTTCTTGCGCCCGATTTTAGGGTTAGCTTATGTGCTCTAGTCGCTTTTCTACGCAAAACTTTTCCAGTACCGGATATCTTGATTCGTTTACTCATAGTTTTACTTGTTTTTTGCTTTGGCATAATACTTTTTATTCCTTGATGGGAGTTTTATTAATTATCTCTTTCTTGAGGCTGGCTAAAGCAGACATGTCTCTACCTGTCATTGAAGTATCACCTTCTAAGGTTGCGATATCACTCAGTCCTTCAAAGAAATTCTCAAGCACTTTCTTGCCAAGTTCTTGGTGGGCCATTTCTCTGCCTTTAAATCTTACTGTGATTTTGACCTTATTGCCGTTTTCTAAGAACTTCCTTGCAGCTCGTCTTTTGACTTCAATGTCGTGTGTACCTATCTTGAGTCCCATGCGAATCTGCTTGATCTCTACACTTTTCTGCTTTTTTCGGCTTTTCTGTCTCTGTTTTTCTTGTTCGTATTGGTATTTGCCCCAATCTAGTAACTTACAAACAGGTGGAGTTGCCGATGGAGATACTTCCGCAAGGTCATAACCTTCTTGCTGTGCAATCTTGAGTGCTTCTGCTAGGGTTACAATACCCAGTTGTTGACCTTCAGCCCCCAATAATCGAATTGAGGTAGCTCTAATTTCGTGATTTAGACGTAGACGCGGTTTTTTTATATTATCTCCTTAAAGCTCCAGACAATATTAACATGACATCATCAGGAAATCAAGCCTGGGGACATGATGGACTGTATTTCTTGTCCTCTTTTTACTATTAATCGAATTATTTTCTTATTAAATCCTACACGAATAGGATTTTTGATGATTTTACCTCTTCTATCACTCATGCTCTGACTAGATTCGGATATCAGATTTTGAGCAGGCAATCTTAGCTGTAGAATATCGTGAGAGTCATTTGATATCCTACTGACCCCCGGAATATTTAGTATATTTGTTGACTGTTTATGCTTGAGGTTCTTATTATATACTTCTATTAAAAGGGCAGTATTATGGGAAGTGATTTCTTGATTGCGGTTATGAATAATTATCTTGTATGTATTCATCTTTATTTCTAAAGATTTGTCTATTTTTATTATACTTTTTACCGGTTCATTTGACTTCTTATTGTGCTCTGATTCAAGTATATAATCAAAAAGGAAATAATGCTGATTAACGGATAACGCAGTGAGCTCTATGACCTTGCGTTGTGCTACTATTTCAAAACCTTCTTTATAGTCTTTGATACCGAGTCTTTTGGATAGGATATTTCTGGAAGTCGGTACATATGAAAATACTACATCTGGTCGTAGTAACCTTGATTCTGTAATGAGTGCTTCAAAATACTCTGGACTTCCTATAGCGACAACAGTACTGAATTTTTCACCATTTTGCTTTAATATCGTAGTAATTTCTTCAACGGTTGATAGTTGATACTCTTGAGTTTGTAATGAATTCTTCTGTTTCCAGTTTGACAAGTAGTCTAAAAGACTTTTTGAGTCGGTGGCGCTTTTATCAAGAAACAATCCGTACATCTAATTCCTCTCCATTTTTATCTTGGCATTTACTATAGCACCCTTATCAATTATCAGATTGGGGGCATTAAGGTTGCCATTTGCAGTAGAGCAGCTAGTTAGATGCAATTCATCGGACACAATTGCATTACCACTGTAGGTACCCTCAATAATAGCTGTGCGGGCTTTGATATCAGCATTGATCTTGGAATTTTTAGCCAATTCTATTAGTCCTGATGTATCAATTGATCCTTTGAATTTACCATCGATATAAATGTCCTGATCGGTCTTGCATTCTCCGTTAACTTCAACATCTGGACCGATATAGTATTCAGCAAAATTATTGAATGGCAGCTCGGATTTATTTTTATTGATTAATTTAAATAACATATTACTTTTTGGATTGCTTTTTTTTACTGTTGAGGGCTTTTTGAAGCGAAATTGTTTCTTCATCTGAAAGATTGTACTTACTTAACCCGTTGCTAATCTCTTTGGCATATATTCTAGTAGAGGTACGTGCATGAACGCTCGAAACAATCACTCCATTATTATGGTTGTCTAACAATGTAAGTACAAAACTTTGATCACCACCGGTATCTCCAAAAGGGTTGAATCTAATAAGTGATTGCTTGGATATAGAGAATTGAGCCTGTGTGTGCATCTTGGCAACAAACTCAGCCAGTTCATCTATCTTATGCAGAGCATCATCTACATCTTTGGAATAGTTTTTAATAAGTTGCTCAATCTGCTTTGATTCTGCTCCTTGCAAAAACTGTCCATAGCTTTTTTGTAACTGAAAAAATTTCCAAAGGGTAAATCCAAAGGCAATTAATGTCACGACGAATAGTATAATTAGAATAATCATAATAGTTGCTTTTATTTATTATAGTCATCTAAGGTGATAATTAGCAAATACTTGATAAACTGTTAAAATAAAAAAGAGGTAAAAAATGGCAAAGAAAAAGAAGCATAGAAAAACACGTAAGCAGAAAATCGCTCGAGCAAACCTTAATAAGGACCATTCTTTAGTTACTTCAGAGACAGGTAGTAGGATAAGCTCAGTTCAATCTGAAAGTAAGAAAATACAAACAACAGAACCTAACACAAACCAAGATAAGGTATCTGATTCTGTTTATTATGTAAAAAAAGATGTGAAGAGTTCACTCATCTTGGCTGGGATAATTATAGGCGTATTTGGGTTGATATATATATTATTATCTCAAACTTCTATTGGTGACCAAGTCTACTCGATTATTAAACTGTAGTACTTGCAACTCTGTACTGAAGGGCCTCAGTAAAGTGCTTACTCATAATATCTGGACTATTGTCTAGGTCAGCTATTGTTCTAGATACTTTTAGAACGCGCATATAAGATCTGGCGCTAAGATTCATTCTATCTATAGCGGTTTTTGCAAGTTCTTCTAGTTCTTTGTTTAGTCGACAAAAGCGATGGATATTTTTATTTGTCATTTCATTATTTGTAAATATATCTAAGTCGTAGAATCGTTTGCTCTGGATGTCTCTAGCATTTTGAATTCTCTGGTGCACTTTAGATGATTTTTCTTCCACTTTCTTATGTATCAAATCATTAGTATTGATCTTGTCCACGTTTACAATAATATCGATTCTATCGAGTAGAGGACCCGATATACGAGTTTTGTATCGCGTAAGTTGGGCAACAGTGCAGCTACATGCGTTTGTATTGTCACCAAAATATCCACATGGACATGGGTTTTGAGCGGCCACCATCAGGAATTTGGCAGGGAATTGGTAGGTTGCAGTGGCTCTACTGATAGTAACTATACCATCCTCCATAGGTTGTCTAAGTACTTCTAATACACTTCTTTTGAATTCGGGTAATTCATCCAAGAACAGCACTCCTCTATGAGCCAAGCTAATTTCTCCAGGTTTTGGCCATTGTCCACCGCCAATTAGAGATATGTCGCTCGCAGTGTGATGAGGGGTCCTAAATGGTCTATTTGTGGATATAGAATCTTTATCTGCTCCGGCCAGACTATGCACTCTTGTAATCTCAAGCATTTCCGAATAACTCGGTTTAGGTAGTAAGCCTACAAGTGCCTTAGCTAGCATTGTCTTTCCTGAGCCTGGTGGTCCAGATAGTAATATATTGTGATTTCCAGCAGCGGATATTTCTATGGCTCGTTTTGCTTGGTGTTGTCCATAGATTTCTGACAGATCAATTTCTGAACCGGCCTTTTCTCCTACTAGCTTAGTAGTGGGTAGTGGGGATATTGGTTTTTCGCCAATCAGATGTTGATAAAGTTCAAATAAATTTTTTACGGGGTAGACATCAATTTCTTCTATGACTGCGGCTTGTTTGGCTACACTACTAGATATATACAGCTTTTGCAGACCCATTTGACTTGCTATCTGAGCAGTAGACAAGGCTCCATTGACTGGTCTTGTAGTGCCGTCTAAGGCAAGCTCGCCAAAGAACATACAGTCTTTAGATATACGATTAATTTGTCCACTTGCCACCAATAGACTTACTGCCATTGCTAGGTCAAAGCTGGATCCTATTTTTGGTAAATCAGCTGGTGCTAAATTGAGAGTTATACGTCGTGGAGGGAGAATAAGCTGTGAGTTTTTTAAGGCTCCACGAACTCTTTCTTTTGCTTCATCTACAGCCTTATTTGCCATACCAACTATGATAAAAGCTGGTAGTCCATTGTGCATATCTGCCTCAACATCTACCATCTGCCCATCGAGACCCGTATGACTTATTGTTTGTACGCTTGATAGCATTTGCCCCCCTTTTTTATAATACTCATATATTAAACGAATAAAAAGCGAAAAACAAGCATGAAAACAAATTATTTTTTATACCACTTTGCAGCCGATTCGGGGGGTACTGTGTTAATTACTATACCCGTTGCTAGCTCAAAACCTCCCCAAATGTTGGATCTACCGCATATTTTTATACAGAATCTATGATTTGAGTTAACACCATTTTCGAGAAATATATTGAAGCTTATTTTGTGATTATTGAGTTTTCTTAAATATTGCTTAAAGTATTTGGCAATGCTTTTTAGTTGTTGACTGTTGAGTTCTGTAGATTTAGTTATCTGTTTTTTCGGCATAATCCACAGTTCAAATGGCCACTGACTAGCATATGGACAAAATACTAGAAAATCATCGTCTTCGCATACTATTCTTTTTTTGGATTGTTTTTCATAATTAATAATGTCATCAAATGGATTACGATTGTTATTTTTTATGTACTGATCTATAAGCTCTGACTCGTGTAAAAATTTTTGAGGTACTACTGGAAGAGCAAATATCTGACTATGAGCATGTGCAAGGCTTGCGCCAGCTTCGTATCCGTCATTTCTAAATACTAATACATACTCAATTCCATTTTGTTCAAGTAATTGTTTAGTACGCTCTTGATACACTTTTAGTACATTGATGATTTGCTCGATGGTCAGGTGTGAGAGCGGGGTTGATGCTAGAGGGGTGTCAATAACTATCTCTTGCTTTCCGTAGGATTGAGGGTTATCTGAAGTAAGACTTGGAAATTTGTTTTCTACAACCTTTACTAACCAATCTCCATTTTTATCCTTAAGTTGGCTGACTTCTACATTTCTATCTAGCCTTGGGCTACTGGCGGTTTCTAGCAAAATGTGACCATTATCTCTTGTGTCATAAGGTCTTTTACCTCTATTGGGAGCTATAATAACTAGATTGTCATATAAATAATCACGTCGTATCTCTGTTTCTATGCCATGTGTATCTAGTTCTACACCCTTATGCTGAGGGGATATATGTGGTTCATGACCAACATTTTGTTGATTATTTTTACTATGTTGTTCTTTATCAACATTGAGTTTCAAGCGCCTAGATGGGGGTGATTTTTTAGACTGCATATATACCTCTTATGGTATCATATTGCTAGTTCTATTCAAAAAAGAGATAATTGAGCTATATGAATAAACCAAAAACAATTTTAGTTCTTTCTGCAAAGACAGGTGGGGGGCATCGAGCAGCAGCTCTCGCTACTATTAGTAGTCTCAGCGCATTACCTGGTAAGTACAATATCATCCATCATGATATATTTGAGAATGCTCCGCGACCTATCAATAGTATGCCAAAATTTTATTCTAAAATTACAAATGTAAAATCGGCATGGGGGGCAATATATAAGCTCACAGAAGGTAATAGGCAGTCTCAGCTCACTATTAAGACCGGTGCAAGGCTTTACAAAAAAAGTATTTATAAGATTCTAAATGACTATCAACCAGATGTAATACTGTCATTTCATTTTGCAGCAAATGTGTTTTTACAAGAAGCACAAGCAATGGATAGACATATACCGTTTATAACTGTCGTAACTGATCTGGCTACTTGTCATCCTATGTGGTTTGATAAACGCAACGATGTGATAGTGGTGCCTTCCAATGATAGCTATACCAGCGCTCGAAAGTATGGAATAGCATCTTCAAAAATTAAAATCATTGGTTTGCCGGTTGCTAAAGATTTCTCAAGACCCAAGAATAAGATGAAAACGAAAAAGCTGCTAGATTGGCCTACAGATATACCTACAATTCTTGTAATGGCGGGAGGTGATGGTATGGGTAAAATAGCATCTTTATGTAGAAAAATTGACAAGACTAAGCTCGATGTCCATCTAGCTATAGTTGCAGGCAGGAATGAGGGTCTATACCAATCTCTAGTACAGCGTAATTTTAAGAATAAAGTAA
This sequence comes from Candidatus Saccharimonadota bacterium, assembly GCA_035329105.1. Classification (GTDB taxonomy): domain Bacteria; phylum Patescibacteriota; class Saccharimonadia; order CAILAD01; family BJGX01; genus JAUPVL01. Next base: position 25,262 of record DAOLHK010000004.1, on the reverse strand, counting down.
CCATTTACAGATTTTGTGATGATATACCCAATATGATGCATGCATCAGACGTTTTACTCACCAAGGCTGGTCCAGGTACGATAACAGAATCAATAGTTAGTAATTTACCGATAGTGCTTTATGATTTTCTCCCTGGTCAAGAGGAGGGTAATATATTGTATGTGGTAGAGAGTGGTGCAGGTGTATGGGCCTCTACAAACTCTTTAGCCCTAAGAGCTACAGAAGATATACTTGATGGTACAATAGAATTTGGTGGAGCAAAATATGAATCTATACGAAAACAGCATGTTGATGCAGCAGATAAAATCTCGAAATTAGTTATTAGTTATTTATAGAATAATATTTAATAATTCTAAATCAGGCTCAATAGGAATTTTGATATATCTTTGAGGGAACCGGTATTGGCATATTTATCTAGATTTGTAGAATATGTCTTGTGGTAAGTGAGTATTTCTACTATTGCATTGGCTATCAGACTAGGCTCAAGAGCTACAATACCAAGTCGATTGTCTGATATGTAGTCTGCATTACCTTTTTCTTGTCCTGGTATGATCTTGCTAACTATGACGGGTTTTCTAGCTACAATGCACTCCATAATGCTAGATCCACCCGCTTTTGTGATAACTATATCACTTGCTTTGACAAAGTCAGCCAAGCTGCTCGTCCAGTTGATAAGCATTGTATTGTTATGCTGTCTTGATTTGAGTCTTTTAAATAATTTATCATCTTTTCCTGTAATAGTAACTATTTTTGAATCTATAGCCAATTGATTTATTTTGTTTAAAGTGTCCTGGACGAATGATGGCTTTAAACCAGATGCTAAAAAAAGGATTATTTTTTGATTATTAGCAATACCTAGTTGATTACGTATTGGCTGCCTGTGACCACGATTGTAAAATGCGCTTTTTACGGGGTAGCCAAGTACTTTGATATTTTTACTTGAAATACCCATAGCATGCAGGGATTTTCCCGTCTCCTTGTTGGCTACTAAGAAATAGTCGGGATCTCCTATGATCCATGACGAATGTATAGTAACAATATCTGTAACTACTGAGACCATGGGTGTATTCTTAAACTCTTCTTGTCTTGCTAGGGATGCTATGTATTGCCAATGAGGAGAATTACATACAATCAGATCCGGAGATTTATCTCTAAAAAAGTTTAAAATTTTATCTCTACTAAATATATAGTTGAGCTCATTGATAGCTCTTGAGGCCATTTCGGTGTCTGTCAATTCAAAAAAGAGTTTATATAGATAAGGTACGTATTTGGCCGCATCATTGTACATGCGTTTTGTGGCTTTGTTGAGTAATTCACTGATTATATCTGTAAAATCAACAATATCTACTTCTACTTTTTTGGTATTAACCAGCAATATTCCTTCACGTATTGCTTCTGCTGTAGACATATGGCCATGCCCATAGGAGGTTGATAGAATTAATACTTTTTTCATTACATGTAGTATAGCAAATACGCTATAATTGCCCTATGAAACATCTTGTAATCGGTTCTGACCTGTTTAAACCCAGTATAGGTGGTACTGAAACAGTTACAGAGAATATGGCTCAAAACCTATCAAAACACGGCTTTCGAGTTACGGTTGTGGCTCCAGCTGTTAAGGGCGAAAAATATTCAAGTCTTCATCAGGATAAAGGCTACAAGGTACTAAGAGTCAGGTCTATCGGATTGCCAATCCAAAATAATTTACGTTTTGCTTATAAAGCATACAATCAGATAGCAGAATACTTTAACAAACCAGAGAATAAAGCAGATATTATACATGTCAACAACCCTTTTCCTTTAAGTAAAACACTACTCAAATATTCTAAAAATAATATTATACCCTGTGTAGTTGGAGGGCACTTCATGCCTGAGAGCTTTACAGTTGGTCTAAGAACACTCGGAGATTTTCATAAGTATATTGATAATTTAGGATGGAATCGCACAGTACGATTTTATAACAAAGCAAATGCTGTAGTTGCACCAACCAAGACGGCCATAAGTATTCTAAAATCACATGGACTCAAAGTGCCGACATATGTAATATCAAATGGAATAGATTTGGGTTTAAATCACCCTCTGAGTGTCAATAAGCGAGAGTTAAAAATGAAGCTGGGTTTGAAGGCGAAATATATCCTTGTTTACGCAGGCCGACTAGGAGTAGAGAAGAGGATTGATGTGATAATAACAGCATTGTATAAATTACAGCAACAGAATTATGATGTTCAGCTGCTACTTATTGGAGACGGTAATGCTGCTCAAAAACTTAAAAAACTTGTTCATAAATTAAATTTGGATGGCAAGGTAGTCTTTGCTGGGTATGTAGGAGACGCCATTCATAAACAAAGGCTTTTCTCTCTAAGTGATATCTTTGTAATTGCTTCGCCAGTCGAGCTACAGAGTATAGTTACCCTGGAGGCAATGGCGGCTGGTTTACCAATAGTAGCGGTCAATGAGGGCGCTCTTCCAGAATTAGCACAAAAAGGCGTAAATGGTGATGTATTTAGAGAAGGGGATAGCTCTGCACTAGCTAGATGCATAGGGAATATTTTGCTCGATCCAGTTAAGCTCAGACAATACAGACAATCAAGTCTTAAGATAATAAAGAACCATAATATCAAGGATACTTGGATAAAGTATTCTGATATGTATTCAAAAATACTTAATTCCTAATCTATAGGTCATATTTAATTACACAATTCATAGTGCCACGGTTCACCCGCAACAGTTCTACAAAGACCGTATCTACGAAATACATCATTTACTCCTGGGGATTGGGCGAAATCAGTATTTACATCAACCGCCAACCCTCTTTCGTGATTTGAGGTACCAGGTACGGCCACTGGAGCACTACCACCCCTGTTGTAGAGACAGCTTTGTTCGCCAAAACTACGCCATGCGGTATTGTAAGGAATTTCTCTGCCTAGGTGGAGTTGCACACGCTGTAGAGCAGCAACCAAGTTGTTATTTAGGTTTGTATGCCATACTCGAGGACCTGTACAATCTCCACCTGTAGCTACTTGATTTGTTAATGGCATAAAATTCCGTTGTGTCAATACTACACCGTTAAAAATTGGTTTTCCTGCTCCTGATTTATTGGAATTGGTTATCTCGAAAGCAGTGTTAATAAATATTCCTCTTGGAGTAGTGTCATTATTGGTATTGGCCAATATCCAGTATCGTCCTATTCCTTTAGTGGCAAGTCCAGCACTTCTTAACTCAGTAAGAGGAGCTAGAGACCCCATTACTTGTCCTGTATTTAAATTATAAACAGTAGCTTGGTCCCATACCCTTATTTTTTTACTTGAACTAAACATATTACAGTTGAGACCCGAGGTGGAGCATCTGATGTTATTGGCAGCGAAACTATTATAGATCAGTATAATGCCTGTAACGGCTATAAGAAATGTTACAACAACTAATGCAATTAGTTTTATCTTCTTAGTAGGTTTTGCTTGAGATTTCTTTACTCTTGATCTTCTAGGCTTTTTATTAGATGGCATATTAATACATCTTATGTTTAAATGATAGCTTTATATTATGCACTACAGTAAATAATGTCAATACGCTATAGTAGTTATTGACAATATCAACCATTGAGTATAAAATATATCTTATGGGGCTGATTAGCTTCGACATAGAGAACATTAAAATATATTCGCGAGCCGGGTTGGAATGCACGTTAGCCGTTCCAAACATTTAAGTGCAAATACACTTATTAGTAAGATAAAAGCAGCGTTTACGTTGCCAACTCTTGCACCAGCATACGCTTAATTGAATATGCCGTCTCACTCATCGACACCAGATAGGTGAGTAGGCGCCAATTATCTGGTTGCTACATCTTTGTCTAGCGCCGAAGGTGGATAAGCTCATAGTGTTAGGAAGAGATCTACTTGTTTGTTGATTTATAGAGTAGATATCTTTTAAAACAATTTCAAATCAACTATGCTTGTAGACGATATATATTAATTCTTCATGGACGAGGGTGCGATTCCCTCCAGCTCCACCATAAAGAGACCAGGATAGATACCTGGTCTTTTTATGTATATTAACTAATAAGGAATTGCAATAAAATAAGTATAAAACCAGACTATTATGTCTGGTTTTCAGTTAGAAGCATATTCTATTGGGGCGGGATTGACCTGGGTCGGAGCTTCATGAGTTCGCCTTTGAGAGTATAGGCACTATTGGGCACATCCCAGTGGCACATATCACGAACTGGGCAAGACCCACAAAATTGTCTATATCTCTCAAGTTCAGACCCGCTCCAGATGGGTATGTAAGCGGGAGTCTCAGTCTTACGAGCACGATATTGTCTAGACAGGGTTCTATTGCCGGGGTTCTTGGCGCAACCCACGCTAGAAAGCAGCCAGACGGCATTACAGAGCTCTATAGGGCTTATGTTGTGACGATTGCAGTAATCGGCGAACAAACCCCTTAGGACCGTCTGAAGGTGCTCAGAATAGATATTTCTACCTATTGATTCGCTAGAGAATTTCACCATCTCAGTCTCTATGCATACTCGCATGACATGAAAGTCGATCGGTATTGGGAAGGGGATTGGCTCGATTATATCTGTAGCTATGTAGAAATACATCAGCATACTGACCATCTTATACTGAAAACCCATGAATCCTTGTCGGTGAGTAAACTCTTTGGTCTTTCTGTGCCGTCTGCTCTTATTGCGAATACGATCACAAGCTTCCTCATAGCTCTCTACACCAACGAATATTTTGCGAGGGTCTCCATCATACCAATCCAATAATCTTTGAGCGTTCTCAATCCAATGCGGCGGAGCGGATCTCTTGAGGTATCTCAGATCAACTCTTTCTAATGATGCGGTGATAGATTCTGGTTTGATCCTAACTATCTCATAAGGATTAAATAACCTTGGCCTTCTGGAGTAAAGACGAGCAAGCTGTTTGGCGGCGGTGTTACTCTTGATACCGCCTTTCATATATAGACATAGTACAAATAGAAACATTGCATGCTCGACGGAGCCCAACTCCAATCTTCTTTCGAGATCAGCCACTTCATGAGGTAATTGGGTGGTCGGAAGACCATATATAAATCTCCCGTCTCGGTATGAATCCAAGAGAGTCCCTAGGACTTTCTCAACGCGATCATGGTCGACTGTGATTTGCACAAAAGCTCCTATCGTAAGGTACTAATATAATTATTGATTAATAATAAATGTATTGCAATAAATCTATAGGACAAAGATTTAAGTCTAGTATTTTAGAAGTATTTATGCTATACTATATCTCAAGTAGGTTTCTTTCTTTAGCGCTCTTGATTCAAGATGACATAGCAAGAATAGAAGTGGTCGTCCTGCTCCAAGAGAATTAAAAGGAAAAAATAATCTAGATGAAAAAGCTATTTGTTGGCAACTTGCCATACTCTGTTACATCTGAGCAACTTGCCGAAATTTTTGGCGAGCATGCAGAAGTAACATCGGCAAATGTTATTACAGATCGTATGAACGGTCGTAGTAAAGGCTTTGGTTTTGTCGAATTAGCTGAGAGTGCAGATCTAAATGCTGTTATCGAAGCTACTAATGGCAAAGAGATTGAAGGACGAGCTATCACAGTTAGTGAAGCACGACCACAACAGCCTCGCGACTAAGCTACATTTAAAAAACAGGCCAATGAATTTAAATTTCGGGCCTGTTTTTTTGTATTAAGTATTCTTTGTTCAAAGCAATTTAAATCGTATACAAAAAAAATCTTGAAAAATAATTTCCAAGATTTTTGTAAATGAATTAATATTTTACAAAACAAATTGGCGTCGCCTTGTGAGCTTCGCCAATCTGTTGAAAAGAGCTTTGTTTTTGTTTTGAGTAATTTTAGTGTGCAGCACTACATCCATAATAAAGCCTAAGCATAAGCCTTGTCAACAACTTTTTTGAAAGTTTTTTTAAGATTTTTTGAATCATAATTTTCCAAGTCGTGCACTTGAATTTTGTTTGAGGTATTTTTCAAATATATTTTGGGCATTTTTTTCATTTTCTGTCTTGCCAAGCCAAGCCCTAAGTGCTGGCTCTTGTAAAGCTCTAGAAAATGAGAATGTAATAGGAATCGATAGTTTAGACTGGCTTTCTATAGCATTTAGATTAGCTGTAGCTTGTTCTGGGGTTTGCCCACCAGATAAGAATACAATACCAGCGATATCTGTAGGTACTCTTTTTGAGAAGATATCTAGAGTATGATTAGCAACTTCTTCTGGTGAGGATTGTACTTGATTGGATTTTCCAGCCATCGACATACTTGTTTTTAGTATTACAGCACTTAGATCTACTTTGTAGGCTAATAGTAATTCAAACAAGACTCTATAGACCTGAGATAATACCTGGCTACATTCTTCAATGGTGTGCTCACCATCATATAAAACTTCTGGCTCTACTATAGGGACTATCCCGTTACTCTGAGCAATGCTTGCATATCTTGCCATAGAATTTAGATTAGAGTGGAGGGCTGTAGAGGTTGGCAGTTTTTTATTGGAATCTACAGTAAATACGCAACGCCATTTTGTAAATTTTGCTCCTAGGCTACTATATTCTTTAAGACGTTCAGACAAGCCGTCGAGCCCTTCTGTATACATTTCATCAGGGAAATTATCGAGCGGCACAAGACCCTTGTCTACCTTGATACCTGTCAATATGTTGTTTTTCCTGAATAGTTCCGTAAAAAGTACTCCGTTATCAGTTTTTTGGTGTATTGTCTCTTCATAGAGTATGACTCCACTTATATATTTTGCGAAGTTGGGCGTAGTGAAGAGTAATTGACGGTATTGTCTACGGGTCTCTGGATTCTTGGTAATACCTAGTTCATCAAAACGCTTGTCGCATGTTTTATTGCTCTCGTCAGCCGCCAATATGCCCTTGGGTGACTCCATTAGCTTTTTTGCTGTACTTTGAAGTGAATTATTAATCATCATTTATCCTTGAGATAAATAATATCATAGCATAAGCACAAATACACCATACATAATAAAATATTACAACATAAAAATAGTGCTACAGCATTATAAGTATGTAATTAAAAACGCACTATTACAGGTTACAAGATACTTATTTTACTAAATTGAAAATGTCCTAAGAACTATATATGTATTCTATTTCTTGTTTTTGATATCACGACCAGCGTCTCTTAACATATCTCGTTTTTTGATAGATTCACGTTTGTCGTAGCGTTTTTTGCTTTTACCTATTATAAGTTCTACCTTTACTAGGCCTTTTTGAATACCGATATAGAGAGGAACGACAATCTTTCCTTCCGATTTGATAGCGTTTTGTAGGATTGCAATCTCTTTTTTGTGTAATAATAGTTTTCTATCTTGAGTGGGTTCATATTCTTCAGTAGCAGATGCTAACTTATATCTGTTAATATGAGCATTTTTCAGGTATGCTTCATTGCCTAATATCCCAATATAACTTCCTTTGAGACTTACATTGCCTAATTTGACACTCTTGACCTCTTGACCTGTTAATACCACACCAGCTATTAGGTGATCAGTAATTTCATAATCGTATTTTACTCGCCTGTTGATTGCTACTTTCTTCATATCTGCTATTATAACCTACCAAAATATCAAATAGGTGCAAAGAATGACTATAATTAGCTATAATATAACAATGAAAAGCTTAAAATCAGAAGTATACGATATAGTTGCTAGCATTTTTGTGGAACTATTTAGTATCGATCCAGTTGAATTTAACGTAGATTATTGTGATCTCAAATACGGGCATTTTGCCTGCAATGTTGCTCTTACAAATTCGAAAAATCTTAAGCTCAACCCTGTGGTAGCCGCAAATCAGTTGGTAAAAAACCTGAAAGATGATGATTGGATTAAGAATGTAGAAGTTCAGAAACCAGGATTTATCAATATAACCCTCAAAGACAAAATACTACTAGAGGCTTTGTATAATAGGTATCCGGATGAAATCCGGCAATATATAGAGATGAGTGGTACCAATCAGACAGTTGTAATTGATTATTCACATCCGAATATTGGGAAACCTATGTCAGTACATCATTTGCTTTCTACAGTCATAGGAGATGCTATTAAACTAATCTATAAAGACACTGGGCATAATGTCATAGCAGATAATTTTGTTGGTGATATGGGCACTCAGTTTGGCAAATTGATATATGCTATCAAGACTTGGGGCGATATGCAGGCTATAGAGGATAATCCAGTACCAGAACTATTGGCGCTTTATGTGAAGTATCATGTAGAATCCGAGAAGAACCCAGAGCTAGATGACTTTGCAAGATTGGAGTACAAAAAAATTGAGGACAACGATTCGGAGAATAGGGCATTACTAACAAAAGTTCAGGCTTGGAGTATGGCGGAAATGGAGATGATTTATAGACTTCTTGGTGTGGAATTTGATTATTATCATGGTGAGAGTTTTTATGAAGATAAACTAAAAGACATAGTGGATCTCGGTATCAAGAAAGGAATATTTGTAAAAAGCGAAGGTGCATTGGTCTGTGAATCAGATAATCCAGATGATCCGCCAGCTCTTATTCAGAAGAAAGATGGAACTAGTTTATATCTCACAAGAGACTTGGCGAGAGTTGCATATTGGGAGCAGCAGTGGCAGCCAAGCATAATGATAAATGTAGTAGATGTAGCCCAAACCCTTCAGATGAGCCAAGTATACTCAGTATCTAAAAAGCTAGGTCTCACGGATGCTAGAAACATCCATGTAGTATTTGGAAGGATGGAGTTCAAGGATAAATCTATGAGCACTAGAAGGGGTAATGTAATATTTATTACCGATCTCATAGATGAAACAAAACGCAGAGTGCTTTCTCAAATAGTTTCACTTTCTAAATCTTTGAGTAGAGATGATCAAGTACAACTTACAGATATATTGGCTATCAATTCGATTAAATACAATATACTTAAGCAGAATCGGTCATCCAGTATAATCTTTGATTGGGATAATATGTTAAATATCGAAGGAAATAGTGCTCCATATCTGGCATATACAGCAGTCAGGATGCAATCTATTATAAGAAAGAGTGAAGGATATATCGACAAGTCAGATAGTACTAACAGTAAAGCTCTTGAGGAGTTAGAACTGGCTGAAATCAAACTTATTTTGCATGTTGATAAATTAGCTGAATCTTATCATGAAGCTAAGAACAATTTTCAACCAAGCATACTTGCAAGTTATTGTTATGATATCTGTAGGCTATACAACAGTTGGTACAACAGCTATAAGATAATTGAAGAGAGTGATGCAAAACCACACAGGATAAGGCTCAATTGTTTAACTCTAAAGGTGGTTAAACAGTGTTTTGAGTCTCTCGGTTTGAGAATTCCAAACAAGATGTAATTATAATAGTATTAATTACAACTTAAATAATTATTCGATAATTAGCAGATTAGAATAGTGTTGTTCAAAATGCTTGTATATTATAGGTAGCAAAATAGCAATATTACTTTTATGATACATTCAAATAGTCCTTCTCAGTTTAAGTAGTATAATATTGATATAGTGAAAGAAATTATATTAAACTCTGCTCAAAAGAAAGCTGTGACTCATACAGTGGGCCCTATGATGGTAGTAGCTGGTGCCGGCACAGGGAAGACTGCAATCATTACACTTAGAATTGCAAACTTAATACAGAATCATAGTATTAAGGGTGAGAGTATCTTGGCTTTGACATTTACAGATAAAGCTTCTGATGAGATGGAGGATCGAGTCTATCAGTTATTGCCTTATGGCTACACAGATGTCAGTATTCATACTTTTCATGCGCTTGGTGATATGATCTTACGGGAATATGGTAATGAAATAGGTATTTCATCTGATTTTATCGTAATGACTAAATTTCAGCAGGTGATTATGATGCAAAACATAGTCAATAGTTCAGAGCTTATATATCATAGGCCTTTAGGAGACCCGTATAGTTTTGTGGATGATCTAATCAAATTTGTTTCTAGGCTCAAAGATGAGAATGTCAGCCCTAAGGATTTTGCTGAATTTGTATCAAATCATAAACCAGAAGATAAGCAAGAAGCCCTAAGACAGAAAGAACTATCAATAATCTACCAACTATATTCCGATACTTGTCTAAAACAACAAATGTTGGATTTTGGGGATCAAATAGTACTTTGTATCAAATTATTAGAGTCTAGACCAGAGATTAAGAAAATACTAAAAAGAAAATATCAATTTATTATGGTGGATGAATATCAGGATACCAATTACGCTCAATCATATTTGCTAAAACTGTTGGTGAATAAACAACAAAATATTATGGTTGTAGGTGATGACGATCAGTCTATTTATAGGTTTCGAGGTGCAGCAGTTTCAAATATACTAAAATTCATGGAAGAATATCCCAATGCAAAACAGATAGTGATAAGGAAGAACTACAGGTCATCACAGAAGGTTTTGGATCAAGCATATCGGTTAATTCAAAATAACAATCCATATCGTCTAGAAATACGAAATAAACTTAATAAAAAACTAATAGGCAGTAAAGGATACTCAGAAGTTGGTATTGTGGGAGCACAAGATATCTTAACTGAGATGGATACTATAACTGATAAGATAGAAGTATTGATAGAATCCCAGAATATTGATTATAGGGATATAGCCGTTTTAATAAGAAAGAATAACCAATCTAAGTCAGTTGCAAATTCACTACTTAGGTCAAAAATCCCATATGTCATATCAGAAAGTCAAAATCTTTTTGAGCAGTCTGAGATAAGACTTATTTTAAATTTTATACATGTGATTAATAACCCTAATGCTTCAAATTCATTATACGGTCTGCTCGTATCCGATATGTTTAAATGCAATTTGAATCATATAGCACATCTAAGTGGCCAAGCAAGGCAGGCAAATTTATCTTTGGAAAGATTTTTGATTGAAACTAATGAAGAAATTCCGGTCGAGTGTAATAAATTACTGGAAATGATTAAAAAATACCGTGAGATTTCCAAAGATCAGAATGCTGGCTCCTTGATCTATCAATTTATTAAAGAGACGGGTTATTTACAATCTTTGATAGAAGATTCGCATAAGAATGCTTCTGCTGCGCAAAAAATTGCTAATATTACACAGCTATTTGTAATTATTGGAGAATTTGAACAAGTCAATAGATTTGATCCTCATATTTATGCTTTGTGGCAGCATTTAAGCGCAATAGAAGATAGTGGTGCAGAAATAACTGTCCAACCATCACCACTAGATATCAATGCAGTCAGAATCATGACTATTCATAAGGCTAAGGGTTTAGAGTTTGAAGCTGTTTTTATACCCGATATGACTGAACAGAATTTCCCATCTAGGAAAAGAACAGACAGGATAAGAATGCCAGAAGGCCTGATAGAAAACAAAAAAGATGAGAGTATTGAATGGAATATACATGAAGAACGCCGATTACTGTATGTAGCAATAACAAGAGCGAAAAAATATCTATATCTTACTTATTCATATGACCACGGAAAGAAAAGATTAAAAAAGCCTTCTAGATTTTTACAAGAGTTAAAAGGAACAATTCTCGATAAACCCTCGATAGACAAAGTGAATAATATCAGTACTATACAAAGTTTCTCTAGTTTGCCTAAGGAAAGGATAGATCCTCTTAGGAGATTTATATCTGAAGATGGGTGGTTGCATATTAGTACCAACCAACTAGCTAATTATCTACGTTCGCCAAAGGAATTTTGGTATTTTGATGTCTTGAATTTACCTAAAGGGCCGTTTCATACACTGGTTTATGGATCTGCAATACACTCAGCTCTTGAATTTTTTTATAATTCGATGCTTTCAAATAGTTCTATTGGTATCGAGGACGTACTACAGTTATACGAAAATAGTTGGAAAAATGAGGGATTTGTCTCTTTGGAGCATGAACATGATAGGTACAAGCAGGGCCAACAGGTCCTTAGGGATCTTTATAAAAGAGAAATAATTGTAAAAAGATTTCCAGAATATGTCGAAAAGCCATTTAGGCTAACAATAGACTCTATGAAGATAAAAATAAGTGGTAGGTATGATGCAATATACAACGATAATTCAAAGATTGAGATAAGAGATTTTAAAACCGGTAGTGTGACCGAAGTGGCAAGTGCAAATAAAAGATTAAGGGACAGTCTCCAGATGAAGATTTATGCACTGTCTTGGACAATTAACGAGACTTTACCACTCGATTCAATTAGTTTGTATTTTGTTGAAAGCGATATCTTGGCTAAAACAAGTAAAATTGACAACGATAAAACAATTGAGATATTGAAATTGATAGCAACAAACATTAGAAAAAGGAAATTCGACGATGTAGGTCAGAGCAGATTGAACTTTGAGGCATTAATATGAGTAAGATGTTGGTGAAAGATAGTTATAGGGATCAAGAATGGCTTGAAAATATGCTAGCAGACATATGGTTTAGATATTTTAGCGATATAGAGCAGATTAATGATGTATTTATAAGGTATGGAAGAAAAGCAAAGAGAAGACTAGGCTCGATTGGGGTTGACCGAAAAGATATGAGCTCTACCATTATCACTATAAATCCACTCTATCAAGATACCAGTATACCTGAATACGTAGTAATTGCTACAATAGTACACGAGATGACTCACTATGCTCACGGATTTAACTCACCTCATGATCAAAAACAACGACACCCACATAGCGGGGGAGTTATAAGAAAGGAATTTGCCGAAAGGGGGCTAGAAAGTCTATATACTAGGCAAAAAAAGTGGCTTAAAAACAATTGGCAAGACATCATAGATAAATATTTCGATAATAATACAAGATTATACATACCAAATCGTACAATTATCGTTAAGCAGCCTTGGTGGATGAGATGAGTAATATTGTAGTGCAAATTTATATAACTTGTAATCTATATTAACCCGTTATAAAAGAAAAAAACGTATATACTACATAATTTAAAAAATATCAATATTATCTATAAGTAAGCAAAATTTATAATAGTTATTATTGAAAAATACTTATATATGTTATATAGTTAGAGCATGAGAGCTAAAACTAGAACAGTAAAGAGATCTAAATCTAGTGACATTAAATATATGTCTAATTCTGGTTATTCGAAAGCTAAAAAAGCACGAATTCGTTCCTCGCAGAGGGCTAGTAAGCTAGCTATGTCTAAAGCAAGGCAGTATTTGATTTATGCTATAGGGTGTTTTGTTTCTATTCAGCTAATAAAATTTATTATGTATAGTATCGTATTTACGGGAGACTCTAGTCCTTCGGGCTTGGTATTCTTGTTTATTATATGGTTGCAAACAGGTCTACTTGTGGCTACTTTTATATTTATAGTAATGGCTACTATCAAGGCTCTATCAAGGCTCTTAAAAGAGTAAGATATAATACAGATATCGTAAATAATTAATGTTTTGTACGCATAGAGTTCGTAAAAGTTATGTTATACTTATCATATGAACGATGTTTTAGTATTTGTCGTATTAATAATAAGTGTTTTGTTGCTGATAATGCTCATATTGGTATATTTAAAGCTTCGTACTTCTCAAAGCTCTACATCTGTAGGGGATCTAAAAAGTGATATACAGAATTTGAGCGCAAGTCTAACTCAGAGCCAGAACCAAATACATAATAGAATAGATACAAATAATACCAATATTCAAGCTAATCTGCATAAACAGATGAGTGAATCTGCCAAATTAATCGCTGATGTAACACACAGACTAACAAAACTGGATGAAACAAACAAAAGAGTAGTAGATGTGGCGGATGAATTAAAGACTTTACAGAATGTTCTATCAAATCCTAAGCAGAGAGGTGTGCTAGGTGAATATTATTTAGGGAGTGTACTAGAGAATGCGCTTGGACCAGAGCAGTATAAGTTGCAATATAAGATTGGAAGGGGAGATGACGGTAAGGATTTGATAGTAGACGCAGCTGTATTCCTGCAAGATAATAAGGTGTTGCCGGTTGATTCTAAATTTAGCCTAGAGAATTATAATAGACTTATTGAAACAAAGGATTTGGCAGAAAAAAAGAACATAATCAAACAATTCAAAGCAGATCTAAAGCATAGGATCGATGAAACAAGTAAATATATACAACCCGACAAGAATACTATGGATTTTGCTTTTATGTTTATACCTTCTGAGGCTATTTACTACGATTTATTGGTGAATAAGATAGGGACACTCGAGACTAGCTCACAGGATCTAATAGAATATGCATTTCGTGAAAAGAGGGTTATTATAGTATCTCCCACATCTTTTCTGGCATACCTTCAAACTGTCTTGCAGGGTCTGAGAAGTCTACAGATAGAAGAACAGGCCAAAGAAATCCAAAAAAGGGTGGGATTGTTGGGTAAGCATATAGGTAATTATGATGAGTATATGCATAAACTGGGTAATTCTCTTGGTACTACAGTCAATCATTACAATACTGCACATAAAGAACTGAAAAAGATTGATAAAGATGTTGTGAAGATTGCTTCAACAGACCCTGCAGTAGAGAGCATATTGGTAGAAAAACCTAAGCTAGTAGATTGATTTCTGATATAATGAATATATGAAGCGTATAGTATCTGGTATAAAGCCTACTGGTGAATCTCACATAGGAAATTACTTGGGAGCAATGAAATTATGGCCAAGTTTTCAGTCTGACGGAAATAAAGTATTGTACTTTGTAGCGGATTTGCATAGCTTAAACACTCGACAAGATCCAAGTGTACTACAAAGACGCACATTAGATCTAATAGCATGGCTACTAACGGTCGGGGTTGACCCTAAAAGAAGTATTATAATGGTACAGTCAATGGTTTCTGCACATAGCGAACTTTGCTGGATACTGAACAACTATGTCACAATGGGCGAGCTAAATAGAATGACTCAATTTAAAGACAAGGCCAAAAAAAGCTCATCAGAAGGTCAGCTAGTAGGATTGTATACATATCCAATACTCATGGCAGCAGATATTCTGCTTTATGATGCCAATGAAGTGCCTGTTGGCAATGATCAGGCCCAGCATGTTGAGCTAACTCGTGTTGTAGCTGAGAGGTTTAATAATCTATATGGTGAAGCATTTACAATTCCAAAGGCTGTACACACACCAAACGCTACCAGAATAATGAGTTTACAAGATCCTACAAGAAAGATGAGCAAAAGTGAGTCAGACAGTAGCTTCGTACTTTTATCAGATACAAAAGATAACATATTAGATAAATTTAAGCGTGCTGTAACAGATTCGGATGACAAAATATGTTACGACAAAGCCAACAAACCAGCGATTTCTAATCTTCTTGAAATTTATGCTGGCTTTAGTGACTATCAGATTGAAGACATAGAAAAAAAATATGTAAATAAAGGATACGCAGAGTTTAAGTTAGATCTTGGAATGCTTGTAGCTGATAAATTGGGTGCACTTCAAGAATCTTTTAAATCTATACGTGCAGATGAGTCAAAATTGATGCAGATTATAGAAGAAGGAAACGCACAGGCATCAACTATTGCAAGAAAGAAGCTAGATGAAGTTAAAGAAAAGATAGGGTTGTTGTAAATTAGTCTATACCAATCAACAGGTTAGATTGTAATAATTACGTTAATTTATATTGACACAAGCATAAGCATTTGATACAATATACCTACATTGTTCTTTAAAACAAAAATAAAAAAATAAATATGCCACACACATATATTTATTACATTTCGATAGGTGATCCATGAACTCTAATTGGATAACCGTAGCCTAACAGTAGAGGAAATCTGGTTCATAAAAAGCAGCCCCCTTGCTTTTTGTGACCAGTTTTTCCCTACTGTTCGAGGTAAGCTGTCAGTTATATAGTATATTGCACCTTCAGTAACTGATATGCACTATCATTCCGCCGGAGACAGCCAGAGTCTGCGCTCTATCTTTTTGGGGCGCGTACTCTGGTTGTACTACCAGAAGAGTGGTAGGGAAGTCGTCAACAGCACTTCACTACATATTGAATGTATATGTGTTGATTGACTACACCCATACTGCCTTAGGATCATGCCTAGGGTAGCTCTCGGGCCAGCGTGTGCCAGTTAAAGTTATACTTTCAAAGGGCAGATACGTTGGCCCGTAACCATAAAGTTATTATTATCTACGGAGCCGCTGATTATTAGCGGCTTTTTGCATATATAAAATGTTAAATTAAATTGACATATCTTTCAATAATTTTGTTTATAAATACTGACAATAATTTACAAAGTTATACACAATTATCCACAATAATTATAATCAATATAAATCCATCCCCATCAAATCGATTGTCTTAAATATTTAAATGTAATCTCAATTATTAATTGATATAAATAACGAATAAATTAATAGTACAAAGAATAATTCATTGCAATGTATAATATAAAACTTGTTCAATATTGAGCACTTTAATAGTACTAATAAAAACATTTATAGTAAGTGTACAATTTGGTTTATTTATCAGATAATAAGTAGAGTAATGTATTATGAGAAATAGAGCGATATTATTTATTGAGTTGATACTTTGTATCCTCCTGATCGGATCACTTGGTATCGATATATATATGATGGTGAACTATACACCAAAACAGCTTGGTCCTGCAGCTATAACTTTTTGGTTTATAGGTATAGCTATATTTATCGCAAGTCTTGTGACGCTAGTTGAATACAACCTAAAACTGAGAAATGAAGCTAATAGAATGCAACCTAGGAAGGTTTTGATAAAAACTTTACGTACAGGTATATTATTGGGTTTAACTATTACGATCTTGTTGGCATTATCTAGCTTGAGAAGTCTTAGCTTGAGAGATATAATACTCTTTATACTTACAGTAGTGATAATCGAATTGTATTTCCGCACTCGTAAGACTTAACTTTATGAAAATTAAATTAGAATCAATCACAGATGAATATTTGATAGACGCAAAAAGGGCTTTCAACTCAGCTACGACTAAGATGCAGCTAGATCAAGCTAAAGCTAGATATTTGGGTATTAAAAGCATACTAAATAAAGAACTTAGAATGATTCCAGAAATAGATATTGTAGATAGGGCTGATATGGGGAGGCTATTGAATAAACGTAGGGCAGAATTAGACGAACTTTATAAAAAAGCGGCTAGTAAGGACGCTAGAGAAGTTGATACTGACTCAATAGATATGAGCAGGCCGTTTTATCCAAAAGAATTTGGCTACGGACATTCTCACCCGACGAGTAGGGTATTGGCACAAACATATGATATTTTTACTCGACTTGGATTTGCTGTAATAGATAGCGAGGAGATAGAGACTGATTGGTACAACTTTGAGGCTTTAAATATGCCAAAAGAACATCCAGCACGTGATATGCAAGATACCTTCTATATAGATAATGGCAAGATGAATCTTTTACCTAGATCTCATACATCAGGTATGCAAGTTCGTTTTATGGAGAACAACAAACCTCCCTACAAGATAATCGTACCAGGAAGGGTGTTTCGTAACGAAGACGAAGATGCAACACATGCTTGGATATTTAATCAAGTAGAAGGATTGGTAGTAGGGGAAGGAGTATCGATGTCAGACCTTAAAGGTACACTTTTGGAAGTAGTAAGAGGATTGCTTGGTCCGGATGTAGATATACGGTTTAGAGCAAGTTACTTCCCTTATACAGAACCATCTGTAGAACTTGATTGCAAATACAAAGGGAAGTGGCTTGAGCTAGGTGGGGCAGGAATGGTTCACCCTCAAGTATTAAAAAACGGAGGCGTAGATCCAGATAGATATACTGGTTTTGCGTTTGGTTGGGGTGCAGAAAGATTTGCGGTAATAAAATATGGACTAAATGACTTGCGCGAACTTTGGCGACCTAGATTTGATTTCCTGGAACAGTTTTAAAGAGAAAATATTATGAGAATACCTGTAAATCTAATAAATGAATACCTGAAGATTAAATTGACCACTCAAGAAATAGTGGACAGTTTAGAAAAAACCGAAATTGAAGTAGAAGAGATAATAGCTGCAAAAAGTCTACATAAAAATATAGTAACTGCTAAGATCCTTAAGGTCGATAATCATCCTAACGCAGATAAGCTGAAATTGGTAGTGATTGGCTTGAAGGATGATAAAACTGTAAGAGTAGTATGTGGTGCACCTAATGTAGAACCAAATCAAATAGTGGCGTATGCGAAGCCGGGTAGTGTACTTCCGGATGGGAGTAAGATAGGCAAAGCGGTAATTAGAGGTGTTAGTTCTGCGGGTATGTTGTGTTCCCCTAGAGAGCTAGGTAAGTCAGATGATCATGAAGGAATAGCTGTTCTCGACCCTGACCTCCCCCACGGAATATCATTGTGCGACATAGAAGATACGCAAGATATCATAGACATTAAGACCCCTGCCAATCGTTTTGACATGCTTTCTTTTGTAGGTGTTGCAAGAGAAATTTCTGCAAATTCTAGAAATAATTTACTATTAGAACCTAAAAGCATCAATATAACGTTTGATAAAAAAGAGCAAACAAAAATAGATGATAAGCAAATATGTAAAAGATTTATAAGTGCAAGAATAAAAATAAACAATAATGTAAAGTCACCACAATGGCTTGTGGATAACTTATTGGCAGCAGGGATGAGGCCAATCAATCCGGTAGTAGATATTACTAACTTTGTAATGCTAGAAACAGGACAGCCTTCTCACGCATATGATGCGAAAAAATTGAGAAGTAACTTGCAAGTAAGATTTGCTAGAAAAAATGAAAAATTAACTACCCTAGACGGAAGTTTATTGGATCTAGATAAATCAGATTTACTAATTGTAGACAATAATAAACCAATCGGTTTAGCGGGAGTGATTGGTGGAAAAGATATAGAAACCAGTGAAGAATCCGATGAAATAATATTGGAAGTTGCAAATTTTGATAAAACTACTGTCCGTAGATCTGCTTTGAGGCATGGCATAAGGACCGAAGCAAGTTCTAGATTTGAAAAAGGTCTTCCACTCCCCCTTCAAGAATATGCAATAAAAAGACTAGTATATTTGTATAAGAAAATATGCAAGGGTGAGTTGATAGGTGAAGTAAATGACCAACTATATGCCTGGCCTTGGATCCAACATATTGGTCTGAAAATACGAAAAGCTGAAAAGTTTTTGGGAATGAAACTGGACGAAAAACAAATACTAGATGGACTTAAAAAAAGAGGATTTCAAGCAGAGCATTTTTCTATCGTAAAAGAAGCTAGAAAGCATCTGGGAAAGCCATATCTATTAGGATCAAATTTTAAAGTAAATGACATAGAGTGTTTTGATTGTTCTTATCTTACCGATTATATATATTCGTTGATTGGTCTTAGGATAGGACATACAGCAAAAGAACAATTTGATAATGGCAATGGACACGAAGTTAATGTTGAGGGATTGAAAGCAGGAGATTTATTATTTCTACAAAGAGATTTTGAAGATAAGAATCTTGAAAAAGAAAGAGACGGGATAAGACACGTAGGGTTGTATATAGGTAATTCACAAGTTGTTGAAGCTTCATATGATCAAGGTAAAGTTGTAGTTACAAAACTAAAACAATTTGTTGAGTCTGGAAAATTAAGAGGAGCTAGACGCTACGTAGATAACTTCAATCACACTCTCGCAATAACAGCACCTTGGTGGCGCGAAGATGTTCGCATAGAGCAAGACATGTATGAAGAAATTGCAAAAATAGTAGGATATAGCAACATGCCTGCTACTCTCCCCTCGCTTCCACCGGAATCCTATAATGATCATCAGACGATTATAAGAATGACAAGATTGCGTGAATTACTTGTGGATAGAGGTTTGTTTGAAGTGATGTCTTATTCGTTTGTCAGTAATAAACATCTTCAGAATGATAGTCTAGATCAAGACAAACACCTAAAGGTTGTAAACCCACTAAGCCTGGAACAAGAATTTCTTCGCACAACCCTTATGAGTAGCCATGTCCAGATTGTAAAGAATAATACGAACTACACACAGGAAAAATATGGTTTCTTTGAGATATCAAGAGTATATGAAAAGTTAAAATCTAAAAGTGAAAAATCCGAAAAATGGTTGTTGGCAATAACAATGGTGGGTAATGAGGGCTACATGCAACTAAAATCTCTATTGGATGTTTTGGGCTCTAAATATATGTGGGATTTAAAATACGAGCCATTACAAAATAGCAGATACCAAGACGGCATTTCCGCAAACATTCTTGTAGGTGACGAAGTGATAGGAAATTATGGTCAATTCAGTCGAGACAAGCTAAAAAAACATTATAAAAATCCAAGGACAATTAGTTATTGTGAAATAGATATTGATAGATTGGATATAAATATCAAAGATTTCAAAGCCAAAGATGTAGAAAACTATCAACTAATACTTCGCGATGTTACCATTGAATTGGATGATGCTATATGGTGGCAACAAATCAAGGATTGCATAAGACTAGATGATGCAATAAAAAAGATAGAATTTGTGGGTGAGTTCAAAAATGATGATCTTAAGAAAGCTAATAAAAAAAGAATAAGCTTCAGGCTGATATTGGATTTGGGTGCACAGCCAACAAGTCAAGAAATATCAAATATAGTCAATAAAATTACCCAGAATCTGTTAAAAAATAAAGTATTTAAAAATTCTACAATTATTTAGAAATTTCTGTATTTCTAGATAGATTCTATTACCCTAGTTTTATAAAAGTTGTATAATAGTTCTAATGGTTCATCATAATAAAAATAAAACTCACTCTCATTTTTTGCATTTGCCAAAATTTATTTCTAAGTCTGGAATAAAGCCAAGTAAAAAAGCAAGGATCAATTTCATAATCATATCTTTAATCTTGCTGTTTTGCCTGTTTGATATGGCGATATCTGCTCTTACTATGGGAGGAATGTTCCCAGGAGTGTCAATAGCTGGTCATGACGTGAGTTATAAGACAAGAGAACAAACCTTTGAATATCTCAAAAACCAGAAACTTCAAAGAAATTTTACGGTTCGAGTAAATGAAAAGGTGTTTAGTACTACCTCTGATGAACTGGGTGCAGGTTATGACATATCAACTACTGTCGACACAGCATATAAACTTGGAAGAAATAATCCATCACCGCTATTAGGGCTGTTCGATATAAGCAATCGTGGTCAAATAGGATATGCTTACAATGTTGATCAGACTAAGCTAAAGAATTTTGCTGATTCTGTTATTAAGTCGGTGGGATACAGTGCGCAAAATGCAACGCTTAGGATTGAAAATGGAGTTGTTACTGTAGTACCTGATAAAGACGGCTTAAGAGTAGATCAGAAATATCTCAATAAGATACTATCTACATCCTTGGCAGATGCAAAAGATCAAAATATAGTTTTACAGCCTCAAACACTCAAGGCTGATATCTTGGCTCAAGATACATTGGAAGCCAAGCAGCAGGCTGAAAATTTCTTGAGCAAGACAGTGACCCTTAACTTTGAAGGAAAGAGCTATGTGGCTGATAAGACCGCCATGGGATATATGGTCTCATTTACCGAATTAGCTGGTGCAAATGGGAAACCAAAACTACAAGCAAATATATCAACAGATCAAGTTGCGGGTTATGTACAATCAATAGCCAACCAAATAGATATCTCCCCTATCAACAAAAAAGTGGTGGTACGTAACGGTGCTGAGTCAGTAGAGAGAGAAGGTAAGGATGGAAGAGCGATCAATCAAAAATCAGCAATAGATACAATAGTCAGTGGTTTGCAAAACAATCAAAATGTAGAGGTAAACTTGACCTCAAGCCCTGTGGCTTTTAAAACCGAATACAATCGGACAGTAAGCCTAGACTATAGTCGATATATTGAAATAAATCTTAGCCAACAAAGGCTATGGGCTTGGCAGGACAATCAAGTAATCTTCTCTACCCCAATAACAAGTGGCGCTACTTCATATGGCTTCGGTACTCCAACAGGGCTGTTCTCAATCTATGGCAAGGAGCGAAGCCGCTATCTTAATGGTGCGCAATATGGGTGGGGATATAATGTATATGTAGATTACTGGATGCCGTTTGCGGGAGGAGTAGGGTTACATGATGCCGATTGGAGATCGGGCTTTGGCGGTCAAGATTATATAAATGGAGGTAGTCATGGATGCGTGAATATGTCCCAATCTGCCGCCGCTTATTTGTACAATTGGGCAGCAATAGGTACTCCAGTTTGGGTGCATTATTAACAAACTCAATAAGACAATTGTGGTATAAATCTAGAAGCATGCTAGCATAACTGGTATAATTCTATTATGAACTCTGATCAGGTTAATTTAACCAACAAACCAAATATTGACATTATGAGTCAAAATATTGATAACAGACCCAAGTTGAATTTAGAAAAATCTGCAATCAATATTGACCCACGCATGAAGAAACCCACTGAAGTAGTTCCCAAGGCTGAAATGTCACCACGACCTCAGCCAACTAATTCAAACGTTCAAACAGCTCAAGCTCAACAACAGGTAGCACAGTCATCGGGAACTGTATGGTCAAATCAGCTTCACTCAAATGCACAGACTGATAGGGCTAAAATAGCTCAGAGCATTGCACAGATGTCAGCACAAGATGATGATTTGATAGAAAAAGAATGGGTAGATATTACAGAAAAAGTTATTGATAAGACTAAGGACGACCCATACAATCAGGATGAGGATCAGCATGTATTGAGCAAGCATTATCTGAAGAAAAGATTTAACCTTGATGTTAAGTAGTAAAAATATATGAATCAATACATGATAATTATTACCATCACCGCTATAGTGTTTATAGCAGCAGTAGGGCTGGTTGGATTTTTGTGGTATAGAAAAACTTCTAGAAGGGCAAAAGATATAGAGCGTTCACTCAAGATGGTGCCATTATTGGTAAAATTACCTCCTCAAGAAGTAGAGGAAGGCAGTCGTGATATTCGTGATGTCATCAAAGAAAATATAGCTAAAGCCGAAGGAGTTTTTAATTTGCTTTCTGGGGTAGCGACTGAAAAATCTACTTTTTATGGGAAAAAACATATTAGCTTTGAAATAGTAGCAAAAGGTAAATTGATCAACTTCTATATCATAGTACCAGCTAGCATCCTAAGTGCGGTTCAAAAGGCCTTGGTCTCAGGATATCCAGATATACAAATAGAAAAGTGTGAAGACACCAATATCTTTTCTGCAGCCAGTAAAATAGCTGGAGTACAGGGAGGAGAGTTGAAGCTAGCACATGAAAGCTTTTTGCCTATTAATACTTATAAAGAAAGCGACTCTGATGCAATGGCTGGAATGCTATCGGGACTGTCAAATCTAGGGGATCACGAAGGAGCTGCCATACAGATACTTGTTAGGCCTGCTCGATCTGATTGGAGCAAGCAGGCTATAAACAGGGCAAAACAAGTATTGGATCCAGAAAAAAAGGACAATAGTAATTACGGTAAGGCAATGGATATATTAGCCTATATAGTCAAAGCACCATTTAGGTCAAGTAATGATAGTGAACAGAAATCAAAGCCTGACAAGCAGCCTGATGCTGTTGATCAGAAAAAAGCTGAATTGATTGAAAAGAAGGCTCAATCACCTGCTTTTGAGAGTTTAATTAGGTTAATTGCAAGCTCTGATAGTCCAGCTCGAGCAAAAGTCATAGTACAAGATATGTCGCTAGGCTTTGCACAGCTTAGTCAGGGCGGAGCTAATAGCTTTAAATACAAATCAGCTGATGAACCACAAAAACTTGCCACCAATTTCATCTTTCGGTTTTTCCCTGCCAATAAGAAGAATATAGTGCTTAATTCTACAGAACTTGCGACTATATTTCACTTACCTAGCCAAATTATTGGTATTTCAGCAAACTTGGAGCGCAAGGCTGCTAAAGAAGTAGCTGCTCCGGCTGGACTACCGACTGAAGGTACGCGATTGGGATTGAATATATTTCAAGGCACCGAAACACCAATATTTCTGACTCAGGATGACAAACGTAGGCACGTGTACATCATTGGTCAAACTGGTACAGGTAAATCAGTATTGCTCACCAACATGATGTTGCAAGATGCACAGTCTGGTAAAGGATTTTGCTTTATTGATCCAAATGGTGACGAAGCGGAAAGATTGCTTGGTAGAATACCTCCCGAACGTGCTGAAGACGTCATATATTTTTCTCCTGGTGATACAGAGTTCCCGGTAGGACTCAACATCATGGAATACGATCAAGACAAGCCTGAGCAAAAGGACTTCATTGTCCAAGAAATGATTAGTATGTTATACAAGCTGTATGATCCGACTCACCAAGGCTTTATTGGTCCTCAGTTTGAGAACTGGTTTAGAAACGCTGCACTTACAGTCATGTCAGATCCTAACGGCGGAACTTATATAGAAGTGCCCCGAGTGTTTACTGATGATGAATTCTTAAAGAAAAAATTTAAATTTCTCACCGATCCTACAGTGCAGGCATTCTGGACAAATGAGATGGCCCAGACAGATGCAAGAACCAAGTCGGATATGTTGGGTTACTTTGCATCGAAATTTGGAGCTGTTGCAAACAATGAAATGCTACGAAATATTATCGGACAGAAGAAATCCGCACTCAACTTTAGAGAAGTAATGGACAATAATAAAATACTTATAGTGAATTTGAGTAAAGGATTGATGGGTGAATTGAACGCCAAGCTTCTAGGTATGATATTTGTCATCAAGCTACAGGTGGCAGCAATGAGTCGCGCAGATATTCCAGAGAATGAACGGGTAGACTTTGGTTTGTACGTAGATGAGTTCCAGAATATAGCAACTGATAGTTTTGCAACTATACTATCAGAAGCTCGAAAATATCATTTCAATCTCACTGTTGCGAATCAATATATTGAGCAGATAGACGAGCAAATAAGAGATGCTGTATTTGGTAACGTCGGTAGCATGGTGGTACACCGAGTAGGTAATGATGATGCGGAATATCTGACAAAACAATTCGCTCCGCAATTTGACGCTAGTGATCTAGCCAATATTCCAAATCATTATGCAGTAGCAAAAATTATAGCCAATGGTAGACCGGTGACCCCCTTCTCTATGTTGGGATACCCTCCTGTTGATAATGAAGTAGTAAATACTGAGTTGCAATCTGCAATGAGAGATCTATCCAGAAGTAAATATAGTAGACCAAAGGATGAAGTAGCTGCAGAAGTAGCTGAAAGTTTGAATTCTGGGGTTACAGCCATGGGGGCAAATACAGTAGATTCGGGGACGCAGGTCAACCAAGGCTAGCATAAAGGGTTTGCACTTGCGTATGTGTTTGTATTAGAATATATTGTAAGTATCTAATATAAAATT
>DAOLHK010000003.1:3719-45381 GCA_035329105.1 Candidatus Saccharimonadota bacterium | reverse complement strand
CCATGATCTGGGAGGCGATCTCCGGGGTGGTGGTGCCGCCTTCGGCGGGGTTGCCGTTCCAGAACCGCACGAGCTCGGAGCGGAAGTTGGGGTCATCGATGACACGCTGACGTGCCTGATCGGTGAGTCCCGCTTCTCGCAGAAGTCGCAGGAACTGGGCGGTGTTGTCCAAAACCTTGTCGTAGGTATCGGACACGGTGGGATTTGCAACGGTCGAAGCCATTACGTACCCCTTTCTGTCTAACCTGAAACCATCAGGGGATGGGCGAACCTCTAGGACAAGGTAAGCTATCTGGCTACCAGATGGGATAACCAAGTAGCTTACCTCGTACCTGTATAGGAAGATATTCTTAAGGTACGGACAGATTATATCATATATTTACAGAAATAGCAATACTCTTGAACAATATTACTAATCTGTCAATATCTATGCATTTCGTATCACAAAGGTATTTTTTATGCCTTCAATAAGTTCTGCTTTTTCAGAGTAACTCCCTGTATTCAGTATAAAACTAGAATACTCTGCAAGTGGCTTAATTGATTGCTTTTGATCGTAGCGATACATAACATTGCTTACTATTTGCGCATGGCGCTCTACTTTTTTCTCTAAATCTGACCGTATTTCTATACTATCGGAGTTCTGAGCAATAAATTCAGCTAGCTGCGTTATTAAGTCTTTTTCGTTAATGTACTTCTCTGGACAGTTTGGATCTACTTTTTTGGTGCAGTGGTAATAGACGTGTCGATTAAACCCACCATCTTTCGGTGGAGCATCTACTCTGACAGAGATTCTTTCACCATCCCATCCCAGTACACCTTCTTGCCGTCCTAACTTTGTATAGACATTGATTCTCATAACTATAACTAAGTATACCTATAAATTAACGAGAGAATGATTCTAATATCAATGATTTGATTTATTCACTTGAAGCAAGAGAGTATAATATAAGTAGAGGAAAATATCATGAGCTTACCAAAAACTTACACCAAACGAAACGATACAGGTTGCTGCGCAGTACCAAACATCTCTGAGTGGGACGAAAAGGAAATCACTTTCAAAGATAAGAAATTTATTCGGATGTATACTAGAAGTATTTTCTACATGCCTCTCAATATGTCAAAGGTAATGACTGACATTCAAAAACAAGCTGAGGATGCCAAGGCTATGATGCCAGCTCAAGAGGTGATGATACTGAGTCGAGATATATCGCCCTGGAAGGCCGAACAACTCTATGCCGTATCTAAGACAGTGAAAGGGGCAGACAACGTTGTACTAAATGGTACTTTTCTGACAAAAGTATTTGAAGGCCCCTATCAAAATGCCGGTAAGTGGTACGAAAGCTTGAAGCAATTTGCAAAGAGTAAAAATAGTACTATTGAAAAAATATATATGTTTTATACAACTTGCCCTAAGTGCGCCAAGCATTATGACAAAAATTATACTATAGGTATGGCCCAGGTTAAATAAAACATCTAGATTAATTTTGATATCAATATACTTAAATAGCTAATCCTGTATTTGGTATAATGAATTGAATGAATAGACCAGTAGTCAAGCAACCTTTTCGATCTAGCAACTTAGAGTTACCATCTGCAAAAGAGGTATTAGAGATGATTCATAAAGTAGAATCACCTCGAGTAGCAGCACACAGAGACTTGATTCAAAAATATTTGCAAAATGGCTCATTCGATGCAATAAGAGAGCTACAAATGCTAGCCGGCACTGATGATATGTTTAATATCGATAGGCAAGTAGATACAGAAGAAAGTTTTGAACAAGCAATAACTGAGCTACACTCTATTACAGATGCTCTTGTAGGTGCGCTGACAAGTAATCAGTACGATGCCGACCTACTCACAGTGGTATACGACGAATTGTCTCATCAAGATGAGCCAAAGGTATCAGATATAATCTTTGTCTTTGGTGCACCAAGTAACTCTAGGGTAGAGAAAGCAGCAGAGCTCTATAAGAAAGGCTTCGCGTCCAACATAACTATTGCTGGCCGAGGGCCACATTGGAACAAAACAGCATCCACTACAGAAGCTGGCAGAATGGCAGCAAGAGCAAGAGAGCTAGGTGTCTTAGCCAAAGACATATTAGTTGAGTCAAAATCTGTATCTGTACCAGACAACGTAAAGAGAACAATAGATCTATTAGATAAAGGGCAAATAAAACCTAAGAGCATTATTATAGTAACAAGTGCTTTTGGGCTACTAAGAGCTGCTATAGATTGGCAGAAGTTTACGAAAGGCAATATTAGCATCCTAAGGGTGGCACCTGCTATTGTTGACCCTAACTTGGGCCCAGAGCTATGGCATACTAATGATGTTGGTAGAAAAGTAGTAATCAATGAATATGCCAAAATCATAAATGAAGCTATTATTGACGAACTGATTGCAAGCAAGTATGGGCAGTCAATGAAAGCTAAATAACTTAATCTCTCGATATACTATACATATGAAAATTGACTCAAGATTAACCCATATAAGTGACTGCCTTTACAGAGTATCTGTCAAAGCACTTATTTTTGATAATCCCAAAGTATTACTTGTAAAAGAGTGGGATGACGAGTGGTGGAGCTTTCCGGGGGGTGGTATAGAGTACGGCGAGAGTATTCAAGAAGCTTTGTACCGTGAGATAGAAGAAGAGCTAGGTATATCTCATAAAAATATCAAATCAGGTCTTAATATTATACATACTGGAATAGGTGTAGTTGTGGAAAAGCTACCTATGGCAAATTTATTTGTTTGGGTGCATATTCCAGTACGAGATATAAAACCCACCAGAGATGTAGTCGAATATAAGTGGTTTACTTATGACGAGCTCAAAGAACTAAAAATAGTACCAACTACAACAGATATTGAACATCTTTTTTCAGTTATAAAGAAACTAATAATCTAGCATATACAAAAAGCTACTAAAAATAATTGACGTAGATTATTTTATTACTTGCTATCTAGAATGTTAGAATATGTTTAATACCAATAATATTGATCTTAATATTTTAAAAATAAAAAAAGGGGGGTGATATTGTAAAACAAATAAATAGAATCGATTTGCTGGATTATATCCGTGGTTATCTGATTCTTTGTATAGTTATAAATCATTTCCTTTTATTTCCATCTGCTTGGGAATTTATAACTGGCCGAGGAATTTTGTGGGTTTCAGCTGCAGAAGGGTTTTTCTTAATGTCTGGAATGATGGTCGGGTTAGTTCAAGGAGGACGGTATAGGTTATCGGACAGCATCAAGCCCGTAGCCAAAAGGATACTTGATAGATCATGGAAGCTATATCTCACCAATTTTGTACTCGTTTTAGTATTTGTATTTATTGCAAAAGATCTAGGTCCAGTAGTGGGTTTTGATAAGATCAAACCAGGATTGCCGGAGTTTACATCTCTGCTTTTATTGGCCTATAAAGTAGCAACATTGCAAATAGTGTACGGTTGGGCTGACTTTTTAAATTACTATGTGATATTTTTATTATTGTCTATACCTGCCTTATGGTTATTAAAGCAGAAAATGTGGTATTTTGTTCTGGCATTGGCTGTGGTTGGTTGGTTTGAGCCAAGGTTGGCAAGTTTTAGTTTTGACAATTATTACTTCTACTGGCAGGTTTATTTCTTTCTTGGAATGGTATTTGGTTATCATTATTATGATATAAGAAATTTTTACAGAAAATTCAGTATAACAACTAAACGAATAATTGAAAAAGTAGCTATAGTTACATTCATAGCAACGCTTGTACTTAATTGGTCTATGATACTTGCCACAAAGACTACTGCTTATGGTAAAAATGAATTATTTGACTCTATTTTGAGAATCTTGGCAAATGGGTACAATATGACTGAGCCATATCTATACAGCGAAAGATCTGGTGTATTTAGAGTTATAGTTTTTTTTGTATGGGCGGTTGGAATTTATTATATATTCAAACATTTTGAATCATTAATAGCTCGAAATATTGATTGGTTGTTGGGTGAATTTGGCAGAAATTCTCTGAGAGTATATATTATCAGTAGTTTTTTGGCACTAATCTTGCCGATTCTAATCACGAGCGGCGGGTTCGTGCAAAATACCATTGTTACTGCAGGGCTATTGTTGCTAGTGGTTTTGATATTAAAAATTGATTTGATTAAAAAAATTATACCGAACTAATATGCTAAAATAGCAATTATGAAAAATAGCACTGAAGTTGCCGTCGAGGTGAAGAATCTAAAGAAATACTATGGAGACGTAAAAGCCCTAGATGGGGTGACTTTGCGTGTTGATAAGGGCAAGATATACGGATTGCTTGGTCCGAATGGAGCCGGCAAAACTACTGTAGTTCGTACGCTAGCTACACTTATCGAGCCTGATAGTGGAGAAGTGATGGTCGGCGGTCTAGATGTAGTAGAACAATCTACTCAAGTTCGTCGTATGATTGGACTTGCTGGTCAATTTGCTGCTGTTGATGATTATCTGACTGGCCGAGAGACATTAATGATGGTGGCAAGGCTTTATCACGTGCCCAAAAATGAAGCCAAGAAGCGGACCGAAGAACTACTAAAAAGACTAAGCCTCAAAGATGCAGCCAACAGACCAGCCAAGACTTATTCTGGTGGTATGCGTAGAAGACTAGATTTAGGTGCAAGTCTGGTAGGTAAGCCTGAAATACTATTTCTCGACGAGCCAACTACTGGCCTAGATCCAAGGACTCGTCAGGAATTGTGGGGTCTGATACGTGAGCTAGTTGCTGAAGGCAGGACGCTTCTGCTCACCACTCAGTATCTAGAGGAAGCTGATGCTCTCTGTGACTATATTAGTATTATTGACAGAGGGAAGGTAGTGAAGTCAGGTACAGCTACTCAACTCAAGTCTAGCCTTGGGCGCGATGTGGTAGAGTTGCAAGTTAATGATAAAGACCATGACGAAGCAATCAAGGTCGTCCGCACACTTACAAGATCGAAGCCTGTAGTTGACGAGGTGACTAGATCTATCTCCATAAGAGCAAGTAAGGGTGCAGAAATGCTTATAAAGCTTGTAAATGCCTTGGATAAAGCAAATATCAAGCCTACTGATCTTGCAGTACACAAACCAAGTCTCGATGACGTGTTTTTGGCCGTAACTGGTAAGAAGCCTAAGAGCATAGTCGCGAAGAAAAAGAAAGGTAAAAAGAAATGAGTGTATCTAATCCTACTTTTATACAGTCTGCCCGTATGACTGTGAGTGATGTATTGACTATTACCAGGCGCAACCTCACTAGGTTTAAACGTACTCCAGAAATTTTGATATTCTCTAGTATCCAACCAGTCATGTTTTTGCTGCTATTCAATTATGTATTTGGTGGTGCAATAGGGGTCGCTACGCCTGGCACTAGCTATATCAACTTCTTGTTGCCAGGTATTATGGCTCAAACTGCATTATTCTCGACTCTTCAAACTCCTATAGCTCTAGTAGATGATCTAGACAAGGGAGCTATTGATAGATTTCGTAGCCTGCCAATGAGTCGAGGTGCGGTATTGGCTGGAAGAACCTTTGCAGATAGCATACGCTCGTTATTTATAGTTATATTAATGTTTGCAATAGGCACATTGTTGGGTTTTAGGTACCAAGTAGGAGGTGGCAAGATGTTGCTTGCTATACTGTTGCTGGTAAGTTTTAGCTATGCATTCTCTTGGCTGACAGCTACACTAGGACTGTTTATACGCAACGCTGAAGCAGTACAAACAGCTGGGTTTTTATTTGTATTCCCACTTACATTCGCTAGCTCGGTTTTTGTGCCAGTAGTCACCATGCCAGGCTGGCTACAGGTATTTGCTCGTAACCAACCAGTTACCCAGTTGGTCAATGCTATGCGCGCTCTGATGGTAGGAGGAGTGGCTATAGATGCAGTATATATTACTATTGCTTGGACAGTCGGTATCTTGGCGGTTTTTGTGCCTTTAGCTATATGGAAGTTCAAAAGAACTGTTTGACATAGACAATCTTGTGTGTTATTATTATCAAACGTAATTCGTGAATGCCGGGTACTTAGTATATTTAAGTAAGTTTTTAAATCTCGCTGTTCACTGTTAAAAAGCAAGATTACAAATTTACTAAATATAACAATAAGGAATTCATGTATAATAACTCATTTGCTTCGCGTAGAAACTCGCGAAACCGTAAGCCGTTCGGCTACAAAAAAAGATCTAATAATAATCGCTCAGGCGGAAACCGTCGTGGCAAATATATAGATCCACAAAAATTTATCAATGAAGCAGTTGCTCCGAAGGATTTTGAAGCATATGTACCAAAACATACATTTGCAGATTTTGGCTTTATCAAAGCTCTAGAACCAATACTTTCAAGTAGGGGATATACTATTCCTACTCAGATACAGGATGGTGCTATACCAGAGGTATTGCAAGGGCGTGATGTGATTGGACTAGCCAATACCGGTACCGGTAAAACGGCTGCATTTGTACTGCCTATAATCCATATTCTCAAGTCTCAAACCAACAGACCTCGTGGAGTAGCAGCACTGATTATCGCACCCACTAGAGAGTTAGCCGTACAAATAGATGAAGAATTTAAAGCCTTTGCAAGAGGACTTCAGCTGTATAGCACAATATGTGTCGGTGGAGTAAGTTTGCATCGTCAGATCAAAGAGCTTTCTAGAAATCCACAAGTAGTCATAGGTACACCTGGTAGACTCAAAGATCTAACCAATCAGCGTAAACTCAACTTGTCAGAAACCAGTATATTTGTGCTAGATGAGGCTGATAGAATGCTCGATATGGGATTTATCCCAGATATCAAGCACCTCATAGGATTGTTACCTCAAAAAAGACAATCACTTTGTTTTAGCGCTACAATTACTCCAGAGATACAAAAACTCATGGATGCTATGCTAGACAACCCAGTAACTATTGCTGCACGAACGGCCGAGACAAGTGAACATATCGAGCAAGATGTTGTAAAATATCACGATCCTAACGAGAAAGTGGAGTTATTAGAGAAAATGCTCATACAAGGTCATTACAATAAAGTATTGGTATTTGGTGAGACTAAGTGGGGAGTACAAAAACTCTCAGATGCACTAAATAAAAAAGGTATACGTTCAGAAGCCATCCACGGCAACAAATCGCAGCCACAGCGTCAACGAGCGCTCAAGGCGTTTAGCACCGGTAAAGTTGAAGTTTTGGTAGCTACAGATGTTGCCGCCCGTGGCTTAGACATCCCAAATGTATCTCACGTGATCAACTACGACCAACCTGCAACCTATGAAGATTATATCCATAGGATTGGTAGGACTGGTCGTGCTGGTAATGCTGGTCATGCTCATACCTTCGTAAAAGCCTAAGATTATAATTTAGATTAGTGTGTTAAAATATTGATATGCAAAAAAAGAGATTAGTATTTGATTTGGAGTTTGTTGGTGAAGACTGGGATGATTTTGATGAGATTACTCAAAAAGATTTACTAAAACGAGCACCAGATCCAAAAGAAGACCCCAAAGGATTTGCCAAAGAACTTGCCGAAGTGCAAGACAAATTGGTATTTAGCCCACTGACTGGATTTATTGTTGCTATTGGAGTATATGACATTGATAGCGAAAAAGGAGCCGTTTATTACCAAGATCCTAGTGGTAAAAATTCCGATACAGAAATTGATAGTATCAAATACGTACCAATGACTGAAGAAGAAATGTTGGTCAAATTTTGGGCTATTAGCGAAACTGCAGATGAATTTATAAGTTTTTTTGGTAGACGATCTGATGTACCATATCTCAATATACGCTCTGCTATCCACGGTATTAGACCTTCAAAAGATTTGATCTCAAATCGCTACAATTCTAGCAAGTATCCTGGTGCAGTACACTATGACCTGGCTGAACTTCTTAGTTTTTATGGAGCAGCCATGTACCGCGGAAGTTTACACCGATGGTGTAGGGCATTTGGTATAGATTCTCCCAAGTCAGAACTTAGCGGAGATAAAGTAGGAGATTATTTCCGAGCTGGAAAGACTCTAGAAATTGCCAAATACAATGCTCAGGATTTATTTTCTACTGCCAAGTTGTTTCATAAGTGGGATCAATATCTAAGAGAAAGAATATAATATCATGCAGATAGATAGTGCTAAGCAGAGAAGTAAAGCCATTAGAATGATAACTATAGGCTTTGCAGGGCCTTTTGTCCTAATAATTCTGTTACTTATAGCTTCATCTGTATTCAATTTCATAATAAATAGCCTCGGTGATACTGATTCGCTAGTTGCTATCAAATCGTTATTGAATATCATATTCTTAATAATTGGAATTATTGCAGTTAGTGGCTTTGTATGGGGGCCAATACTTGGTATATTTGGTATAGTTAAGCTTACAAAACTAACTAAACAAAATACTTCTCAAACGAGTTTTTCTTCGACTGCTTCAGACCCCAATCAGTCAGCCCAAAATGCTAGTTCACAACCCGATATGAGCAAGTTAGCTCAGCAACCACATAAGCCCAATAATCAAAATATTCAAAAAGGAGGAGATAATAATGTCACTTAAAATAGGAGATCAAGCAACGCATTTTAGTTTACAAGATAAAAACGGAGACTATGTATCGCTCGATGATTTGACAGGTAAAACTACTTTGATTTACTTTTATCCAAAAGATGATACTCCCGGTTGTACTGCGCAGGCTTGCAGCTTGCGTGATAACATCGAAGATTTAAAAACCAATGGAATAGACGTGATTGGTGTGAGTAAAGATGAAGTGGATAGTCATGCAAAATTTGCATCCAAATATAAGATACCCTTTACGATCCTTTCAGATCCCAGCACCAAGATGATAGAAGCTTATGGGGCCTGGGGAGAGCGAAATATGTATGGAAAAAAATTTATGGGTACGATTCGCTCAGGGGTATTAATAGGGCCGGATCTCAAGATACTGGCTATATGGCCCAAGCTTCAACCTCTCAAGACTGTGTCTGAAGTTGAAAAGTTTATAAATGCCTAAATAATTATGGATATAATAATTTGGTCAATTGGACTGTTGATATTGGTTTTTTGTTTTGCAGTATTTTTTGGCGCACCTTATGTACCTACTAGGCAACTTGATATTGAAGCTATATTTGAAGATATCAAGCCAATGGGGGTATCGAGCTTCGTCGACCTAGGCTCGGGTGATGGCAAGTTGGTATTGCATGCAGCAAAACTTGGATATAATGCAACTGGATATGAGATCAACCCGATTCTGTGGGTCATATCATCTTATCGCATTAGAAACTACAAGAATGCTCGAATTGTATTTAGAAATATGTGGTCAGCAGATGTCTCTAAGGCCGATTTGGTTTTTTGTTTTTTGGCATCCAAGTACATGCAAAAACTTGAAACAAAACTCTCTAAAGAGATGCATAAGGGCTCAACCCTAGCAAGCTACGTATTTGAATTACCATCCAAAAAAAAGTCATTCAAGCATAACAACACCTTCTTCTATAGGTTTTGACTAAACCACTACAAATCTATTACAATATAACTGTAAGATAATATTATGGAACCAAAACCACTCAAATTCAAAAGTTTAGACGGTATCAGTGAGAGGCAGCTCAGTGAACACCATGATGTTTTATATGCCGGATACGTGTCTAAGTACAATGAAATCAATGAATCACTTCAATCTGTAGATCTCAAAGCCTCCAATGCTACTTATTCAGAACTTCGAGAGTTGACTATAGAAAAAGGATTTGCACTTAATGGTGTAAAGCTACACGAGTATTACTTTGATGGCTTGGGCGGACAAGGCGGTGAGCCAAGTGGCCCAGCGTTAGATCTTATATCCAGGGACTTTGGCAGTTTTGAAGACTGGAATGAACAGTTCAAGGCCTTAGGGATGAGTGCTCGTGGGTGGGTAGTGCTAGCTTACAACTTTGATCTTCAGAGACTAGAAAATTACATCTGCGATGTTCACAATCAAGGTGGTATATGGAATACTACTACAGTACTAGTCATGGATGTCTACGAACATTCTTATTTTATTGACTATGGAGTGAAGAGGGTAGACTATATAGATAAATATATGGCAAACATTGATTGGGATGAAGTAAACAATCGTATCCGCAATAACATCCCTGGATATCAAGATAATACTAATATTCAAAAAGGAGAATAATATGTTAAGACTAAATAAACCAGCACCAGATTTTAAA
Source organism: Candidatus Saccharimonadota bacterium (assembly GCA_035329105.1). Lineage (GTDB taxonomy): Bacteria > Patescibacteriota > Saccharimonadia > CAILAD01 > BJGX01 > JAUPVL01. The sequence continues at coordinate 35,226 of DAOLHK010000003.1, read as the reverse complement.
ATAGCAAGTTACCAAAAGAAACATAAAGATAACTACAAAGAAGTCAGCCTCAAGGACTATAAGGGAAAGTGGCTAGTACTATTCTTTTATCCTAGAGATTTTACCTTCGTATGTCCTACTGAAATCAGAGGTTTTGCCAAGCTCTATGATGAATTCAAGAAAATTGACACTGAGATTCTCGCAGCGAGTACTGATAGCGTTTTCTCGCACAAGGCATGGTTTGAAAAAGATCTAAATGAAGTCGAGTTTCCAGTCTTGGCAGACACCAACCACTCTCTTTCAAGAGACTACGAAGTCTTGAATGAAGATAATGGCGAAGCTGAAAGAGGAACTTTTATCATAGATCCAAAAGGTTTACTCAAGTATGTAGTAATATCTGACAGTAATGTTGGACGAAGTGTAGATGAAACCCTCAGGGTATTGAAGGCTCTTCAAACTGGGGGACTTTGTCCAATTGACTGGGAACCAGGTCAATCTAATCTTTAAACAAAATACATGAACCCCCAAGACTCATTGCTACCAAGTGCTCCAAACGATCACTCATCACATCCAAAGTCACCCGCTAAGCAGCTGGAATTGTACCAAAAGCTTCTTATTGGCCTGGGTGTAATCGCAGCTATTTTGTTACTACTGACTATATTTTTTGGAGCACGTGCTTTTATCAATTCGGAAGATTTAACAGAAGCAAATCTTCAGGGTCAAAAAGAAGGGGCAGCAGCCCAAAAAGCTGTTGATGAAAAGGCATTTACTACGGAGAAAAATAGCGACTTCAGGACTTATGTAGCACCGGATTATGCAGGCTCTTTTAGGGTAAGCGTTCCTAAATCATGGAGTATCGCAGTTACTCCAAATGAGAGTGGAACGACATTATCTGCACTCTCTAGTCCGGATTTTGTAGAAAACAAGTTAGATAAATATGCACTTCGATTTGCGCTTATAAATAAAGAGATTGAAGAAGTTAAAAAGCCTCTTGATAATCTTACAAAAGAGAAAGACCCCAAGAAACGTAAGCTCAATGTGGAAGATATTACAGTATCAGGAATCAAAGGCTTTAAATATACTGGTCAGATTTCTAGTAAAATCCCCAATGGCACATTAGTCCTCGTTCCACTTAGAGATAAGACATTCTCAATTCAAACCGATGACAATGAACAATACCTTACAGTTTTTAACTCTATAGTTGCAAACCTTAGCCTCAATCCATAATACATAACAAGACACTCATGCTTGCCAATTCATATAGGGTGACATTATTCTAATATAATGAAAAGAGTGGAGGGCGGTGAAAATAAACATAAAAAAATCTCTCATAATTCGAGTAGCTTAGAGACTAGAGCTATCTTATTCGCTGCATATAGTAGCTTTTCTTCAATACAGAAATCTAGTCTAGGCTATATAGAAGAACTCAACTTCAATCCTCAATCAAAAAATCAGTCTATTAAAAAATCCTTGCTATCTATCAACGCTGCTGAAGAAAAACAAGTACACTTGATAGAATTACTCATTAGTCTTCTGGGCGAAAAACAACATAAAGTCTCAGCAGTACATCCGGAATATTTATTTGAAAGAATTAGCAGCATTAACGGTCGCATTAAGTTTAGAGCTCCTGTTACATATCAAAAATCTATTATTAGTATCGATGAAACGATATTCTGCGATTCTTTAAATGTAATATTGTCCTGCCTAGCTAAAACAAAAAGACTTAACTTGAATTTTAGAAAAAGAGATAAATATTTTGTAATCAAAATTTCATCCGATAAGCCAGACTGGATCAATCTGGATATAATAGATAATATTCATAATCTCAATAATCAATATGGTCTAACACTAGAACAGTTGGTGGTGTCATATTCTATCAACTTGCTCAAGACGATTTCTGTTAGCACTCATTTTCGTCATTTCGAAGGAAAATATAGTATAAATCTCAGACTCCCATCCGCTAGCCAGCTCAATGTATTTGACTAGAAACGGATTCGATAGCTCGTATATAGAGTAGTTTCATAGTAGAGTATTAAGTATGAAAAAGACAATTCTTCTGATTGAAAATGATAAAATACTACGCGATATGTATGCTACTAAACTTAAAAAATACAAATACCAAGTAGTAGTTCGCGCGGAGGCCAGATCTGCCCTTGAATGGCTGTCGAAAAATTCTGTAGATCTTATTGTGCTAGACATATTACTACCAAAGATTAATGGGATTAAATTAATCAAGAATATACGCAAGGATCATCATCATAAGAGTGTAAAAATCATTATACTTACTCATCTAAACCAAGCAGATATCAATCTGAATACTACCATTAGAGATAGTTTGGGTGTGGATGGTTATTTTGTAAAATCACAAATAGCTCCTGATAAGTTGATTGATATTGTAAGAACAATAATTGAATGAATTACTACGAAATTAATGCCTATATATTGTCAAGGAGAAATGTATTTGAATCTGATAAGATAATTACCTTATTTTCGTATGAGAAAGGTAAATGTCATGCAATAGCTAAGGGGGTAAGGCTATCAAAAGCCAAACTAGCTGGCAATCTAGAGCCCTTCAACAAGTGTAAACTCCGACTAGTAGAAGGACGAAACCTAGATATCATTGTGGGTGCCCAAGCAAATAACATGTATGACTATTCTAGACTCGACACAGAACAATTAGAAATTCTTTATTTAATCTCTGAGATACTCAGCCGTTTAAGTGCAGAACATCAATCCAACAATATCGCTTTTGATCTATTCGGTGAATCCATACAGGCTATAAAGGATGGCACAAAAGTGCTACTGATAGCTCAGTACTTCGGACTTAACTTTTTGAAGTCTATTGGTTCGCAGCCAGAGTTGGTAGATACAAAAGCCCATACAAGACACTATTTGGCTTATGACTCTGGCAAGATTACTCATCAAAAACCAAATTCACATTATGGGCTAATATCCGAATCAACTATCAAGCTTTGGCGACTTATCCTTGCCAATAATTTATCTTTTTTGAATAAAATAACAAATCTCGAAGAATCGTTAGAAGAAGGTTACAGGTTGTTGCTACATTATTATGAATATCACTTTGATTTTAAGCCTAAAAGCCTAAAAGTTTTTAAAGATTGAGCTAGGTAGGGTATAATAAGTCACATGGTAAAAACAAATTTATCTATGGAGCAACTAGTAAGTTACGCTAAGAGACGAGGTTTCGTGTTTCAGGCAAGCGAAATATATGGTGGTATCGCAGGATTTTATGACTTTGGACCATACGGAGCAGAACTCGCCAACAATATTAAGGCTTCTTGGTGGCGCCATTTTGTTTATAACAATTTCAATGTAATAGGTCTGAATTCTTCAATTATCCAAAACGCCAAACTTTGGCAGGCCAGCGGGCACGTTGATACTTTTGTAGATCCTATGGTGGATTGTAGGAACTGTAAGCACAGATTTAGGGCTGATCATGTGGCCGAAATAGACACCAATGATCTTGCCAAGTTGAATGACGCGCTTTCGAACAAGAATTGCCCTAATTGTGGTACAAAAAACTCTCTTACCGAAGCGCGTAATTTTCAAATGATGTTTAAAACATTTGTCGGACCTGTAGAAGACGATGCAGCTACAACTTATTTAAGACCAGAGACAGCAGGAGGTATTTTTGCTCAATACGAAAACGTAAGAGAGACGACACGCAAAAAATTACCGTTTGGTATAGCTCAGATAGGAAAAGCATTTCGTAACGAGATTACACCTGGCGATTTCATTTTCCGTGTCCGAGAATTTACCCAAATGGAGTTAGAGGTATTTACCAAGCCAGATGAAGCCGATAAATGGTTTGAATTTTGGAAGGATTATTGTATGCAGTGGGTCAAAAGCCTTGGTATTGCAGAGAACAATCTACAATGGCATAAACACACTGAAGAAGAGCGCGCACACTATGCTGCTGCAAGCACAGACATACAATACAAGTTCCCATTTGGATTCAAGGAACTGTATGGTATTGCCAATCGTACCAACCATGATCTTAATAGTCACATGAAGGTGTCTGGTAAGGATTTGAACTACTTTGATGAAGAATCGGGTGAAAACATTGTGCCATATGTGATAGAGCCATCAGTGGGTGTGGAAAGACTCTTCATGGCGGTAATGCTCGATGCATATCATGAAGAAGAAGTAGATGGTGAGAAGCGAGTAGTCATGAAATTCCATCCAGATCTAGCACCTGTCAAAGTAGCCGTTTTGCCACTAAGCAAGAAGGATGAACTTAGTAGCGTCGCCAAGGATGTATTCAAGTCTATAGCAGGGGAATACAACGTAGAGTACGACGAGACTCAATCTATCGGCAAAAGATACAGACGCCAAGACGAGATAGGCACACCATATTGTGTAACTGTAGACTTTGAGAGCCTAGAAGACAAAGCAGTGACAGTTCGAGATCGAGATACTATGGAGCAAGAGAGAGTAGATATCGAAAAATTAAAAGATTATCTAAAGGATAAATTGAAATGAAAAATGCACTTGTTACAGGCGTGTCACGCGGAATAGGTAGAGAGATTACGCATCAACTTATAGAAGATGGGCATAAGGTATTTGGAGTATACAAGTTCTCAGAAGTATATCAAGAAGAGAAAGCAGAGGCTGAAAAACTGAAAAGTGAATTAGGTGATAATTTAGAGCTACTTCCTTATGACTTGAACAGCAGAGAGAACCTTCAAACGATCATTGGTACTATTAGTGAGACAATACTAGACGTGATTATAAACAATGCGGGTGAAGTTTTTCTTGATAAGTGGGACGAATTCAGTATAGAGAATTGGGATAGGACTATCAAAGTAAACCTAGAAGCACCCCTATTGCTTGTGCACGGGTTAAGAAATAACCTTCAGTCTGGTAGCTCAATTGTTAACATAGCTAGTGTAGATGGTGATTGCGCTGCTATTGATACGATTGCATATGCAGCTAGTAAGGCTGGCTTAATGAATCTAACCAAATCATTAGGCGCAGTATTGGGTCCAAAAGGAATACGAGTAAATGCAGTTGCACCTGGTTGGGTAGAGACTGAAATGACAAAAGACACCATGCCGGATATAGCAAAGGAGCTTACTCCGCTAAAAAGAAATGCGAAAGCTAAGGATGTAGCAGACGTTGTAAGCTTTTTAGTATCAGACAAAGCAGGTTTTATTAATGGGCAGACCATTACAGTTGATGGTGGATTAACCACAATTGACTATACATTATATAAAGAAGCAGATCTTTAGACTTTAAATATAAGACCTACAGCAATACCTATTGCAGCCGAAACGCCACCAATTACGAATACTTCTATGGCAGAACGTAAAGGACTCTTGTGTGTAATCTTGCCTTTAAAGACGCCGAGTAATATCAATCCTGCCAATGCTGCGGCTATACTGACCGGTATAGCCTTGATGTGATCCATGAATAAATATGGCAAGAGGGGAACAAGACCAGCCATTATATAAGACAGGAATATTATTAGACTACTTAGAAAAGGACTAGCTGGCATTTTCTCGTTTTCTACCTCTTCTTCAGTTTGTTCTGATACAAACTCACTTGCAGCCATTGAGATGGATTCTACTGCTATCACTACAAAAGCAGTGGTGAGAATAGCTTCTTTGCTACTTGCAGCGACAGCAATACCGGCTAGTACTCCAGTGGTAGAAACCAGACTATCTTCTATACCAAAGAATGAACTGTGTATGTAATCGGCCGAAAATCTTCGCTTTGACTTCATACTAAATAGTATAACATATCAAAATCCAGCATAAGTAGTTTCGATTAAGGTTCGTAAAACAATAAATATTGCTTTAATAAAGCCAAAAGAAATTATATGTAATATCAATAATATTGAATCAAAATACTTTACAGTGGGTATTGCTGGGTACTATAATAGTCTTAGTGGGTAAAAGTGGGTAAGTAAAAAAGAAATTATATGGATTACTTCGAAAGAAAACTAGATGATAAAAACCGACTCACAATACCCTCGCAACTAAGAGAAGAATTCGGGAATAGCGTGGTTATCACACCAGGGTTCAAAGATTATCTGCATCTATACCCAGAAAAAGTATGGAAAGATGAGATGGAGTCTGCTCTGCAGGGTGATATTCTCGATGAGAATATAGCCGATCTCAATGTACGTTTTCGAGCTGGTAAGTCAATTGCCACTCTCGATGATAAGCAGGGTCGGATTACTCTTGAAGCTCATCACATGAAGCTTTTAGATGGCAGCAAAGACATTGTTGCAGTCAGGGCCGGTAAATACTTCCGTATTAGCCCAAAATAGCTATATGTGATGGTCTTTAAAAGACAATTGCTCTTTAATAAAAAAATAAAAACAAAAAAGATAAAACAAAAATCAAAGTTAACTATTTGGCAGTCAGTACGCGTTTACTGGAGGGTGGCGCGTAAAATAATACTCTAGTACATACATGCAACAAAAAACTCCACCTCACAAACTATCTCTACAAATCAAGGACTTATCAAAGTCCTTGCCACACAGTTTATTTACAAACTTAAATAAACAAAGATTAAAAAACAAAAATAAAAAACAAATAACTGGCTGCTGAATAGGTAACCTTGACATGAAAAAACACATACCAGTTTTATTGAGTGAGTTGATAAAAATACTAAAGCCGAGTAAAGGTCTGAGATTCGTGGATTTAACCGCAGGATACGGAGGGCATAGCAGGGCTTTATTAGAAGCAGTTGGCAGATCAGGATATGGATATTTGTTTGACAAAGATCCACAAGCCGTAGATTATCTCAAGAAGCAGTTCATATCGCAAAATAACATTAGCATTGAACAAGCCGATTTTGGTAAACTAGATTGGGAAAACGAAATTCCTTCTGTTGATATAATTCTAGCTGATATAGGAGTAAGCTCACCTCAGCTAGATGATCCTAAGAGAGGATTCAGTTTTCAATCTGAATCAAAGCTAGACATGCGTATGGATAGTTCACAGGCGCTTAGCGCATACGAAGTAGTAAATACCTATAGCGAAGCAGACTTGTCAGACATATTCTATAGATATTCAGAAGAGCGACAGAGCAGAAGGATAGCTAGGGCGATCATAGATAGACGCAAGCAAAAAACTATTGATACGACAACAGAATTAGCTGAACTGATATCACAAACTATTCATAAGACTGGCAAAATACATCCAGCCACCAAGTGTTTTCAGGCTATTAGAATCGAAGTCAACGATGAGTTGGGTTCGCTAGCTAAACTACTGGAAAACGCACCAGAACGTCTGAAACCCGGGGGGAAGCTAGCTATTATTAGCTTTCACTCACTAGAAGATCGCATGGTCAAGCAAGCATTTAATGCATTATGCACACCAAAAAAGGATGAATTTGGACAAAATGTGTCAGAACCAAGATATATAAAAGTTACCAAAAAGCCTATAATGGGCTCCGAATATGATAAATCAAATCCACGTGCGAGAAGTGCCAAACTTCGAGTCGTCGAGAAAATAAATTAAACAAAAACAAAAGGAGGGTTAGAAATGACCTTAGCAATCAAAAACGAAAGTCCACGAGCTAGAAAACTAAAAGTTCGCGTAATCAAAGTAAGATAAATTGAATTTTAGTTTCTTAAAGCTTTAGTAAACTACAAAAAAACAAAAACAAAAACAAAAAAAATAAAACAAAAAGGAGAAAAATGTCATCAGCCACCGCAACACTTAGAAGAAACCAAAATATCACCCGAAATAGGTTGGAGTTTCAAACTGGTCCTATTACTGCAGGGGTTATGTTGCTTGCGCTAGTCATACTATTGTCCTTATTGTATCTCAACCAAGTAACCAAAACATCACTGTACAATTATAAAATCTCTAATCTTCAAAATACTCAAACCAAACTAGAAACAGAAAAGCAAAATTTACAAATTGAGGCTGCAAGAGCACAGTCGATCGCTGAGAGTAAATCAAAAGCAGCTAGCGCGGGATTGGTAAAAACAGATACGGTATCATTTGTACAAGGTCGTTAGTTGCGACTCGTTTTCAGTATTATAAATACCTACTTTTAGGGTTGTCTATCAGTTAAAATAGTATTGAGAAAGGACCACAATGCACACCCAAACAAAGGAGAATTGGCGGCTATATACACTTGCAATAATATTTGTACTATTCTGGCTAATTGTAGTTGGAAGACTTATTTATATTCAGGCATTTCAGGCCAAAAAATATGCCGCTAAAGCCTCAGTACAACAATCTAGAAAATTCGAGATACCTGCTTCTAGGGGAATAGTATATGTGAAGGATTCACAGGATCTTTATCCTATAGCTCTAAACAATAAAGTATATACTCTGGCGGTGGATCCTAAATTCATTAAGGATGCGGACAATACAGCTCAAAAACTCAATGAAATTATCAACTCCAACAAAGATGAAATCAAAAATCAAATCATCAAAGATAGTAGATACATCGAAATAAATAAGTCAATCAATACCGATCAAGCAGAAAAGATCAAGTCAATGTCATTACCAGGGGTAATATTAATTGAAAGAGCTAGTAGATTTTATCCAGAAGGTTCCTTGTTTTCGCATGTCTTGGGTTATGTGAATGATGATGGTAAGGGTCAGTATGGGTTTGAGCAATTCAATGACGAGACTATGGGGGGGACAAACGGTCAATACAACACTACGACCGATGCACTTGGTGTGCCGATAAGAAGTGCCGATAATACCATCAGTGAGCCAGTGGCCGGTAAAGACTATGTACTAACACTAGACAGAGGATTACAGGCAGTAGCTCAAGAAGCCCTCAAGCAAGCAGTAGAATCAAACAGAGCAGAGTCAGGTAGTATTATAGTCATGGACGTCAAAACTGGTGCCATTAAGGCAATGGTAAATTATCCTGATTATGATCCTAACAATTTTAGGCAAGTAAAGGACTACAAAGTTTTCTCTAATTCAGCAGTTTCTAGCTTGTTTGAGCCTGGTAGTGGATTCAAGGTTGTCACTATGGCTGCTGGTCTTGATACTGGCAAGATACGGCCCAATACTACATTTAATGACACAGGAGAAGTTAAAGTAGGTGACAAGGTTATAAAAAATGCTGAGAATCATAAGTTTGGTATCTCTACTATGACTGACGTGATACAAAAGTCTCTAAATACAGGTGTAGTATTTGTATTGCAGTCTCTAGGAGGTACAACTGGAAAAATCACACCTGAAGGTAAACAATCGTTTTTTAGCTACATTGAAAAGTTTGGCTTTGGAAAAATTACTGGAATTGAACAAGCAGGCGAGGTGAGTAGCAAGGTAAAACAGCCTAGCACATATGATGTAGACTATGCCAATATGAGCTTTGGGCAAGGAATATCAGTCAATTCACTCCAGTTACTTACTGCTGTTGGCGCGATTGCCAATAAAGGTGTGCTCATGAAGCCATACCTAGTTGAGGGTGAGCTCCAATCGGATCAGACCATCAAAAAGACCCAGCCACAAATAGTGCGGGGTGTTATAAGTCCAGAAACTGCGACAGAGTTGTCTCAAATCATGACTCAGGTAGTAGAGCAGGGCTCGGGATATCTAACCAAGATGAAGGGCTACAAGATAGCGGGTAAGACAGGTACTGCTCAGGTGCCAAGGGCAGACGGTAAAGGCTATGAGGACAATAAAAATATCGGTAGTTTTGTCGGTTTTGCGCCAGCTGATGACCCCAAATTTGTTATGTTAGTTCGAGTTGATTATCCCAAGACTGAAGGTTTTGCTGAAAAAACTGCGGTGCCAGCATTTGCAACTGTTGCCAAAGAACTGATGCGTTATTATCAAATTCCGCCCAGTGTAAATTAGTAATAAATCTGATAGAATAAGCAATATATTATGTTTGAAACAACCATCAATACTGAACTGACCCACATCCTGTTACAAGGTTTTATATGCTTTGTATTGGCTATGCTGCTTACGCCTCTTTATACTTATTTAGCCTTTAAGCTGAAACTTTGGAAGCAAATTCGTGACACATCTACTACTGGGGAAAAAGCACCAGTATTTCACAAGCTTCATGCTGCCAAGCACAAAAAAAATATTCCTACTATGGCTGGTATCATAGCAGTGATAGCTATTACGATAACTATGCTGATGATGAATTGGAGTCGGTCCCAGACTTATCTGCCGGTATTTGGACTGGTAGCTGCGGGTGCAGTAGGTTTGCTCGATGACTTTATTAATATTAGGGGCAGCGGAAAGGGTGTAGCTGGACTCAGGTCTTCACTTAAGTTTTTCTTGATACTTGCTGTTGCTTTGATCGGAGCATTGTATTTTTTCTATAAGCTAGGCTATAGCCAAATACATGTGCCCGCAGTTGGTGACTTTGATATTGGACTACTCTACATTCCATTATTTGTACTAGTCGTAATATCTACCGCCAATGCTGTCAATATTGCTGATGGCTTGGACGGTCTATCTGGTGGATTGTTGGCTAGTGCATTTGGTGCATATAGTGTTATTGCTTTCGCGCAAGGCAATTACGGCATAGCCGGTTTTTGTCTGGCAGTTGTAGGAGCGGTATTGAGCTATACTTGGTTCAATATATTTCCGGCTCGATTCTTTATGGGAGATATAGGCTCTTTTGCATTGGGAACATCGCTAGGTATTGTCGCAATGCTTACCAATACCGTATTCTTGTTGCCAATTATCGGAGCAGTTTTTGTGGTCGAAGCCGGCTCAAGTGTAGTGCAAATATTTTCTAAAAAAGTTTTTAAGCGCAAGATTTTCTTGTCAGCACCAATCCACCATCATTTTGAGGCTATAGGATGGCCAGAGACTAAGGTTACGATGAGATTCTGGATAATTGGTGCAGTATGTGCTGTATTTGGGATTCTACTGGGACTCATTACTAGAGTTTAAGCCATGGAAAACAAAAACAAAATCAACAAACCTCGTTTCGCAATTGCACATAAACCAGATTATATTCTATCCATTCTAGTATTAACTTTAATAGTGATTGGTCTTATTATGATCTATTCTACCGGGTGGATTACTGTACTGAAGCAGACCGGAGGAAGTAGTGATAGAAATGGATTTTTCTATAATCAATTATTAAGCTTTGGGTTGGGCTTGACAGGTTGGTATATTGCAAGTAAAAAATTACATTATAGTATCTGGCAGAAGTATGCTAGTTTTATATTCTATGGATCATTAGTGATGATGTTTTTGGTGCTAGTACCAGGTATAGCCGTGACTGTAAATGGAGCATCTAGATGGATTCATATCGGACCTATCAATTTCCAACCAGTAGAGTTTTTTAAGCTCGGTACTATATTGTTTGTAGCTGCATGGATAGAAAAAAATAGAACCAAGTTAAATAAACCTGTCGAAGGGTTGATACCGATTATTATTATCCTAATAATTACCATGTCGTTAGTAGTAATATTGCAAAAAGATATGGGCTCGGCTTCTGTATTAGCAGCTGCGATATTTGCTATGTATTTTGTCTCCGGAGTCTCTATGCGGATATTTATGATGGCATTTGGGTTCATGATTGCATCAGCATCAGTGTTGATTGCTAGCTCTAGTTATAGATTGGCTAGATATATGACTTTTCTAAATCATACCGAAGATCCAACCGGATCCGGATATCATATCAACCAAGCATTGATTGCGCTAGGATCGGGCGGAATTATAGGAAGAGGGCTCGGCAAAAGTCTTCAGGCATACGGATATTTACCGGAAGCTACAAATGATTCAATATTTGCTATCATTGGTGAGGAATTTGGACTAATCGGTTGTGGCATAGTGATAGCTATCATATTGTTGTTGATATGGAGGGGATATCGAATTGTTCGTGATGCTCCAGATGACTTTGCCAAATTGCTTGCTTGCGGACTCGTCGCTTGGATTGGATTCCAATCATTTTTCAACATTTCTGCTATGCTTGGTATAATACCTTTGACCGGCATAACTTTACCATTTATTAGTTATGGGGGTACTAGCTTGATGGCATTATTATTTGGTATAGGTATTTTACAAAATATTTCACGCTATACGAAAGGAGATCTACCAGATGAAAATCGTGGTTTGCGGCGGCGGAACAGCCGGACACATAACCCCAATTCTAGCGATAGTCGACGCCCTGCGCGCACTCGATAAGTCTTTGGATATTCTTTACATAGGAAGTGGTAATACTCTAGAAAAAGATTTAGTAAAAAAATATCACTTGACTTATAAACATGTATCTAGCGGAAAATATCGTCGCTATAGACGTGGTTGGAAAAAAGAAATTACAGATCTACAGACCAATAAAAAAAACGCCATTGATGCATTACGATTTACTAAAGGCTATTTTCAGTCAAATCGTATCCTTCGTAGTTATAAGCCAGATGTTGTATTTACAAAAGGTGGTTACGTAACAGTACCATTGGGTCTAGCTGCATCTAGATTAAAAATACCACTTATCACACATGATTCGGATGCGGTTTTTGGTATGTCGACACGTATCTTAGCTCCTAGGGCTCAAACTATTGCAACAGGATTTCCGGAAAATGTTTTTACCGATACACCTTACAAGGATAAAATAGTCTTTACTGGAAACCCAGTACGCAAAGAATTGCTTAGTGGGAGTCTTACTCGCGCCAAGCAGACCTTCAATTTCAACTCCAATAAGCCAGTAGTACTAATCTTCGCAGGATCACAAGGAGCAACGGCAATAAATGAGGTAGTTTTTGAGGGTCTAGAGATCATATTAAAAAATTACAATGTTGTGCATCATACTGGGGCAAACGATATAGAAAAGGCCCGTTTTTTGGCGCACAATTTACCGTCTTCATTGCAAGAAAGTTATAAGCCGTTTGATTTCTTGGCCCTAGAGCTTGCGGATGCATTATTTTATGCAGATATAGTTATTGGTAGGGCGGGAGCCAATTCTATTGCCGAGATTGCAGCACACTCTAAGCCAGCAATACTAGTTCCTAGTCCATATGCAGCCAACAACCATCAGCAAAAAAATGCTGAAGTGTTAGAGCGCATGGGTGCTGCTCGAATATTGCAGCAGGATGATTTAAGTCCTATTCGTCTGATTTCTGAAATTGATAAGATACTAACAAATCCTAAAGTAAAAAAATATCTACAGAAATCTATCCATGAGCTATGGGTCCCTGATGCCGCTGCGCGTATAGCACATTTATTAATACAATCAGAAAAAATGGTATAGATGGCTGAGCGTAGAGTAGTAAAACGAAGAAACAGGCTAGATAGCGCGCCCGATAATCCTATCGGCAGAACTAAAAATAGTATTTTCAAGCCTAAAAGGCTGGTGAGACCTATAATTGTAATTACTTCAATATTGATAGTATCGTATGCAGTTTTGGCATCGAGTCTATTTAAAATTGCCAAAATAGAAATAGAAGGCAATCAGACCATCGACAGTGAAGATGTTGTATCACAAGTACAATCGATAATTACAGGTTCTAGCATTAGTCAAAATATAATTTTTGTACCAACATCAAACATTGAAAAACAGCTAAAAAAAGACAATTATCAGATTGCTGATGTAAAAATTTCAAGATTTCCATTAAATACAATCAAGATAACAATAACCGAACAAAAACCGAGCATACTTTGGAGATCTGGCAATAATCTGTCAATCATCACAGAGAATGGCAGGGGTTTCATAGGAGAACCTAATGACGAGCTGAAGAAAAATTTACCTACAGTGGAGGACTTATCAAATCTGCCAGTAAAAGAAGGGGATAAGGTAGTTTCACAAGACTTTGTGAAATTTGTCAACGAAGTCAATACAATACTTCCGCAAAATGGTATTTCTATATCTAATACACAGATAGAGGAAACTACTACTGAAATTACAGTGATTACTAAAGAAGGTTATAAGATACGGTTTGATACTACAAGACCATTTACTGAACAAATGTCAGATCTAAAGGCCGTGTTAGATAGTCTTAAGACACAAGGTAAAAAGCCTACACAGTACATTGACCTGCGAGTAAACGGCAAAGTATTCTATAAATAATACATTAATCATAGAATAGGGTAATCATAGAATAGGGTGTAAAGATGTAAAAGAAGAATGGAGTAGTGGTGCTATTTACAACAGCAGTAAATGCATCTGTGAAACATAGGCTGTGGATAACTTGAAACAGTATTCTATCCATTACTCTAAAAATGCTCAAATTTATGTACAATCATATATAAGTTCGGTTTTTGTTTTTGTACTATATGGCAATTACGACATAGACTACTACGTTATCTATTAATGGTTGGCTACCTGACTTTTTTATAAACGCAAAAAAGAGTAGATATGGGTAAAAAAAAACTTTTGCGATTATTAAACAATTTATAACTAATATTGATTACAATACGCAAAATATACATTGTGCGACACTAATATAATCAAACATAAGTTGACTTGCTATACGTCTTTGGAGTATTAAACACAATCACTAAGCCCCTTTGTATCACAAAGAGGCTTAGAGAGGACGAGAATATTTAGAATTTTTACTGTGTTTGGTATATCTTACTGACTTTGAAGACTTTCTTGATTGCATACAATACAATAAAAAATGAGATTACGACTATATTGAGTCCGACTAAAAGTCTGATAATTGTATCTTCTCTACTGGCTGAATACGGCTTGGTACTGCTAGAAAGCAGGTAGTGTGCCAATTCAGCACACGAAACGAATATAACTATACCGTAGGTATATAATACGACTACGATAATACACAACACTAGGCCTGAGACTATATATTTCAATGTCTTGTATGTACTGAATAATATCAGCTTCAAAACACCTCTCATTTTGCCTCCAAGTGGCTGTGAGCAATTTTTGACACAGAGGGTGGAGTAATGACCCGTAAGGTGCTTGAAGTATTATACAACTAGATACTCATAATTCAATAAGTTATCTAAAAATACTATTTATTGTTGTTCCGGCTCCTATTTCTATTGCGGTTGTTATTTTGTCTATTATTTTTATTTTGCCCACCAGATCGATTGTTTGAGTTTGTATTCTTTTTAACAAATTCGCTATACTTTTTGGGTTCTGCTCCACTTACTTTGAGACTTGGGTGGGAATTATTGTTATTTACATTGTTTTTTGGATGTTCGTTATTTGTACTAGTAGTATTTTGAGTACTCCCCTGCTCTGATTTGTCATTGTTCATACCACTCCATCGTTCTATTTCGGCTTCTACCTCAGCTTTAGCAGAGGCATACTTTTGACGACTTTGCTCAATTATTCTAGGAGTCTGATCATTCGGAGGTTGAGGCATGATGAGAGTTTTTGCTGAAAATGGTAGACTGGTTTGGCCATCTATACTCATAGAGACGTATATATTTTGTTTATCTAGATTGACTAGATCCAATGGCTCGAAAACTGGCTCGAAATACTTTGCAAGATAGTTCGCATCATCAGCTCCAATTCGGAAACTGACCATACTACCTACGTTACCAAACACTGCGTCACGCACTTCTTCTGGCATTTGAGCGATGTATTGGTTGGCAACAGTTAGATAAAGACCGTATTTACGCGCTTCTGACAAGATCACCGCAAAACTTTCTGTAGCAAAATTCTGAAATTCGTCTACATATAGATAGAAAGGTATTCTATCCTCGATATTTGGAATATCCGCCCTACTCATTGCATCTAACTGTATCTTAGTAATAATAAGACTACCCAATATTGAAGCATTATCTTCGCCTATCTTACCTCTGGAGAGATCAACGATAAGTATTTTTCCTTCATCCATTATTTTACGAATATTGAACGAACTTTTTTCTTGTCCTAGTACATTCCGTATTAGAGGGTTAGCAGTAAACGCACCAACCTTATTTAGAACTGGAGCAACAGCTTCTGATGCAAATTTTTCGTTCCAGCTTGCAAATTCATTGATCCAAAAAGCCTTTACTACAGGGTCTTTAACGTTTGCGATGATTTCATTGCGATATTTTTTATCAGTAAGCATGCGTACTATTCCTAATAGTGTAGTATTTGGGGTCTCAAGTAAAGCGAGTAATGTATAGCGCAATATGTGCTCTAATCGTGGTCCCCAGCTATCTCCAAACATTTTCTTTAGTACACCTACTATTTCGGAAGCAACGTTGTTTCTTCGATTTGCATCGGTTACTTCCATGGGATTAAAAGCAACCGGGAAATCTCCGTCAGCAGGATTGAAATATACTACATCATTGATACGATGCTCAGGAATAAACCGCATGATATCTTGTGCATAATCCCCGTGTGGATCCACTACTGCAAAGCCTTTATTGTGGAATACATCTGATAGAGTTAATAAGTTGAGCAGGAATGACTTACCCACGCCTGATTTACCAATGATATAAAGATGACGCATACGATCTTCGCGTTTGATCCCAAATTTTATATTACTTTGTCTAAATGTAGTAGTACCAAACAAACTTAAGTTTTCGGCTGGAGTGTTGGATGGAATAGGTAAGTTACTTGGGGGCTGTCCTACTTTGGTACTAGTATATGCCACCCCAGGCGTTTCCACGCTGGTATGCGGTAAGTGGTAAAGACTGGCCATCTCTTCGATATTGAGTACATATCCTGCATCTTCAAATTTACGTTCTCGGTATTCTTTTAAAGCCTCTTCCCCGGTTGTAACTCCCGTATTAGTGAACCCATTGAGATTGATTGTGTTAAATTGCTTGAACCCACCAACCAATGCTTGTATTCTTTGCTTAGCAATCATCTCATTATCGCCCACATAAATAGCTCTGATTTTCATAGCGTAACCAAGCTTTTGAGCTTTGGTCTCTATAGCAGTGTTGATAGTTGTTTGTCCAGGAGAGAGTTCTGGTTTTGAGCCCGGCTTGGCATTTGCGGCTTCTACTGACGGAGGAACAGCGAGTGCTCTGGCGGCAAATAGTGGCGCGCGTAATGCTTTTTTGCCAAGATTATCGAATGCCCCTTCTTTTTTACCATTTACCACCTCGTCTATATACGATAGGCTCTTGGTGTGCCAGCTATCATCAACCGGTTCCATTAGGAACTGTATCCACATCTGTTCTCCTTCAGACATAGACGCTAATACTGTGGTAAGTCCAGCCAATGGGTCTACTTCAAAACTCAAAAACGTACGAATTGGAAATATTTCATCTTTGGTAAGGGTGATTTCTGTTTCGAATATTTTTTTTCCACTAAAATCTTGCTGAGTATAGTCATCTGTGACGGTGTTGATTTGTACTGTAGGATATTGTGCGTATATTTGGCTTTCAACGAAATCTTTTAATTCGGTGGGTACCCATACATAAAAATGTATTATTTGATTGATTGATACTATTTCAAAGCTGATATGGTCTTGAAGCTTGGACTCTTCTTGAAGCTCACTGGCAGGTCTTAATATGCCATGAAGGCTAGCGAACATTTGTTCTGCCGATAACTCCTTTTTGTCATTATCTTTAGGGACCACAATATGAATTAGACTATGTTCATTTGATTTATTTCCAGACGCACTAGCTTTGCGATTATTTTTCCAGATTAAATAAATCAGCACAGCGGCAATAATAGTCCATCCCCAGAATTGAAACAAAATGGTACCAAGAACTGTAAATATTGTGCTGAGTAAACTCGAGATAGCGTTCATTGATTAGGTGCCTCTATGTTATTCCCTCTTTTAGTTACTTTACTTTTTTGCTTTTTCGTTTCTGCGGCGTTTATTTGCTTGAGTTACGAAGCCTGGTTTTAGGCTATACATATCGTTTTTATCTTTTACAAATTGTGGTTTTTCTTGAAGATTTAGAGCAATAGTGGTTGTTTTGACCTGACGTCTAGCGAGTACTTTTGTAATGACATCATCTTTGCTAAGTGGAGATTTTTCTTTTAGAATTTCTTCGATAATATCAGCAACCGTTCCTGGATTATATCCCCATTCCCCAAGTGCATATATACCTCTGCCTATTAGAACGAATCGCGCGTCTTTTATTAATTCATTGTGTACTGCTTGAGTTGTGACCTCTTTGGGGTTGGCTTTTAGTTCTGATATCTTGGTTGAAATCTCGCTAAAGTGCATTGGTCGAGCATTTTTCTTAAGTACCAAGTATATTTTATCTCTTATACTTTTTGGATTAACTTCTGGCCAGATACTAAGTCCCCAGATATTGTCTAGATTTGATATTTCAGTACTTGCTAAGGCCAGTTCTTGTAATGCTTCCTTTTTGTGCTTGGGGTCAAGCTTTTTGGTGAACTTATCAAATCGTGAAGGTTTGCCGTTCTCGCTCACAACAGTTACTAGCTGTTCGTGCAGTTTACGGATACCATTTTCGCTATAGACTTCGCTTGAAAAAATTAAATCTGCGTGACCATCGTTCTTGTCTATAAAAGTAAACTTAGGATTGATTTTGATAAGAAAACTAAGATGTGGCTGCATTTTTCCGTCTAGATCAAGCTGGTTCATGAGTGATGCAAAGCCTATAATACCACCTTTGCTATCGGTGATAGCTACAAGGATATCATTGAGCTGGTGATCATGATTAGATTGCTGTTTTATTTTTGTTATGGCAGCCTTTTCAATCTGCCTTACACGTTCCCTTGTGATACCCATATCCTTACCTATTTCTTCAAGGGTTTGAGTGCTTCCAGTAGCTATACCATAACGTCGCAATAAAATATCTCTATCTCTATCTTTTTTCAATAAATTCAAACTATCACGTATAAGATTATCGAGCAGTTTTTTATCTACCGGGTTTGAATTTACTTTCATAAATAATAAATACCTTTTTGATGCTAATTTCTTTTGTTTTACAGATTGTTACAAACAATAAAACTTGTAGTAATTATATCACTTATAACGTCGGAGGTCAACAAATATGACGTAAATTACCAATTATTCACTTATTTTTTAGATTTTTGGCTCAACATCTGTTGTGCGGTTTTCACATCTATTTTTTTAGGATCTGTATCTTTGGGAATTTTTACATTGGTTTTGCCGTCTGTGATATAGGGCCCATAGCGACCGTTAAGGATTTGGATTTTGTCCTTTTTAAAATCAGCTATTACTTTCTCGCTATCGGCCTTTTTCTTTTGTTCTATCAACTCTATCGCCTTTTCGAGGGTGATAGAGAATGGATCATCGTCTTTTATTGATACGAATTTGTCATCGAATTTGACATAAGGTCCAAATCTACCGATATTGGTAGATATCTCTTCCCCTTTTGATGTTTTTCCGAGAATTCTAGGTAGTTTGAACATTTCAAGAGCTTTTTCAAGGGTTACATTTTCTATAGTACAATCTTTGGGTAATGGTGCGAATTTAGGCTTGTCTTCATCTTGAACTTCTCCTATCTGTAACATTCCTCCATATCTGCCCAATCTAGCAATCACCGGCTTACCTGACTTTGGATCTTTCCCTAGAATTCTAGCCTGACTTACATCATCAGGGTTTATGTCTTTTGAAGACTTGATGAGCTTATGAAATGGTTTATAAAATTCAGATATCATACTGTTCCATTTCATTTTGCCTTCAGCTATCTTATCAAACTCCTCTTCTGCTTTTACTGTAAACTGATAATCTACAATATCAGCAAAGTATTTAACTAAAAAATCATTTACTATCTTACCTGTATCGGTTGGGAACAATTTGTTTTTTTCAACTCCAAAATTCTCTTGTTCGATACGGTGCATTATCTTGTCATTTTCTAATTCTATTATTTCAACATCTCTTGGGGCACCATCTTTGCTTAATTTTTCTACATATCCACGATATTGAATAGTAGATATTGTTGGCGCGTAAGTACTGGGTCTCCCGATGCCTTCAGATTCTAGTTTTTTTACTAGACTTGCTTCTGTATATCTGGCGGGCGGTTTGTCGTATATAGATTTTGCGGAAATCTTGATTGACTTGAGCTCTTGATCAATAGTCAGTGGAGGCAATAGCGTCTCATCGGTCATCTTTCCATATACTTTTAGGAATCCATCAAATACTATTATCTCCCCTTTCGTTACAAATTCCTTATCATTTTTATTATTTCCTACTACAACAATCGTTCTTTCTGTCTGGGCATCTGACATCTGGGACGCCAAAGCTCTAGCTCTAATTAATTGGTATAGTTTTTGTTGTTTAGAATCATTACTAGCTATCTCGCTTGCAAAATCTGTTGGTCGAATAGCCTCATGGGCTTCTTGGGCCCCGCTTGACTTGGTCTTAAAGCTACGAGTATTGACGTATTGATCACCAAAACTTTCTTTAATCGTTTTTTTAGCATGTTCTATGGCTGTTGTGGATAGATTTAAAGAATCTGTTCTCATGTAGGTGATTTTACCTGATTCATATAGTTTTTGAGCCAATACCATTGTTTGACGAACTGAGAATCCTAGTTTATTGCTTGCAGCTTGTTGTAATGTAGATGTTGTAAATGGTGGGGATGGAGACTTTTTGCCACTCTTTTTATCTAGTGATGCCACATGATATTTAGCTCCTAACAAACTCTGCAAGAACTCCTCTACTTCAGATTTAGTAGAGAGTTTGTTTTTCAACTCTGCAATTATTGTCTCATTGTTATTGGTAGCAAATTCAGCAGTTACCTTGTAGCTTGATTTTGGCTTGAAAGCTTCAATTTCTCTCTCCCTTTCTACAATGATCCGAACTGCAACTGACTGTACTCTACCAGCACTAAGTCCTGGTCGACGAATCTTTTTCATCAGCACTGGACTAAGTTCATATCCTACGAGCCTATCAAGTACTCTGCGAGCTTGCTGGGCATCGACAAGATTATGATCTACGGTACGTGGTTTACTTACCGCATCCAACAAGGCTTGCTTAGTAATTTCATGAAACACGATTCGCTTTGTATTTTCAGAGTCAAGCTGTAAAGCCTTACATAAATGCCAACTTATGGCCTCTCCTTCTCGGTCTTCATCGGTTGCAAGCCAGACAGTTTTGCCTTTGATTGCTTTTTTGAGTGATGCAATAGTCTTTTTGGATTCAGCTGGAATTTCATAGGTTGGCTCAAAATTATTTTCCACGTCTATATTTAGACCGCTCTTGGGTAAATCCCTTATATGTCCATAGCTTGAAAGCACCTGGTAGTCCTTGCCCAGATATTTTTCGATAGTCTTAGCCTTAGCCGGTGATTCTACAATAAGTAAGTTTTTTGCCATATATTTTCTAAAATGCTAACGTTATTTTTACACAAATGCAAGTTTATATGCATAAGCTGCAAATAATAGCAGTGCAAATAGTATCTTGTCAAATAACTATTTATAAAATCTCTATTTGTATATTACTAATTGACTATCCATTGACCAGCACCAAGATTACGGATCTTGCCTGTTATCTCCATCAAACTTAGTACATGAGCTAATTGTTGAGCATCAAAATCACTATGGTCTATTATCGCCTGCATGTTATTGTGCCCATTCTCTATCAGCTCAACGATCATAGCCTCTTCTTTACTGGCAGGTGCGATTTTGTTTGTTTTGATAATATTACTTTTCAGTTCAAGCTCTGCAAGCACATCTGTGGCGCCCGTAATTAGTTTGGCACCAAGCTTGATAAGATTGTTTGGTCCAGCTGAGCGAGGGCTATTTATATTGCCAGGTATTGCCATCACAAGTCTGTCATTATTGATTGCAAAATTGGCCGTTATCAGACTACCACTCTTGGCATCTGCCTCTGTAATAATAGTCGCTATAGATAGCCCTGCAATTATTCGATTGCGTGCTGGAAAATTAAATCTTTGGGTCTTGCTTCCAACAGCATATTCACTGATGATTGCGCCATTATTAGACAATATGCGCTTTGCTAAATTGCGATTGGAAGCTGGGTAGATAGTATCAAGTGGAGTTCCTAGGACTGCTACAACCTTCCCCTCTGCTTCTAGGGCTGCTTTGTGTGCAATTGCATCGATTCCATACGCTAGACCACTTACAATACATATCCCTGCACTAGCCAATTCATATGCTAATCGATAAGTAGTCTGTTCTCCATAAATAGATGGTTTACGAGTTCCTACAATTGCAACCATGGGAAGATCTGGTATATTGCCAAGGCAATAAATGATTTTGGGTGGCGATGCTATGGAAGCTAATAATTCCGGAAAACCCTTGCTTTTATATGCAAATTCTTGTATATTCATATTCTCAGTCACTTCTGTTGAACATAAGTATTTTATTGATAATCAGTAATTAAGTATTGACAAAAAAGCGTAACAGTGATACAATACTCGCGTAATTTAAAAAACGAATATACACCCCTCTTCTTTTTAAAAGGGAGTAATCTGCTAGTCGAGGTATTGTCTAAAACTCACCCTCCTTTTAGATTCTCGCTAGCAGATTACTCCCTTTCATCACCACGGTCTAAATATTACTTTTGAGACTGACAAATCCCATGCCTTGGGGGTATGAAAGGGTGTAATAAGCAGATCTGTTCGATTCGTACGGCAGGTCTGCTTTTATATTACTAATCTATTTGTAGCATTGCTAGCATGTAGCATTATAAAAAAGTGAATATTATCAAATTGAGATTGTATCGTGATAATTCGGATTGTTTAGACAATTTAAAATTACTTCTTGAGTTTTGTCTATTAAAGAACTCAGCTGGTTTTGCTCTTCCCGATTAAAGTCCTTTAATACAAATTTTTCTGCGGATTCTTTTTCTAAATGGGTGTTTTTAATTCCCACGCGAATCCGATAAAAATCACTTCCTATCATCTCGATAATGCTTTTTAAACCATTATGTCCGCCGCTACTTCCTCCCATTCGAGTTCGTACTGTGCCAAACCCCAGGTCTAAGTCATCTGATACCACCCATATATCTTTATTCTCTAACTTATAAAATTGTTTTATTTTTTGAATAGCTATTCCGCTATCGTTCATATAGGTAGAGGGTGTTGCCAATAGGACAGTCTCATTGCCTATCATGGTGATTGCTAGTTCACATTTGAGTTTAGTTTGATTGTCTAATTGGATTGACAGGTCCTTGGCTATTTTATTTATTACTAAATAGCCCAAATTGTGTCTAGTATTTTGATATTTTTCACCTGGATTACCAAGGCCTACTATTAACTTCATCTCTTCTTGTACCTATCTCGATTACCTTCTTTGTATTTACTTTTATATTCTATTATAACTGGTACTCCATTGAGTTCATATTTTTCCCTCAGTTGATTTTCTAGAAATCTTGTATAGCTCCAGTGCATATATTCTGGATGGGTTGCAAAAATAGTAAATTTCGGTGGTTTTACTCCGGTTTGAGTAATGTAGTTTACTCTAGGATGTTTGGTTTTTATTGCACTTGGAGGATTAATAGAATTAGCATCATCAAGAAACCGGTTGAGCTCAGGGGTTTTAATGCTTAAGCTCAATCTTCCATATACATCAGTAATCAATTCGTTTAGTTTAGTGATATTTTGTTTGTCTTTTGAGCTAGTAAGAATTATCGGTACCCACCACACGAATTGCATCTTTGATTTTAACCGACTTAAAAATACATCACTATTAATTGTATCTTTATCTATCAGATCCCATTTGGTAATAACTATTATGAGACCTTTGCTGGCATCTTTTATCATACCTAAAAGATGCAGGTCTTGAGCTGTAGCTGGCTCAGATGCATCAATTGTCATCAGGCAAATGTCAGACTTTTCTATAGCCTTTTTAGTACGAACTTTTGAATAAAACTCGATATCTTCACCCTTACCTATCTTGCCAGGCTTACGCATTCCAGCCGTGTCAATAAAGGTAATTCTGGAGCCATGATATGCCAGTGAATAATCGTTGGTATCTCTAGTAGTGCCAGGTATATCGGACTCAATAGCCAGATCTTCTCCTGCTATAGCATTTACAAGACTAGACTTGCCGGTATTGGGCCGTCCAATAATCGAAATAAATATTTCTTTGTCATATTTGATTCTATTTAATTTTTTTATTGGTAGTTTTTCTACAATCGATTCCAGTAATTCAGTGCAACCATTACCATGTATTGCTGATATTGGGATAATATCTTCGAATCCCAAACGACGAAATTTAGTAATATTTTGCTCTATGATCGGGCGGTCCAACTTATTTGCGGCAACAATTACTGGTTTGTGAAAAGATCTAACGTGCTTTGCGAGCTGATCATCCGCAGCAGAAAGTTCTGAAGTTCCATCCACTACAAATACCACTAGATCTACATCATTTATGATTTTTACTAGTTTCTGCATCGCCAGTTTTGTTATGGTAGTATTGAGTTTTGTATATCCAGCCGTATCGACTAATTCGAATTTTTTCCCATCATATTCAGAGCTTGCAATATTGCTATCTCTAGTAGTGTTTTCGATATCGGAAATAATCGCTTGGGCGCTATGCGAAAAACGATTGAATAATGTTGATTTTCCAGAATTTGGTAATCCTATAAGCGCTACCTTAGGTATATTTTTTACAATTTTTTTCATTTGTTGATTTACTTCCAAGAGTAATTGTCGAATGTATATTTTATCATATTATTGGATTCTGTAAAGCGGTCAGGGCTATTTAGGACCAATGTAATAATCTGGTGGTCATCTTTTTCTGCTAGCAACACAAGGCTTTGGCCTGCCTCTTTTGTAAATCCAGTCTTAATACCATATACATATGGCAAGTTCAATAACTTGTTGGTAGTAGTGAGTTGGTATTTCTTACCGTCCAAATTTTGAATAGTTTTTGATTGAGTATTGATTATTTTTTTGAATTCGTCATTTTGAATAAGTATTGTAGCTAATACCAATATGTCTGATGCAGAACTTTTATGATTTATTTCATCTAGACCATTGGGGTTTGAGAAGTTCGATTTATCAAGCCCCCACTGTTTGGCATAGTCATTCATCTTGATACTAAAATTTTCTATCGACCCACTATCCCATATAGCAAGTGCATTCGCCACATCATTTGCTGAATATATTAATAGTGCATTCATAAGATCCGAGAGTCTAAATTGATCACCTGGCTGGATATTCAATTTTTGGTCATCGGTATCTAGTTTTGGTAATCCATCCGGTATAGTCACTATTTCTTCAGGGGAATGCTGCTTCATTATGACAAGAGCAGTCATAAGTTTTGTGAGTGAGGCTACTGGCACCGAATCTTCTTCAGCTTTGGAATACAACACCTTCTTACCGGTCAAGTCATAGATTAGTGCAACCTTGGCATCACTTTGTAGGGGCACTGAATTAATATTTTGTTGAGCTGATGGCATGTAGGATATCATTTCAAAACCAATTTTTTTCTGTTCTCCTGTTTCATTTATTGGTTGAAGTTGCTGGATTTTGGAAAGCAAAACATTTGGACCAAATAAATTCTCTATTATAGATAATATAAGCAGTAATGTAATTAACATCTAACCATTTGATTTAATATTAGCAAATACGTACTTACCTAATGGTATCGATTCAAGTTTGTAGTCCCCGATAGCTATTCTTTCCAATTTAATCACCTTATAGCCTAATTGAGATAAGGTTCTGCGAATCTGACGATTTCTACCTTCAGTCAATGAAAAACGTATTTGTTTGGATGTAACTGATTTTAGATTGATAAATGTACTTACTCCATCGGTCAAAATAACACCGTTCATGAGTCGTTTTTTATCACGATGTTCCAGTGGTTTATTTATCTCTACACTATACGTTTTTAGTTTGTCTGAGCTTGGGTGCGACAGCTTGTTTATCAAGTCCCCATCAGAGCTTAAGATCACCAATCCTTGGCTATCTTTATCAAGCCTCCCTGAAATTTTTAAATTACGAAACTTCTTTGGGAGTATTGAAAAGATGGTAGGTACACTTCCTTGTTTGTCGTGAGAACATATATATCCCTTTGGTTTATTGAATAGTAGAGTGATATCATCTCTTATTGTACCGGTTTTGCCTTCGAGTTTGATTTGATCAGATGGTTTTACGATATCTCCTAATTGAGCTGTTTTACCATTTATACTCACAAGTCCCATATCTATCATTTCATCTGCTTTTCTTCGTGAATTTACCAACCCAAGTTCTACTAACCTTCTATTGATCCGAATATTGTGTGTTTCGAGGCTCACCTACTTCTTCTCCGGTAGATAATCTAGCGAGCCAATGCCGAGTTGTTTGAGAAAAAATACTGTTGTTACGTATTTGACATGTACTATCCCATCTTTTTTGCTTCTAACTTCTTCAATTAGCTCTCTTTCCAGAAGTCCACGGATACTCTGCTCACTTCCTATACTTCTTATCTCTTCAATTTCGGATCGAGATATTGGTTGCTTATATGCAATAATTGAGAGTACTTCTAGAGCCGAGCTACTCAATTGTTCCTTACTATTAAGTAGTTTATCGTTTTTTGAAGTGATGACTCGTGAGACCAATAGTAGATATTTGTTGTCTTGATTTACAATTTCAAGTCCAAGATTTTTATATTTGGGTTTTAGAATTTCCAATATTTTAGTTATTTCTTGGTCAGAGATTTGAGAAATAGTAGCAATCTCTGCTAATGAGATACCATTGGGGTTTAGAAATAATATCGCAGATACTAATTGTATATTCTGATTCATCTTACCACCTCTACTTCAAGTGATTTGTTATTTGAAACATTCAATTTATTCAATTTTATAAACTCCAATATTATCATAAACATCATCACTGATTCTTTTTTATCATCCGTTATTTTTAAGATACTTGAAATTGGAAATTTATTATATTGATAGATTTTATCTATCAGATATTTTCTTTTCTCTAAGTTTGTCTTTCTTTTTAGAGTGACAATATTCATTTCATTAGAACTATTTTTATTTGACACACTTGGATAAGCACTTACGATGCTTGCGATACTAATATTTGTATACCGAATCAGCTTATAATCATTTTGAATCTTTGGTCTACTATAAAAACGATTTTTTTGCATTTTTTCGAACTGTTTGGCAATAATTTGGAAACTATTTAACTCTAAAAGCTGCTCTGAAAGATATTCTAACTCATCGTCATTATTCGAAATATTAGAGTTGACTGGCAGTAAAGCCTTCGATTTTGTAAGTATTAATTTTACAGCAATATCTAGAAACTTGTTTACATCATGATGACTGAGTTGGATATTTTGAATGTAGGACAAGTAGTCTTCAGTTATTTTTGCAATACTTACTTGGCATATATCTAGCTTTTCTCGCTCTATTAATTTCAATAGCAAATCCAATGGCCCATTGAAATTCTCAAGATTTACTATGTAGTCAGTAGATTCTTTCATTTGATAGTACCACTATTTCTATGGTGCCAATCTTTGCATGTCTCTTGGGAATAATGTAGCTTCTTTTACATTATTTAGTCCTATTATTTTTGCAGTTAGCCTTTCTAGTCCCAGCCCAAAACCACCATGTTTAGGCATACCATATTTAAAAGCATCTAAATAATATTTAAATCCCGGGTGATCAGGACTAGCACCAACCATTTTTTCTAGCTGATCAACTAAGACACTGTAGCGGTTTTCGCGTTGGGTAATAGTTACTATTTCAACACCTCTAAATATCAGATCGGCTCTATCACAAACTGTTGGATCCTCATCATTTACATGATGATAAAATTTCATTTCCGCAGTTGGGAATTCGGTGATGTATATCGCTTCGCTTCCAAACTCTTTGAGTGAATATTCGCTAGCAAATCGTTCTTCAGCTGGGGTAGGGTCTTTTTCATTTCTTGTGTCTTGTCCTGTTGTTTTGTAGAAAACTTCGTGCAAATCTTTGAGGGTTATTTCAGGAATATTTTTGGTAATTGTTGCTTTAGTTGCTCGTAAATTTTCTAAATCGACGGTTTTGTTTAACCAGATATTTTCATTTATTTCCCACAGCATTTCATTGAGCAGATTCTTGACATCTTGAAATGAATCTATAAAGCCCATTTCGACATCCACAGTCATATATTCACTCATATGTCTTGTGGTAGTGCTTGGCTCTGCTCTATAGGTACTTCCTATCTCAAATACTCTCTCATAAACGCCAACCATTATCTGTTTGTAGAATTGAGCTGATTGGGCAAGTGTAGCTTCTTTACCGAAATAATCCAGTTTAAATACTTCGGCCCCTCCTTCGGTGGCTTCGGCAAGTAGTTTTGGGCTATGAATAGATACAAATTCATTCGAGAGTAAATAAGTGCGGATGATATTCTCTATCTCAGCTTGAATCTTAAATATCGATTGCTCATGTATATTTCTAAGCGATATTACTCTATTTTCAAATAAAGTATCAAGGTGTTCAGGCTTGTGGCTGATAGGCTTGTCAATCTCTATTGGCATAACATCAATAACGGGCATGTCTACTCTAATCTTTGGCTCATGTATCTCTACTCCATCTATAGCCCGATCGTCTTGATGAATTTTTCCAGTTATCTCGACTACAGATCCTAGCTGAAGTCCATGTAGTTTATCCAGCTCTTTTTTATCTTCAACCAAAGCCTGTACTAGTCCAGACCGATCTCGGATAATTAAAAAATTAAGGCTTCCGAGCAATCTTCTTTTATATAGCCATCCGTTGATTTTTACTGTTTCACCTGATTTATCGTGAAGATCTTTGATAAGGGTTCTATTTTTCATATCTTATTATTATAGCAAAAAAAACTCATAATAAGCATCAATGCACGGATTGTTCTAAATTAGTTTTGTGTAGATTCTGGTCTGGGCTGTGGATTGTTGTTCGATACGGGATTGATATCTAGTGAGTTTATCCTGTCTGAATTTTCTTTTTCGGTATGTTCGCTCGCAGCATTAGATTGCGGTGGTGTAGTGTTTTGAGGATTTTGATTTGGAAGACTGGTATCTACAGTCACTTTGTTATTTGGTGCTGGTTGGGGATGTGATATGGATGGAGTAGCTAATACATCTGCTACAGCAGATACTACATCTTCTAGTATGACTTGAGACTTGACCAGATACCTATCAACACCTAGTTTTTCACCTCTTTCTCTGTCCGTTTCTTCTGATAGTGCCGTCAGCATAATGACTCTAGTATTGGCAATTTCTGGTGTGGTACGAATAATATCCAATACATCAAATCCGGATATTTTGGGCATCATGATGTCAAGCAATATAATATCTGGTCGCTCTGACACTGCAGTAGCAAGTGCCTCTTCACCATTTGATGCTAATACTACTTGATAGCCTTCAGCTTGTAAACGGGTAGCATACACATCTCTCAGCGCTAGTTCGTCTTCTACGATTAATATTTTTGGCATTTATTTCCCTCTTTAACTTAAGAATTATTATAACACTATCGGACTAATTGTAACAAATGATTCTTAGAACATGTCTGAATAGCCTGGGAACCAATCCTGGTGGATATGAGAATCTTTTACTCCCATAGTAGTTAGCATGGCTTTTATTGCGTCTACCATAGCTTCTGGGCCTGAAACATAAAAGTGTCTGATAGACATGTCTTTGATGTGTTTTTTTATCAGCATTTTATTAATATATCCTTCTTCCCCATTCCAATCACGAGGGATATTTTCTGATAGAATTTCGATATATTTAAAACTAGAGTTCTTTTCAGCGTAATTTTCTATTAGAGACCTGCAAATATTATCCTCAAAAGTTCGATTGCCATTTAGTAGTACGATATCATAGTCATATATTTTTTTGTCCGACATAAATTTCATTTGAGATCTAAATGGAGTTATTCCGATTCCACCTGCTATCCAAGCCAACTTAGTCGTTTTGCTTGGTAACGTAAACGAACCATCTGGGCCTTTTATATTGATTTTGTCACCCTTTTGTAGCTTGAAAAGCACATCCTTAAAAGTGGAGTGTTTAGGTAATTTGCGAGTAGTGATATCAAGAGTCTGTTCAGTCGGAGAACTAGATAGTGTAAACCATCTTTTATGGCCTCTTTCATCGGGATGATTGAGCTTCATATCTACTTCTATAAACTGACCCGCCTTGTAATCGAAATCTTCGGGTTTTATAAAATGCAAATCCCACGCATCTTTAGAAACTTGAGTTTTCTTAATATATTCAATCTTATATTCCATATTCATGTATAATCATACCAAGTATGACAGATAAAATATACAACTCTAAGATTCCAATCACCGTAATAACAGGTTTTTTAGGCTCTGGAAAGACTACCCTACTAAACCATATCCTAAATACTAATAAAAAACTAAACATTGGTGTAGTGGTCAATGATTTTGGTGATATTAATATAGACTCAAAATTAGTCAAAAGTAAAACCGATAAGCAATTAGAATTAACCAACGGTTGTATCTGTTGTAATTTAAAAACTTTAGATCTGCAAGAAGCAATTGATCAATTCACTACTCCTGGCTCAGAAATAGACTATATCATAATTGAAGCTAGCGGTTTATCAGAACCTCGAGACTTAGCCCTGACCCTACGGGATACTATAGGTGTAAAAGTAAGACTTGATAGTATAGTAACCGTAATAGATGCAGAAAATATCATAAAAAATGCCAAGGCTAATGAAACTGCTACTGATCAAATATTATTTTCAGACTTTATAATTATCAACAAACAAGACTTAGTGACAAAGCATAAAATATCAGATATAAAAAAACTCATTGATTCTATTAACCCCAAGGCTAGAATATTTACGGCTAAAAATTGTAATATCGATATCCGATATATTCTAGATAAAGACATTGGTACCCTGAAACAATTAGATACTAAAAAACATACAGATCATAAAGGTCATATTCATGAACAATATGTTCACTATTCGTGGGAAACCGATAAACCACTACATCCCATGAAATTTCAGGAATTTGTAAACACTAAACTAGATAGGAATATTTATAGAGCCAAGGGGTTTGTAAATTTTTATAAAAAAGGGCATTTGAGAAAGTATATTTTTCAACTTGTAGGTTCAAGAGCGGAAATATCTTGGGATAATTGGGGTGATGAAACTCCAAAAACTCAGCTAGTCTTCATTGGTAATTCAATAGACAAGATACATCTCTCAAAAGATTTAAGTAGTTGTATAGATACTGAGCCAGATGACGAACTTGAGAATGGTATAGAACTAAGACTCCCTAAGAAGCAGAGCTGAGCCTAGTTATCTTCTACTAAATATCAATGATGTAATCAAGAAAACTCCTGCTGCAATAATAAATCCTACTAAAACCACCCAGGAATTACTTGAACCTTGAAGAAATATAGTGTTATAAATATCAGCTAATGAGGCAAAGATATACAAAATAGCTATTGATAATAATCTAATTATGGCTCTTAGCTCAGTTTGTTTCAAAGCATTTATAAATATAATAATTCCGGCCACGAACACAATTAGCAAAGCTAACAAATGAATATAACCAGCTAAATTAGTAAAGCGATAAAAGGCTAAACCATCTACCACTCCGACTGGATTGTTATAGAAATATATTGCTTGATTTATAAAACCGATTACCGCAACTATAAAAAGTGGAATTACAAAATACCGTAACTTGTATTTTTTCAAACTTGTTAAATACCATATTAAATAAAATTGCATGTAGCCTACTATATCTACAAATAATCTACCGATAATAATACATGCCTTGAGAATCTCTGTGTTATTTGTGAAGTAGAAAGGTACAGAATATAGACCCAATCCAATAGCTGCTAAAAAACCAGAAAT
>DAOLHK010000003.1:0-3619 GCA_035329105.1 Candidatus Saccharimonadota bacterium | reverse complement strand
CTCGATATTCTGTTTGCTGTTTGATACGAATTAGCATAAATACCCCTACCATAAAAACAATGATCAGAAATAGTGATTGTACAATATTTGCAAGCAACGGAAGCTGATACTCAAATGAACCATTTTGTACACTAATTCCGCTTTTTATATAACCATAACAGTGGGATAACCAGCCAATTACTGCGATAATAATAGCCGGTACAAGCAAAACACTTAGTGCAATTTTATTCTTTAGAATCAAATAATGTAAAATTACCACCTGCATTACAAACATCACATATAAGAAAAAATCACCAATAATATTCACTATCAATAAAATATTTATATTAGCTGTAAATATTACAGGTATAGACCAAAGAGAAAATGCTATAAATGCACTGTATCCACTAATTGCAAAATACAATGATAATGGACTGTGAAGTCTCTTAAAGTTTGCTGTTGCTCTTAATCCAAATAGTAAAAAAGCAATCGAACCGAATAGCCAGGGTAATACGCTGGAAGGTATATTGAGCATGATAATTGCAATTATAACACAACTTCGATATCTAAAATTGATTGTAATTTTTTAAACATATTGATACAAAATGTTTTATAATAGTGCTAATGCTTAATCGTAAAATTTAACAATGCAAGAACTCTCATCATTCAAATCGCGTTGGAGTGATTATAGCGCAACTCTTATCTCTCAATCGCTATTACTACTTCTCATCACGCTGGACTATACTTTTACGGACAACCTCAATCACGTTCTGGGTTGGGACTTCTATATACTTATGTTAGTTGTTCAGTTTCTGGTTTTTTTACCGTTATTTAAATTTTACATCTATATTCAGAAACGTTACATAATAATGTTGCTCCACTATTCTCTGGTGGGACTTTTCTTTGTGTTCTTTGCCGATATATTTTCAATATATTATCTCGTATTCTTCTTTTATATAGTGCGTTTTATGTTTTGGTACAGGTGGCGCGGATATATTGCAGGACTATTTTTAACTATACTTATCACTACAATTGCAGTATATATTCAGTACGATCAGATTACCCCAGAAGTTATTTATCAATATTCGGGTTATATCACAATACTAGCTGTTACTTCTCTATATATCGGCAATCTTATGCTCAAAAAACCAATGGCCGCTGATGCTGTGTTTTTACACAATTCTGTTTCTTTTGAACGAAACAGATTGGTGTCATTGATTAATAGTATTGGCGATGCAGTTATCGCAACGGATAGCAAAGGAGTTATTACGCTATACAATGGTGCTGCCCTGGAGCTATTGAATACCAATGAACTTATCGAAGAGAAGTCAATTGATAAGGTACTAGTATTGCTAGATGAGTCAAATAAGCCTGTAGATCTAGTCAAAGAATCTGATAAGGCCAACAAATTAATTAGTAGAAACGATCTACACTTTGTCGCAAATGAAAAATCAATTACTTATGTATCAGTAAGTATTTCACCAATTCGATCTGCAGAAGGATCATTGGATGAAGAAGGATTCATAATCGTAGCAAGGGATATAACTAAACAAAAAGGCTTGGATGATGAACGTAAAGAATTCATTTCTGTAACATCACATGAACTCCGTACACCAATAGCCGTTACAGAAGCTAACATCTCTTCAGCGCTACGCTCTGAAGACGTAAAAAGCTTACAGCCTACGACATTAAACTTTTTGGAACAAGCACATCACAACATAATTTTCTTGGGAGATCTCGTGAATGATCTTACCACATTAGATAAAGCCGAGAGAGGTGATTTAGATATCAATATTAAGCTTCTAGATCCTGCCAAATTAGTAAAACGTCTTTGTGAAGACAACAAAGATATTGTAAAAAAAGCTGGACTAGCTTTGGAGTACTCTGTTCCAGAAAGAATAAATTCACTTTTATCAAGTGAATTATACATTCGTGAGATTCTTCAGAACTTTATCTCTAACTCACTGAAGTATACCAAGCAGGGACTGCTAATGATAAGAGTCAAAGAAGGTTCCAGTGGTAGTGTTGTATTTAGCGTATCTGATACTGGAATAGGTATATCTAATTCTGATAAAAAGAAAGTCTTTGATAAGTTTTTTAGGAGTGAAGATTATCGCACGAGACAGACTAGAGGCACAGGACTTGGTCTCTATATAACAAGTAAATTAGCAAAGAGGATTAGAGCAAAGATTTGGTTTGATAGCCAACTTAATAAGGGATCTACCTTCTATCTAGAGGTTCCTCCTATTGGAGCCTTAAGTTCTGATCAAAAACAAATTGCACGAGAAGAAATTAAAGATTTCGCCAGTTCTGTATAAAATAATAAATTTGTTTTTCTCAGTTTAAAATTGTGGATTTTTATAGACAGCATTATACTTCATAGGCTATGATGGTTTTTAAGCATCGGGGTTTTACTGAAGGTTATAATTTATCTTATGATTTATACTCTTGCGAGAATATAGGGGGGTTTTTGTTTGTAGAGTAACTTTTTTATTATTAATAGAACGTTGTTGACGTAGTCAACTAACACATATATAGTGTTATAAAGAGCAGCATAAACACTATATGCAGTATTATAAACAACATAAAAACTGGAGGGTTAATAAATGACATTTACAAATATCAAAAAACGCAATGGTCAGGTTGTTGAATTTGAGCCTAAAAGGATTGAGATAGCAATCCAGAAAGCGTCAGATTCTGTCGACAGCGAAGTACCGGCACCAATTATTGCGGAGTTGGTAGAAAATGTCATTTCTCATCTCGAAGCACTTAACGGAGATAGCATTCCTGATGTTGAGTCTATCCAGGATTTGGTAGAACAGGAATTGATGCGAGCAGACTACTATAAAACTGCTCGGAGCTATATATTGTACCGCGAACGGCATAAAGAATTGCGTGAGTTTGAATCCAATAGGGACGCTGAAAAGCTCGAACACAATGAGCTAAAGGTTACATTGCCAGATGGGACAATTGACTACTTTAGTTATACCAGACTTATTAAAGACCTTGTGACAGCATCCGAAGGTATCGAATCATCTATTGATATTGATGAACTTGCTCAGATTGCAAAAAGTAATTTATATGATGGGATAACGCTAGAAGAGCTCCAGGACTCATTGATACTAGCAGCTAAGAGTTGTATAGAAAAAGATCATGCCTACTCTACTCTAGCTGCAAGATTGTTGCTAAAAAAGATATATCGGGAGGTAATTGGTACAGACAAAGAAGATAAAATAGTTGAGGCATATAAAGATATTTACAAAGACTTTATCAAATCAGCTGTTAAATCCAAGAGATTAGACGGTCGTCTATTAGAATTTGATCTTGATGAGCTTGCGGAATATATTGACTATAAAAGAGATGGTCTATTTGATTATATGGGCCTAGATATGCTTCATGATAGGTATTTTATACAAAATGAAGGACGTGGAGTCAGGCTTGAGACTCCGCAGATTTTATGGATGCGTATCGCAATGGGGCTAGCTATACAGGAGAAAAAGTCGGAACGTGAAAAATGGACCAAGAAATTTTATGATACTCTTTCCACCCTACGTTATGTACCTTCTACTCCTACCCTATTTCATTCAGGCACAACCTTCGCTCAACTAAGTTCTTGTTTTTTAAATACTGTAGAAGATGA
>DAOLHK010000002.1:0-69742 GCA_035329105.1 Candidatus Saccharimonadota bacterium | reverse complement strand
TGCGCAAGCTTGGCAGGACAATGGTGGAGTATGAATCGTTGCAGTATGGTGAGCGTAAAGACTTGATGAGTGAATACGGCATTAGTATCAGTATGCCACTCAAGACTGGAGACAAATTCATGGGCTATCTGCTGCTAGCCAACAAAAAAAGTGGTGATATCTATACTACTGAAGACATGAAGGTATTAGAGGTCATCGGTAGTGAGTTGAGTGTGGCAGTGCAAAATGCCTTGAGCTATAAAGAAATACAGCTATTCAGTGAGACCCTAGCTGAAAGAGTTCGTCAGCGTACCGCTCAGCTCAAGAATGCCAATGATCAACTCAAAATACTAGATCAAGCCAAGGACGAATTCATATCTATGGCATCTCATCAGCTCCGTACACCGCTCACCACAGTCAAGGGATATGCTAGTATGCTCGATGAAGGTGATTTTGGTAAGCTCTCCAAAGAGCAGAGAGAACCAGTGCAGCTTGCTCTGGATGGTGCCAATCGTATGGCACGCCTTATCGATGATCTACTCAATGTCAGTCGTATGGATGCCAACAGGTTTTTCTTAGAAGTAGCTGATGTCGATATGACAAAAGTAGTGGCAGAAGAAATAACTCAACTACAAAGTATAGCCGAGAGCAAAGATGTGAAGCTCAACTATATATCGCCCAAAGAAAAGATACCCGAGATAAGATTGGATGAAAACAAGACTCGACAAGTCATCATGAATCTTGTAGACAATGCCATCCACTACTCTCAGCCACCAAAAGGCGGAGGTGAGGTAAATGTAAGCTTTGAGCTAGACGGGGACCATGTGGTCTTCATCGTCAAAGACAATGGTATAGGTGTACCAGTCAAAGTACAAAATAAACTTTTTACCAAGATGTTTCGAGCCAACAACGCCAAAGAACTCCGCCCCGATGGTACTGGGCTGGGTCTATACCTAGTAAAAAGAGTCGTACAAGATGAGGGTGGCAAATTGATATTTGAGAGTGTAGAGGGCAAGGGAAGTACATTTGGATTTACTCTACCTATCAGCGGTGTACCCAAGACTGTAGAAGCACAAAGCCGCAAGATAGGCGCTAAGGTTGCTGCTACTTCAAAGTCCTGAGCTTTACAAAAACTCGTGTTTAACCTATACTCCTAGTATCTGGAGCAACCGTACCTTGAGAGATATGTAAGTTATATCTTAAGAGGTGCTTTTGCTTTTTGGCAAACTCGTATTTGGCAAGTACGATAAACCAAATTAACCACGATGCACCTATCCAAAGCCCAAAGACCTGACAAATGGCAGACTCGAAAGGAGAAAGCCATGGGATGGTTTACCAATACCAACTCCAGTGAGAGCAAAGACACCGGCAAGGCACAGACCGATACCTACTTCGGTTCAACCGACAAGGGTGCTCCACATGGGCACATCGCCCATGATGAAGACGGCAACTTTGTCTACGGCCGAGACACGGACGGCAGCGAGATCACCACTGACCAGATCAAGTAACAGGGCTGCAAACCTGCGCTACTTGATCTAACAATAACCTGAGCCATGTAGTAAAACTGGCTCTTCAGCAATCATATCTTAAAGGAGAATTGATAATGACAGAAGACTTTCAAGGTGCAATTGAAAGGTCTAGAATTGTAAGGGATAGATTTTCTGAAACCCAACTAGCCGAAGATCCCAGCTCTGTTCTTGAGTATTACACCGAACTAATTAATCTAGCAGACAAGGGTACTATAACACGACAAGAAGCAGCCTTTTTGATTGCTGACACTATGTGGTACAAGTCGGTAGATACAAATCCAGGAATTGAATCAATTTCGCTTGATGCTGGTGAGCTTGAATTGCCAGATAGGTTTGAAGATGATGAATTGGATTATAGATGGCAAAGATTGAATACCTGGATTGAAGAAGAAAAAGAAAAATATGAATAATGAGCTAAGGAAATATATATAGGCACTGTTTTGTGCAAAAATTGATAGTTATTAATATCACTCAAGAAACAGAAACTAGTCTAATATGTAAAAATGAAAAATTACACTCTCAATTCAAATACACCAAATATAAAAGAAGTAATTGCTTTTATATCTAATCTTATAAAAAGTCGCAAACCAGACGCTTCTATAGAGCAAGATTCTAAAGTTGCTTATCAAATTGTAACTATTTACTCATTAGAAAATAGTGATGATCTTTGCAAGGATAAAGAGCTTGATAATCTGATAAGCATTGCTGGAGGGCTGGAAATACCAAATGGTACTATGACACAAAGAGAAGAAGATTGGGCTAAAATCGATGACTTACTACACACTCTCCAAACGAGGTATTTATAAATAAATCAACTTTCAGTACTAGCAACCATATAAGAAAATAATATGAAACCTAAAGAATTAAAAACACTAAACGACTTTATAAAATACTGGCAAGATTTGATAAAAGATTTAAACTCTAAGAATGAATCAAAAATATCTGCAGATATGATAAGAGCTTCTTCTAGCCCCAACTTTGGTAAATACAATGAAGGGGATGAATATAGTAAAATATTTTCAGATATTTTTGATATGCTGGTACAAATTGACCGTAGAGATACGCCACAATACTTTCGTGATGCTCAATGGCAATTGGTAAAAGCCAACTTAAAACTATTAAAAGAACAACAATCATAAATATATCTATTAGGCTGAGATCTTGAGTGCTCTGGTCTTGAGTATTTCTAAGCCTGGCAGTTTTTTACCAGCCAGCAGTTCTAGGCTAGCACCACCACCAGTGGATACAAAGCCAAAATGCTCGGCTAAGTTTTGCTGATCTACAAAAGCCGCTGTGTCTCCACCGCCAACAATTGTCTGAGCGTGCGAGCTTATCATGGCGTGTGCCAGATCTCGGCTTGCCACAGCAAATACAGGTAACTCCGCAATGCCTAGTGTGCCATTCCAAAATATCGTTTTACTATCTTGCAATACTGCATCAAACATCTCCATAGTAGCTGGGCCTATGTCGAGTGCCATATCTCCCGCTTTGAGTTTGTCGATTTCTACGACTCTACCATGATGGTTGGCCTTGGCTTCTTTGGCAACTACTACGTCAGAAGGTAGTACTAATCTTACTTTGTTTTTCTTGGCCAAGCTTATGATCTTCTTGGCGTCGGCAAAACTACTTTTTTCTAGCTTTGATGAGCGCATGTTGGTACCCAGTGCTGCCAAGAATGTATTGGCCATGGCGCCACCTATCAGTAGTGCATCTACATGCTTTAGCAGCTCTACCAATACTTCTATCTTGTCAGATATCTTGGCTCCTCCAATGACGGCAGTGTATGGTCTCTTGGGTTTGTGCATAAGCATCTCGATAGTCTCATATTCTATTTGTACCAATCTACCTGCAGCGTGTGGTAGCAATTGCGCTACGCCAACAGTACTGGCATGAGCACGGTGAATAGCAGCAAAAGCATCATCTACGTATACTTCGGCAAGATCGGCCAATTGGGATGCAAAAGTAGAGTCGTTCTTTTCTTCTTCGGGGTGAAAGCGCAAGTTTTCGAGTAGCATAATATCTCCCGCCCGCAAGTACTCGGCTTCTTTGCGCACATCCTCACCAACGCAATCATCTAAGAATATGACATCTCTACCTAGTAGTCTTGGCAATAGCTTGGCAACTGGACGTAGGCTCAGACTCTCTACTACCTTGCCATCGGGTCTGCCATTGTGGCTTGCCAAGATGATGGAGCAGTTTTGCTCTAGTAAATAATTGATAGTAGGCAGACTAGCCCGCACTCGAAATTCATCGATAATCTTTCCATCCGCTACTACATTGTAATCCACGCGCAAAAACACCCGTTTGTTAGTAACATCAATATCTTTAAGCGTAAGTAGTTTGCTCATGTATTTATTTTAGCACGATAGGAGTAGGAAATTATATCAAAGTTTTGAAATAACTCCAGAATTTAGCGACTATTGTCGCAAAGAGTATGCCATACCACACGAATAATATATTGAAGTGTTGGCGTTGCAAGAACTCTACAAATTTGCTGCATTGTTTTGGATATCGAATATTGTCATTTCTCAAATTGTACAAAGTAGTGTAGAGAAATATCGGGATGGTCACAGTCCATACCACCATACAATAAGCACACAAAGCACCTATCACAAATACACTCTCATAGAATAGCCAATGTACAAACACCACACCTAGCAAACTACCGAGCAATAGTCCAAGCATGAACCATCGCTTGTATTTGGCACCAGCTAACATACCTACACCGATAGTGATGACCACCGCAAATCCTGCAATGCCTATCAGCGGATTGGGAAATCCAAACAGTCCTGCTTGAGTGGACTTCATGATACTCGTACAACTAAGTATGGGGCTGAGATTGCAACTAGCTACATATGCGGGTTTGATAAGTAATTGTATCTTTTCTAGGGTCAATACAAAAGATACTAGTAGGCCAATAGATCCACCTATCGTAAGTACCCAAGGAAATATCTTATCTAAAAATGCATAGTTGTTTTTGTTGGTCATAGGACTATTTTAGCAAAATAATGTGCATATATATAATAGTGATAAACGAAAAGAGCCCCGACCAGAGTCGGGGACTCTAGTCGGGGCTCGAGGCCCAGTGGATCGAGGATCAGGCGGCGGAGTAGTCGGGGAACATATCCGACACATCGATGGCGTACATGTACTTGGCTCCGTGGGGGCAGTCGGGGAGCTTGCGCAGCTGGTTGCTTCGCTCCATCGCCCTGGAGATGACCTTCTTGAGCAGCTCGATGAGCTTGTCGACGCACTTGCAGTACATCTCCCAGTCTTCTTCCTTGGCGAGTCCGGAGACACCACCGATGTAGCCCTCGTGCTCGCCAGCACCTTCCCACGGGAAATCGCCCGGTCGCACGAAGTCCTGCCGAGTCTCGGCCATCACCGAGTCCATGCCGGTGCGGAGCACGAAGCGCAACTTGCCCTTCACGTTCTCGTAGGTGCCGTTCGCGGCGATGGCGATCGCCTCATCGCCGATGTGGGCGACGATCATCTCGAAGCCCTGTGGGTGGCGCCAGTTCTGCTGGAGATCGATGAGGTTGTCCGAGTCGAGTACGACGAGCGTCATCCCCTTGTCGGGGAAGCGCTGGTAGAACTCTTCGTAAAACTCATCTTCGAACCAGTCCATGAACATCCGGAGGACGTTCACGCCGTGGACTTTCTTGAGGTCCATGATTGCTCTTTCTATTCGGGTACAAGGTCGCGGTTGCGACCAAGGGCTATATAATAGCACAATTGTAACAAATAATCAATAGTTATTGACATAACTATGTGAAACAATAAATCCTATTGGTGACCCCGGCGGGATTCGAACCCGCGATCTTCAGGATGAGAACCTGATGTCCTAGGCCACTAGACGACGGGGCCAAAACGTAGATAAACTCAGTTGGTGATCCCAAGGGGAGTCGAACCCCTGTTGCCAGGATGAAAACCTGGTGTCCTAACCACTAGACGATGGGACCATCAGCTGAGTTTATTGGCCTATTGTAGGCGTTTAACAGATAGCATAATATCACAATATCAGGTATTACTCAACATTTGCTTGCTGCCAACATAACAATTATTGTATAGTATATATTATAAATAACTTTAGAGGGGAAAAATGCCACCAACCGAAGGACCACCATCAAGAGATGTGGATAATGACGAAAGATTAACATTGGCTGAAGCAGGCGCTAAGCCCTATGATTGGGCTAAAGTTGACCCAGATCTTACCGACGAAAAGCCCTATGACCAAGCTACAAATACTGGTGGTAAACCAGTTAGTACCGTGGAAGAAAGTGATAAAAAAAAGGCTAAAGTGACTTCAATTGAAGATTTTAAAGCCAAAAAAGAAGCTAAAGCAGATGGTCCGAAGCCTCCCCCGGGACCCCGCGGCGGCACCAGATTATCAGCATAATAAAAAGGAGTAATATGACAAGAAGACCAGATGAGCGATTTGACCCAACAAACCCAGACCATATCCAAGTGCACGGAGTAACAGAGCCAAGACTAGACTCTCGTAGGTCAAGGCCTCCAGCACCAAAAGTGTCAAGAGGTAGAAGAGCATTGTATTTGCTGGCTGCTGCAGGACTTGCACTGGGTGGTGGTAAATTGGTCTATGATAATGCCAAAGAGAGCGCTATAGATCCAGTAGAACAACAGAACAATACAGGTGAACAACCAAACAATATTGAAATAGAAGATATCAGACCTGGCACATTGCTCAGAGTACTCAGAAATCCTGTTCAGTTCGATGCTACTCAGGTCAACATACGCACAAGCCCACAAAGGATAGAAGGTACTGATGGTGAATCCAATAAGGTCAACACTCCAGATATTGGAAGCCAGAACATTACTATACTTGGCGGTAGTATAGTACCGGGTGAAGATGCCAATGGCGATTATATATGTTTTGTAGATGAGGATGGACAGAAATTCTACGTCAATATCGCGGCCTTAGTAGACAATGGAGTAGAAGTGCAAGTAGACGGTGATAACACAGAAACAGTAGTTGTGACTCGGACTACTGACCTAGGCATATTTGCTCAGACTGAAGATGGACAAGAAAAAACTGTTGCCACCGCTGTGGGTCTATAATAATACATATTACAATATCTAGAATAATGCTTGTGGTCTGATGTATCATAGATATATGAGCACAGATGCATCTACTTTTAAGCGCACCAAGATAATAGCCACTATTGGACCAGCTTCTGAAGAGAAGCTAGAGTCGTTATTGGGTGCTGGAGTCAATGGCGTAAGGCTCAATCTAAGTCACAATACTCACGCATGGCATGCCAATGTGATAAAGAAGTCTCGAGAAGCTGCCAAGAAGCTAGATAGGTCAGTAGCAGTAATAGCTGACTTACAAGGCCCCAAGATAAGATTGGGTGTTTTGAGCTCCAAGACTGTAGAGCTTCAGGCTGGGCAAAAGATAGTATTCTGCACTGATAATAAATGTGCCGATGGACATCTACCTATCCAATACGACTTCACTCATTTGGTGAAAAAAGGCGATAGCATCATGCTGCGCGATGGCACTATCGAATCTAGGGTGATATCTACCGCCAACAAACAAATAACAGCCGAAGTTCTCAATTCTGGTAAAGTTTCTAGCAATCACGGTATCAATCTACCCGACACAGTATTTGACTCCAAGGAGATACTGACTCCAAAAGACATGACAGATCTTGAATTTGTGTATCAAAATGATGTGGATTATGTGGCACTTAGCTTTGTGCAAACTGCCAACGACATAAAGCACCTTAGGACATTACTAGCTAACAACAAATCTCAAGCCAAGATAATTGCCAAAATAGAGACTAGAACAGCCACTAAGAATCTAGAGGAGATAGTTGCAGCTACGGATGCAGTCATGATAGCTAGAGGCGATCTCGCTGTAGAGACTAGCAATGAAGATGTGCCACTCATTGGTAGAGAAATCATCCAGCTGGCTCGTACATACAAGAAGCCTGTCATCATGGCCACTCAAATGCTAGAGAGTATGATATCTAGTCCTCAGCCCACTCGTGCCGAAGTCAATGACATTGCAAGCGCCGTGAGTTTGGGTGTGAGTTGCGTAATGCTCTCTGGAGAAACAGCTGCCGGCCAGTATCCTCTTCAGACAGTTCAGCTCATGAAGCGAGTAATACTTAAGACCGAAAGCTATTATGCTCAAAATCGTCTTGAGATAGATTTTATACCAGAAAATGGCAAGGGCTCAGCAGAACTACCTGTAGATTATTCACAACAAGTCGGCATAGTCAAAAGGATGGTGACTAGCTCACGTAAATTGCTGGGTAAGCCTATATCGGCTGGCAAACTAGCTACTACAGATGCACAGACTAGTGTGAGTATGGCTGCAATCACTCTAGCCGAACAAGTTGGTGCCAAAATCATACTCGCCGAGACTCTCACCGGCTCTACTGCATTATCGATAGCAGCACTACGCCCACCCGTACCGGTAATCATAGCTAGTCCAAACAAAACAGTGTGCAATCAAATGGCGTTAGTGTGGGGCGGCAAGCCGTATTTGGTTTCCAAGAAACAACATGTCAGCTCAGGTATTATCAAGAAACTCATAGCTCAAAAAAAACTCAAGCACGGGGATTGGGTGGTACAAGCTTTTGGTACTCAATCTAATGTAGTGGGTGGTACAGACACTGTAAGGCTATTAGAGATATAGTATAATAATGCTTATGAATACCCCCCAAAAACTTATCGTAGGCAACTGGAAGATGAACACTACTTTGCCAGAAGGATCTTTGTTGCTCGAGAGAATCATCAAAGAGCTCACCAACTTCACATATCCAGAACTTGTTATCTGCCCACCAGCTACTCATCTATATGCTTTTGCTAAGGAACTCGAAA
This sequence comes from Candidatus Saccharimonadota bacterium, assembly GCA_035329105.1. Taxonomy (GTDB): domain Bacteria; phylum Patescibacteriota; class Saccharimonadia; order CAILAD01; family BJGX01; genus JAUPVL01. The sequence goes on along the minus strand of DAOLHK010000002.1, from coordinate 61,382 downwards.
AATCAAAAGGTCCACTCAATATCGAGCTAGGAGCACAAAATATCTCAGAGCATGAAGAGGGTGCATATACAGGTGAAATATCAGCTACAATGCTACGCAATATTGCCAAATATGTCATAGTAGGACATTCTGAGAGACGCAAGTATGCTAGTGAGACAGATACTGTTGATGCCAAGAAATTGCAAATAGCTGTGCGACACCATCTCAAGCCCATCTTGTGTGTTGGCGAAAATAAACAAGAGCGCAGTGACGGTCACGCCAAGCAGAAAGTTCTTGATCAGCTCAATACCGGACTTTCTCATATCACCAGTCAAGAGATCAAAAATGTAACAATCGCTTATGAGCCTATATGGTCTATAGGTACTGGCAACTTTGCCAAACCTGCCTTAGTAGAAGAGATGGTATGGTTGATCCACAACAATATCATAGAGCAATTTGGCAAGCTGGCAGGATCAAAAGTGCGAGCATTGTATGGCGGAAGTGTCGATGCTGAGAATGCTAGATCATATCTCAATATCAAAGGTGTAGATGGCCTATTGGTAGGCGGTGCAAGCCTCAATTACAAGCAATTTGCCAAAATAGTACGAGCCAGCGCCTAGACTATTAAATATTTTGAAACTTTAAGGTATAATACAACCTATTATTAAGGAGAATATATGTCATTGTTAGATATCCCATACGGCTATAAGGCCCCCGAAGTAGTCAATACAGTCATTGAGAATCCCAAGGGGAGTAGACTCAAGATAGAGTATGATCGGGAGCTTAGTAATTTTGTACTAGACAGAGTGCACCAAACCCACCTCGGTAGTCCGAGCGATTATGGATTTGTGCCATCTACGCTTGATGAAGACGGTGATGCGCTAGATATGTTGCTCATCTCAGACGACCCTATGCCAATGGGCTTGATTGTTCCTACGCGAGTGATAGGCGTGATGTACATGGTAGATAGTGGGGAGGTAGATAATAAGCTGATCGGTGTACCAGCCGATGACAAACACTATGATGATATCAAATCACTAGATGATGTTGCTGAGCACTGGAAGCACGCTGTCAAACACTATTTCGAACACTACAAAGACTTGAAAGGCGACATTGTAGAGATCAAAGGATTCGCTGGATTTGACGAAGCCAAAGTTATTTTCGAAGAATGCGTAGAGCGCTACGATAAAGAATTTAAGAAATAATTCTACTATGCCAGAACCGAAGCCGGGCAGCAAAGACCCCTGGGAAATATATTATGAAAATACTACTGACCTCAAGCCCGCCAATTGTCTCAAAGCAGCGGTTGAAATTCTTGGCCGCAGTGGCAATGCATTAGATCTGGACTGTGGAGCAGGTAGAGATAGTAGGTATTTATTGTCAAAAGGGTTCAGGGTAATTGCTCTAGATGGTGAAAAATCATCAGAAGAGTTTATACAAAAACTCAAAACTGCAGGAAATATTGAATTCGTATGTTCAGCATTCGATATGTATGAGTACCCAAAGAATTATTTTGATATTGTAAATGCTCAATTCGCATTGCCGTTTAACCCTCCTCATACTTTTAATAAAGTATTTCTAAGCATTAGAGAGTCACTCAAGCCAGGGGGTATATTTGTAGGTCAACTATTCGGGGATCACGATGAATGGAATGTCCCTACTAGTAAAATGACTTTTCACACCAAGCAAGAAGCAATGCAACTTGTTGAAGGCATGGATATTATAGAATTTGATGAAGAAGATAACCCAAACGGTACACTTGCCAATGGTAGTCCAAAACATTGGCACACTTTTACAATTACATTTAGGAAGCCATAATATCTAGTCCCTTGCTCTAAAAAATCATAGTACAATAATATATAGTAAGTATAATTCCAAGCTCACTCCTGAATATTATGTAGAACACCCTATTAAATAATCAATAAATAGCACAAAATGAAAACTAAACTTATAGTCTTAAGAGGTCAATCTGGTTCCGGCAAAAGTACAGTTGCCAAAAGGCTGCAAAAAATAGTGCAAAAGCCATTATTTATCGTGGAGCAAGATTATTATAAGAATGAACTAATAAGCCCAAATATAGATATAGAGTCGAGCACACGAAAAAGTTTGCAGATGAAAATGATTGCTTCTAATACTCTAGAATTACTAGGTCAGGGATATGACTGTATCGTAGAAGGTAATTTTAGTAATAGTGTATATCAGACTATGTTTGAAGAATTATTCAAACAACATCCATCCAACAACTTTATGTATTATTACAATATATCATTCGAGGAATCACTTCACAGGCACAAAACTCGTGACAAAAAGCATGAGTTTGGCTCTGATGAGATGAAGGAATGGTATTTTGAGACTCCATCTTATGGACATAGCTTTGAAAAGATCATTCCTGAAGAATATTCTTTGGATCAAACTGTAGATATGATACTGCAAGATACAAAACTTACTTCAAATTAGACTCAAAATTGAGCTCGAAAACTAGGAATTTTAGAAAAGTATTATTTCTTTTCTCGATTGACCAATGCAATAGCATAGGTTGGCTTTGTTAGGCTGTAAATATTAGGATCGTCATTATCAGGTACAAATCTAGCTACCTTGATGTTATAACCAAGCTTAGTAGGTACCTCAAAACTTCCTCTTATAAATTTTGGAAAACCCATGCCACCATTTTTGTGAAGTTTTCTTAGATTGGCTTTAAATATTTGCTTATCTTCAGGTGTGAATAACGCATCCAAAAACTCTTCAAATGCTATTTGTAGTGTATCAGGTATTTCTGTTTCTTGAATACTTTCTTGAATACGACCATCATGAAGATTGACAGCATCTTTTTTATATCTTCGCATTATTGATATAGCATCTGATACCTCACTAAACATTGCCTCATATCTGCTATATATCTCATTCTTTTCTTTTTCATATTGTTCACCCGCAGCTACACCTTCTCTTTTTACCCATCCAGCCTGAATGTCAGCTAATCTGTTTTCTCCTTTTATTCTTAGGTCGGACTCCATAGTTCTGTAGGGGTCTTCGGCAATAGCCATTGCATGAGCCTTAGTAGGGTCTTGCACGAATTCTGCTGCTTGATCGTCGGATACTGGATTTCCATCACCGGGCATTCTATAGTCTTTATTCAGCATCTCATGCACTACCGAAGGGTCATCACTTATTGGTTCTGTTGGTCCAGTTGGCTCTGGCATTTATTTCTCCTTGCTTAGTTGTTACTTGATATTTTATACAATATTCAAAACTTAAGCAATATGGATGCCTTGAGCCGCATGGTTAGAGGGTATAGTACAATAGAACAATGCTAAAAGTATTAGAAGATCTAAATACCGAGCAACGTGAAGCAGTGCTAGCCACCGACGGGCCAGTACTGATGTTAGCTGGGGCAGGTAGTGGTAAGACCAAGACTCTCACGCATCGCTTGGCGTATCTTGTGCAAGAGAAAAAGATTGACCCTGCCAACATATTGGCAGTTACATTTACCAACAAAGCTGCAGGAGAGATGCGCCGCAGAGTTGCACGACTACTCAAATTCGATGAAGACAACACTCAGTACATGCCTTTTTTGGGGACTTTTCACTCCATCGCCAATAGGATACTACGTCGTGAAGCTGCCGAAATAGGCTTTAGCAGTAATTTCTTGATATATGATTCGGGGGATAGCCATGCGCTTATCAAGACTATTATCAAGAAAATGCATCTAGATGAGAAGCAAGTCACTCCAAGCGGTATCGCCAATGTCATATCAGGTGCCAAAAATGAACTTATCGGTCCAGGTGAATACAAGCAATTTGCAACTGGACGCATGCAAGAGATTGCAGCTGAGATATACCCTACTTATCAGCTCGAGCTGCAAAAGGCTGGTGCACTAGACTTCGATGATCTCATCATGAGGCTTACACTTTTACTGGCCGAGAAAGATGATATTCGACAGAAATACCAAAATCAATTCAAATACATCATGGTCGATGAGTATCAAGATACCAATCACGCTCAATATAGACTTATACAGCTCCTGGCAAAAAAGCATCAAAATATCTGCGTAGTAGGCGATGACTGGCAAAGTATTTACTCTTGGCGCGGTGCCAATTATGAGAATATCCTCAACTTCGAGAAAGATTATCCGGAAGCCAAGATAGTCAAGCTCGAACGGAATTATCGCAGTACTCAAATCATACTAGATGCAGCAGGAGCAGTGATTAGTAGAAATACTGCTAGAAGCGATAAGAAGCTGTGGACCAATGCCCAGCAGGGTGATCCTGTGCAAATAGTACATGTCAGAGACGAGCTCGAGGAAGGTCGGTATATTATTCAAACTATTCAAGAACTTATCAAGAAAGACTCGAGATTGTCTTTGCACGATTTTGCAGTATTGTATCGTACCAATGCGCAATCACGTACACTGGAAGAATCATTCCTGCGCTATGGGGTAGCCTATCAAATCATCGGTGGGGTGAGGTTCTATGAACGCAAAGAGATTAAGGATACTTTGGCGTATCTGAGATTTATTTTTCAGCCCAACGACTTGGTGTCATTCAATCGTATAGTCAATCTACCTCCACGAGGGTTGGGTCAGAAAAGTTTGCAAATATTTACTGACTATAGCGCCAAATATGAGATACCTATCCTAGAGTGTCTAGCTCAAGCAAGCGTCATAGATGGCTTGAGCTCTAAGGCTGCCAATAGTTTTGCTAGCTTTGCGAGATTGATCAATGAACTACAAGAAGCTTCCAAAACACTAGTAGTAAGTGACCTCATAGAGCTGGTCATCAATAGATCCGGTTATATAGACTATCTAGACGACGGTAGTATTAGCTCCAGTGAGCGGGTGGAAAATGTCCGGGAGCTATTGAGTGTAGCCAAAGAATACAACAATCTGAGCTTGGAAGAATTCTTGACCGAAATTTCACTAATATCCGATCTGGACAATTTACGAGATAGTAGTGGAGCAGTGACTCTTATGACGATGCATGCTGCCAAGGGACTGGAATTTGATACAGTATTTATTACAGGCTTGGAGGAAGGAATTTTTCCACATAGCCGTACTTTTTTTGAACCGGGCGAACTCGAAGAAGAGCGTCGATTGTGCTATGTAGGTATGACTCGCGCCAAACAGCGTCTATATATGCTAAGCGCCAATGCTAGGTTGCTCTACGGCAATACCCAGCACAATGTGGCTTCACGATTTCTGGCTGAGATTCCGGCTGAGCTAGTGAGTCACTCTGGTCTCAATTCTGGTTACAATGACACGGCATTCAGCCAGTCCATAAAAGATCCAGAATTTGAGCCTTTCGAAGATATACCTCGACTCAATATTGGTGACAAAGTGTCTCATCCAAGTTTTGGGAATGGCATAGTGAGCCAGCTCGATGAACTAGAGGCTGTGATAGATTTTGAAAAAGTAGGTTCAAAAACACTCAACCTCAACTTCGCTCAAATCAGAAAAATATAAATCACCTATATATGAGCACAATATTTGTTCGAGTCAAGATTGACAGCCCCAAGCATAACTATTAGAATTGAGTTAAGGTAAAACAAAAACAAAATCACTTGCTTTAGTAATTAAATAAGTGGGGCAGATATTTTACCAAAGTTGCATAGCTCGGCAAATAACCGAGTAAATAATAAAAATAGAATACTAAGTAAACCAAAACCATACACTATCAAGAGGGGCATGATAGTACTAGTAGTGGTTTTTTTGTTTATTTTGAGCAGTATATCTTGGTCAAATGATCAGTTTACCACCAAAACTACTGCTATAGCTGATGGTCAAAATCTAGTCAGTGTATACTATGACGGGCAGAACAAAACAGTAGCTACTAGTGCTACAACCGTACAAGAAGCCTTAGATAAGATGGGGGTAGTGCTCCAAAAAGGTGATGTAGTGGAGCCATCGCTAGATACCCAGATCGCAAGAGGCGTGACCAATATCAATGTATATAGATCATTTAGTTATCTGGTAGTAGACGGAGATGAAAGGATTTCTACTACATCTGGCTACAGAAGCCCCAAGAAAGTTATTGAACAAGCTGGTATAGAGCTATATCCAGAAGATATAGTAAGCTCAGATAGAGTTGATGAATTTATAGAGGATAAGTCAGTAGGTCAAAGACTAATCATCCAGAGAGCTACTCCAGTTACTGTAGTCTTGGCGGGTCAAGTGTTTGAGTTTAGAACACATCAAAAAACAGTCGGACAACTTTTCGAAGAGAAGAAGTTGGATATCAAGCCTCAAGATATTACTAGTACTTCACTCGATACTCCGCTTCAAAAGAACATGCGAATAGTAGTCAGCAGACTCTCTCAAGAGATCATCACAGAAGAAATAGCTATCGAACCGTCAGTAGTGCAAAATGTAGACTACACCAAGCCAGTTGGATTCAGTGAAGTTCAAAATCCAGGCACTCCTGGTAAAAGAATCAAGAAATATCTCGTGACAACTCAAGATGGTGTAGAGCAATCTAGAGCAGTTCTAGAAGAAAAAGAGATAGTAGCTCCAGTATCCAAGGTGGTAGTAGTAGGTCCTACCAACATCACTAGTTCAGAGGGCTGGGTCAAGCTACGCTTCTGTGAATCAGGTGGTGATTATGCTAGCAAACGCAACCCGCTATATAGAGGAGCATATCAGTTTGACTTTGCTACCTGGAATAATTACGGTGGCTACAGAGATCCTGCTGATGCACCACCTAGCGTACAAGACGCCAAAGCACTCGATACATATAGACGTCGTGGCGCTAGCCCCTGGCCCAACTGCGGTCGATACCTACGTTAGTTTTCAATCTGTGTAATTAATATTGAAGCTTGCTTCAAGGCGCAAGATACCAGATACTTACTGTATGAAAGCAAAGAAATCATTTGGTCAAAACTGGCTCAAAGATGAGCATACACTGGATACTATCATTGAATCTGCAAATATTGCCGAGTCGGATGCGGTGCTTGAGATAGGTCCAGGGCTTGGCTATCTGACTGATAAGCTACTATCTACGGGAGCTCGAGTAATCGCTGTAGAGTCTGATAAAGATCTGATATTCCCACTACGGCAAAAGTATATAGATGCAAAAAACATCCGGATAATCAATGAAGATATCCTGAGATTCAACCTAAATAATATAGACAAGAGCTACAAGGTAGTAGCGAATATCCCATACTATCTGACCAGTGCACTCGTAAGAATGTTGTTGGAATCTACTAACAAGCCTCAGTCTATGGTGCTACTAGTACAAAAAGAAGTAGCTCAAAGGATAGTTGCTGTTCCTGGGCGCATGTCGATATTGGCTTTTTCAGTACAATACTATGCTGACCCAGAAATTATAGCAGATGTATCAAGAGAATTATTTGAGCCTGTACCCAATGTGGATTCGAGCATTATTAAATTCATCATACGAGATAAGCCAAGATTTGATGCTGATAATAAGATATTGTTTCGGATAGTGAAGGCAGGATTTGGCAATAAGCGAAAGATGCTCAAGAATAGCCTATCTTCTGCTCTGCTTATCGACCAATCAGTTATAGTCGATGTACTAAATAAGTGTCAAATATCTCAAAATTCGCGTGCTCAAGAGCTAGATTTTGAGCAATGGCAGAGATTATACCATCAGATAGAGCCTATGCTAAAATAAATAGTATGTTTTCAAAACTAAAATTGAATAGATATATAAGATTTCTGTCTGTAGTGCTAATTGTGCTGATTACGGTCATTACAATAGTGCCTAGATCCGTTCTTGCGTCTAGTGAGTTTAGCTACAATGTATCATCTGTTTATCGAGTCACATCTGATAATAACACTAGAGTTGAAGACAGCTATACTGTATCAAACTTCACCAGTGATAAATATCTAGATAAAATTCAGATATCAACGCCGGCTGAGGATGCCAAGAATATATCGGTGGAATATGCAGATGGTACCAGCATCCCTTTTACTACATCTATCAAGAAATCGTCCCAACAAGGCTATGAATATAGTTATATAGAGATAGACATCCAGTTTACTCGTAATACAGTAGGTCGCAATTCTAGATGGCAATTTATAGTCACCTATGACACCGCAAATCTTGTCGAGACCAAAGGTAGCGCACATACAGTTAGTGTTCCTGCTTTACCACAAGAGGGTGACAACCAATACTCAGTAGATTTGTTTGTACCAGAAAACTTTGGCACTCTTCGTACAACAGGAGTGGCCCCGGAAAAGCTCGGTACTAAAAATGGTGAGACAGGATATCGCTTCAAAGATAAAAAGAGTCTAGAAAAAACTGCGTCACTTGTTTTTGGCGACAGTACTATTTATGAAGTCAATTTTAATTTTCCGCTAAATAACACCTCTTCACTTCCTGCTACCTTTACAGTGACATTGCCGCCAAATACTTCTGGCCAACAAGTAACAGTTGCAAAACTTGATCCAGAACCAGCCTCAACTAGATTGGATGTTGATGGCAATATCTTGGCGGATTATAGCGTTGCTCCCAAGACGAATATTACTGTTAAGACCAATGTAGTAGCGGTAGCGAGTTATGTAGAATACAATCTAGCTGCAAGCGGGACAAAAGACCAGATACCACGTGAATTGGTGGCTAAATATACTGGAAGTCAACAGTATTGGCCTACAAATGATCCTGAAATAAGCACCAAAGCCAAAGAACTAACTAACGGCAAAACAAGCGTTGCCGAACAAGTCAGAGCAATCAATGACTATGTAGTATCCAAGCTCAGCTATAACAATGAAAAAATAAAATACAATATCAGACAAGGTGGCAGTAAGGCTATACAAAACCCAGACAATGCAATTTGTTTGGAATACTCGGATCTTACCATTAGCTTACTAAGGTCTGCAGGTATTCCAGCCAGAATGCCAGTAGGATATGGGTATTCGGGTAGTCTAAAGCAATCAAACTCTGTCACAGACTCTTTGCATTCATGGGTGCAAGCATACATACCCAATGTAGGATGGATCAATATGGATCCTACATGGGGTGAGAAATTTAATAATTTTGGATCTTCAGACCTAGATCATTTTGCTTTTGCCATATGGGGCGTCAGTGACAATAGTCCAGTAGCGGTCACTCAAAACGGCAAAGATATCAATTATCAATACGAAAATACTACCATCGAGTACAAATCAATTCCTCCAGTATTGCAGCCTAGCGGCAGCGTGAAGGCAGAGAAATGGTTGCTCCTTCCATTTGTAGCTATCAATAAATTGGACGTTGTTGCACCAACCAATACGGCAGGTGATAATTATATGCTAAGAGTAAGACAGGGTACCAAGATAGATGAATTCAATATTGGATCTCTAGCGCCAAAGCAAAAGAGTAGTCGACTAGCCATAGTATTTGGACCGACGGCTTGGGGTATGGTAAATGTGGATTTTACACAAAATAGTGACGCCAACATGATAATAGCAAGTGCCAAGTCCAGTGCACAACTATGGCCGATGTGGTTGATTATCGCCATATTTGCTGGAATATTTATCATGTTGGTGATAAAATCCAAGCTTACTAAAGACAAATTAGCCAGGACTAAGAATACCAAACCAATTCCCACACTGGATAAGACAGGTAGTAAAAAAAATGAACACTAACAATACTCAGAATAAAAAATTCTATGTCACAACACCCATATACTACATCAATGACATCCCGCATATAGGGCATGCTTACAGCACTATTGCCGCAGATGTATTGGCACGGTATTATCGAGAAAAGATAGGTAAAGACAACGTATTGTTCGTAACAGGTACAGATGAGAATTCCCAAAAAACTGTAGAGGCAGCGAGTAAGAATAGCGAAGACATAGATGTCTATACGTCAAAGACCGCCAAAAAATGGCAAACAATTTTTGATAAGCTACACATTTCTTATGACCGATTCATACGCACCACCGATGAAGATCATGTTCGCACCGTACAGGATGTACTACAAAAAGTGTATGACAATGGTGACATTTACAAAGGTGTCTATGAGGGCTTGTACTGTGTGGGACACGAAGCATTTATGAAGCCAGAAGATCTGGTCGATGGTCTATGCCCTGATCACAAAAGAGAGCCGGAGCACATCAAGGAAGATAATTGGTTTTTTAAGCTTTCAAAATACCAAGATCGGCTCTTAAATCATATTGAGAATAATCCTGATTTTATTCATCCACAATCTAGGCGCAATGAGATTTTGTCATTTATCAAAAACAAAGGTCTAGAAGACTTTAGTATAAGCAGAGAAAGTCAAGATTGGGGTATAAGATTGCCTTTTGATAATAGTCAGGTGGCATATGTGTGGTTTGATGCTCTGCTCAATTATGTAACAGCAGCAGGCTATGATACAGCACAATTCGATAAGTGGTGGCCAGCCGATGTGCACATTGTCGGTAAAGATATCATCAAGTTTCACTGTATTTACTGGCCGGCAATGCTTATGAGTGCCGGGTTGGACCTACCAAGACAAGTATTCGCTCATGGTTTCTTTACCATCGATGGTGAAAAAATCAGCAAGAGCCTTGGTAATGCCATAGATCCGGTAGGACTGGTAGAGAAATACGGCAACGATGCAATTCGTTATTTCTTACTCCGTGAAATTCCGTTTGGCGCAGATGGTGATTTTAGCGAACAGCGTCTCAAGGTCGTATACAATACAGAGCTTGGCAACAAATTGGGTAATCTAGTCTCTAGAGTAGCTACGATGCTCGACAAATACTGCGCATCAAAATATGACGAGATAAAATTATCCGATATAGAAGATTACGATACATTTATAGAGGATCTCCAATTTGATAAGTTCTTGACTATTATTATCTCTAGAGTCGAGGAGCTCAACACTCTACTGGAAGAAACCAAGCCCTGGGAGCTATACAAAACTGACCAAGTCAAGACCAAGCAAGTCCTCAGCTCTATAGCATGTGAGATTGTGAAGCTTGCAGAGTCTCTCAAGCCTATCTTAGTAGATAGCTCTGACAAGATACTCGCAACATTTGAAAATGGTACTGTATCTAAAAATTCAGAGGTATTGTTTCCAAGAATTGATTAAAAAGGAGTATTATATGAAAGATCAAAAATTATATGATTTTATAAAGTCTGAAAAATATGCTGTGGTTTCTAGTGCAAATAGAGCAGGTCAACCAGAATCAGCCCTGGTGGCATTTTCTGAAAATAAAAAACTAGAGATAATATTTGCTACCAACAAAGACTCTAGAAAAGTAAAGAATATCTTACTCAATCCAAATGTATCTGTTGTGATAGGCTTGGGCGGTGAGCATCTGACTACCTTACAAATAGAAGGTACAGCTAGATTAGTCAATCTTGAAGATGCAGGGGAATATTCTAAGAACCATTACCAAAAACACCCCATATTATCGCAACACAAGGACGATCCTGGTGCATGCTTTGTAGCTATTACCCCTGTATGGGTAAGATATACCAATTACTCTACTGTGCCTGTAGAAATATTTGAGGATCATCTAGATGATTATTGATACTCATGCACATATTCATTTTGATGAGTTTAGCAATATACTAGAATCGATTTTTGAAACAGCAGCATCAAACAGAGTCGAGTCAATAATTACGGTAGGCACCAATGAAGAAGATTCTCAAAAAGCACTCGAATTTGTAAATGATCCTACAGTTTTATCTCTTGCAAATGATATTAGATTATATACTACAGCTGGTATTCATCCTCATGATGCCAATAGTGACACCAGGGGATTAGAAAAATTGAAAGAATTAATAACAGTAAGTAAACATAAAAAATCTATCAAAGCTGTTGGAGAGTGTGGACTTGATTATTTTAAAAATCATTCATCCAAAACTGATCAATTCAAGACACTAGAATCTCAGCTTGAGCTTGCTCGACAACTTGATTTGCCGGTCGTATTTCATGTACGTGATGCATGGGATGATTTCTTTGCAATACTAAAAAACCATCCTGGCACCAAGGGTGTCATTCATAGCTTTACTGGTCATCCAGAGCATGTTGAAATTGCTTCTAGCAACGGACTATACTTTGGTATCAATGGCATAATGACCTTTACAAAAGACCAGAAGCAACTCGATGCACTCCAGGCTATACCTAAAAATCTGTTGTTGCTAGAGACAGATTGTCCGTATCTTGCACCTGTGCCGTTTCGAGGTAAACTCAATCAGCCTGGATATATAAATGAGATTGCAAAATTTATAGCTACTATTTCATATCGTGATATTGATGATATATCTAGCGTGACTACACAAAATGCTAAGGAATTATTTGCAATATGAAAACAAGATTGTATTTTGATTATGCTGCAGCTACACCACTGGACCAGCAGGTTGCTGAAGCAATTGATAATCATAGAAGTTACTTCTCGAATCCATCAGCACGTTATGCAAGCGCCAGAGAAGCCAAGAAAATCTTGGAGCATTCGAGAAAACAGATTGCGATATCACTCAATTGCAATAAGGATGAAATAGTATTTACTAGTAGCTCAACTGAATCAAATAATCTAGCAATATTTGGTATATCAAGAAAATATCAAGCAGGTAGAATAATATCTCTTGGCACAGAACACCCTTCAGTATATGAGCCTTTAGTGCGTTTAGAAAAAGAAGGATTCAAGCTCGATTGGTGCAATGTTGATAAATATGGACGTATCGATCTAGAGCACTTCAAAAAACTCATCAAGGCAGATACTATCCTAGTCACTATCCAATATGCCAATTCTACAACGGGAACTATTCAGCAAATCTCTAAAATTCGAAAGGTGATAGATGATATTAAAACTCAAGGAATTGTGAAGCCTATTTTACATATTGATGCAACGGGGGCATTTTCCACTCTTCATATCTCAGTAGATCGACTCGGAGTAGATCTGATGACATTGAGTTCATCAAAAATATACGGACCTGCTTCGGGACTTCTCTATGTCCGCCGTGGGGTAGAATTGGAGCCAATGTTGTATGGAGGTAAACAAGAATCTGGAATTCGTGCTGGTACTCAGGACTTAGCTTCTATTGTGGGTTTTGCCAAAGCTGTAGAAATACTTGATAGCAATCGTGCCCGAGATGCAGAGCATTATCAGAAATTGTATCATTACTTTTTGGATCGACTTTCTGAAAAGCTTGATATCAGTATATTTGGCCATCCAAAAGAACGGATATATAATATTGCAAATATCGGAATCGACAATGTCAATGGCGAAGACTTAGTGGCATATCTAGACGCGATGGGTATAGAGTTATCAACTGGAGCTGCCTGCCTGGCAAATAATGAAAAACCTACAAGGATATTACTAGCAATGGGGGTTGAAGAATCTTTGGCTCAAGGCAGTATCAGAGTATCATTTGGTAGGTCTACTACAATTGAAGATATAGATATACTAGTAGGTGCGCTTCAACAGTCAGTTAATAAGCTAAGGGTATAAGATGGAAGGATTTAAAAATTTTCTTATCACGATATCAATCATACTAGGCATAGCACTTGCTTTATTCGCTGTGGCATTTTTTGGATTGGGTTTTTTCTTGAGCCCCCAATCTGAACCAAAGAATGCTGACGCAATAGTAGTTGTAAGTGGTGGACAGACTACAACTCGGGCAGAAAAAGGCATAGAGCTTTATAAAGAAGGTTTGGCAAAAAATATTATTTTCTCAGGAGCAGCTCTTGATGACGGCCCAAGTAACGCGATAGCAATGCGTAATCAGGCCATCGAAGCAGGAGTACCAGTGAGAACTATACTGATAGATTCGGACTCTCAAAACACTTTTCAAAATGCTACTAACTCAAAAAGATTGCTTGAGGAGATTGGAGCCAAGAACATCATACTAGTGACAAGTCCCTACCATCAAAGACGTACTAGTGAAACTTTCTCCAAAGTACTAGGCAAGGATTATCAGATACAAAATGTCAGTTCTTTTGATAATAGATGGAGTAAGGCTCAGTGGTGGAATACTGAATTTGGACGAAATATATCAATCAGTGAATTACAAAAACTACTTTATATATATGTAACAGGCAACTATCAATGAAAACGGTCTATGTAGGTTTATCAGGAGGGGTAGATAGTGCTGTCTCAGCATACTTACTCAAAGAGCAGGGCTATGATGTCATAGGGGTATACATGAAGAACTGGAGTAAGGACATCGGTGGGCACACCTGCCCTTGGCAAGAAGATTTGTCTAGTGCGAGGATAGTATCAGCCTATCTTCAAATACCTCTTCATATATTTGATTTTGAAAAAGAATACTTTGATCATGTCGCAAAGTATATGATAGATACTTACAAAAAAGGCCAAACCCCCAATCCTGATATCATGTGTAATGAAAAGATCAAGTTTGATGTTTTTTATAACAAATGCATCAATCAAGGTGCAGACTATATTGCTACTGGGCATTACGCCAAGATCGTCTCTGGTAATCTAGCTATAGCTACTGATAAATCAAAAGATCAGACCTACTTTCTTTATCGTATTGATCCTAAAGTCATCGATAGAGTTATTTTTCCTCTTTCGGATTTGGACAAGAAAAAAGTACGCAGTATCGCCAAAAAGATTGAATTACCCAACTTCGATCGCCCGGACTCACAGGGCTTATGCTTCGTGGGTAATATTCCTATGCGTGACTTCTTGAGTGAGTTTATCAAACCTCAGAAAGGAAAGATTGTAGATGAACACAACAAAGAACTTTCTGAACACAACGGGGCATTTTATTATACAATTGGACAAAGACATGGCCTAGGAATCGGTGGAGGCAAGCCTTATTTTGTATACCAAATCGATATAGACAAAAATATCGTTCGAGTAACAAATGATGAAAATTCATCTTTGCTATGCAAGAAAGAATTCACAATCACTGATTGTAAGTGGTGGATAGAGCCAAAGGAGAATACCAAATACATGGTTCGTGTACGATATCGTAGCGAACTAAAACCTGCATATATCAACCCTAGTAGCAATAATGAATGCAAAGTGGAACTGGAAAATCCAGAAAGAGCCATCGCGCCTGGTCAATCAGCAGTGTTTTATGACGGAGACATGGTAGTCGGCGGCGGAATTATTAAACTGTAAGCTTTACAAGTTTGGTATAATTAGACTATGAATACTAGAAGTTTGCATCAAACCACAAGTCAAAGCGCATACATATATAGCCCTACACGTCATCCTTATGACATTAGGCATATTGTCAAACAATCAAAACTGGTATTGCAGCAAAAAGACTTCAATTATAATTTGTACAAACTAACTAAAAGGCCTGTCTCTAATCAAGCACTTACATCTAGAACATCTATCTATCATCGCAAGCTGAGTTTGAGCCAATAAATCTTCAATTTGTATCTGGACAATACTTCGGGTATCATTATAAGCATAACTAATAATAGGAATAAATTATGCAGCCACAAGACCCCCAAATGCCAATTACCAATCAAGCTCCGGACAATATCATGCCACCACCTCCTCCAAAATCCTCAAGAGTATGGATGATATTGGCAATACTATCTATCATAGCCCTCTTGGTTGTTTGTGGATTTGGTTATTACAAAAGACAACAATATCTTACCAAGGTGGGTAGCCTCAGCGCTGATGTCAATGCCTTAAATGCTCGGATTGCAGAACAGCAAGCCGCTAATAGTGACAAGAATGTAGTATTAAATATCGCAAAAGCAAATTGTGAAAGCCAGAAGGGGCTTGCACTTATTGTAGGTACAGTAGGAACTACTAAAGAACAGGTAGAGGTATCAGACGAAACTAATTCGGCACGATTGGTTGCAAGTTGTCAGAGCGGTACGACTGCGGTGCCAGGAAGTTCAAAAACTTATGTTTTCAAGAAGGTCAATGGTACTTGGGCTCTTGTATTTACTACCGCATCAACCATCACAAAGGTAGAGGGTGAGAAGTTTAGCTTACCTACCGCTTGGTATCAATCAGCTACACCGACCACTACCACAACTCCTACAACTACAAATCCTACTACACCTACGAACTAGCTCATATTAGTCCTCTAGCTAGAAGCATTATCTGAAAAATGATATAATTTCTGCTATGACTACATCAGAAATTCGTTCTAAATTCCTGGAATTCTTCAAATCCAAAGATCATGCTATCATACCCAGTGCACCAGTCGTGCCAGAGCATGATCCTACAGTGTTATTTACTACTGCAGGTATGCACCCATTGGTACCTTATCTGTTGGGTGAGCCACATCCTTTGGGCAAGCGTCTAGCAGACTCGCAAAAGTGTGTACGTACCACTGACATTGAAGAAGTAGGTGATGGATCTCATCTAACATTTTTTGAGATGCTTGGTAATTGGAGCCTTGGAGATTACTTCAAAGCCGAATCTATCCCATGGAGCTGGGAATTCTTGACGAGTGATAAATGGCTAGCAATAGATCCTCACAAGTTATATGTGACTGTCTATGAGGGAGATGGAGAAGTTCCAAAAGATATAGAGTCTATTGAGCTCTGGCGAGAACAATTTAAGAGCGTAGGCATAGATGCAAAAGAAGGCGAACGCATTCTTGCTATGGGTCGAGAAGACAATTGGTGGGAACAAGGTGGAGTAGCTACGGGTCCAGCAGGTCCAGATACAGAGATTTTCTACTATCTTGGCAAAGAAAAAGACCCCAAGTTCGATACCGAAAGTTCTGATTTTGTAGAAATATGGAACAACGTATTTATGGCATATCAAAAGCAAGAGGACGGTAGCTACTCGGAATTGCAAAATAAGAATGTCGATACTGGTATGGGTATGGAGAGAATAGCAGCTGTTTTGCAAGGAGTAGACAATGTATATGACACGGACGTGCTTGCTCAGATCAAAGAATCAGTTGAGCAATATGCCCTAGAAACACACAAAGAAATATTCAAAGAATCCAATCCAGATAGTAGTTTGCGTGCAGTCAGAATCATCACAGACCATACTAGAGCTATTACATTCATGGCAGCGGATGGCGTAGAGCCTAGTAACAAAGACCAGGGCTATGTGATGAGAAGATTGGCCCGTAGAGCTATTCGTGAAGCATTGGTGCTAGGTATACACCAAGGGCTCTTCGAAAGAATTGCCCCTAGAGTAATCTCTCTATATGAAGATGTGTATCCTGAGCTACAAAACCCTTCAGAAATAATGACAGTATTAAGAAGAGAGGAAAACATCTTCCGTCAAACCCTCACAAGAGGCCTAAAAGAATTTGGAAAATTATTAAGAGACAAAAAAGACCTAACCGGGTCAGATGCATTTACTCTATATGATACCTATGGATTTCCCAAAGAGCTCAGCATAGAAGAGGCCAGACGCAAGGATATACCAATTGCCAAAGACATTGAAATTGAATTCACCAAATCAATGGAGGCTCAAAAACAACGCAGCAGAAGCGCAACTGCTGGACAATTCAAGGGAGGTCTGTCGGATAGCTCAGAAATAGCAACTCGCTATCACACCGCAACACACTTGATGTACAAGGCATTACGCCAAGTACTAGGTGATCACGTGATGCAAAGAGGTAGTAATATTACTGCAGAACGTATGCGATTTGATTTTTCACACGGTGAAAAGATGACACCCGAACAGATTGCTCAAGTCGAGAAGATAGTCAATGAAGTGATTGCCAAGGACATGCCAGTAAGTTTTATGGAAAAGTCCAAAGACGATGCATTTGCCCAAGGAGCCCTAGGAGCATTTGGCGAAAAATACCCTGAGATAGTCAAGGTCTATACTGTCGGAGACCCGAAGGGTGAATATTATAGCAAAGAGATATGTGGTGGACCGCATGTATCTCACACTGGCGAGATAGGAAAGTTCAAGATAACCAAAGAAGAGTCTAGCTCGGCAGGTGTAAGGCGTATAAAAGCTGTAATAGAATAAATAAAACCCCAAATTTTCTTTGGGGCTAAGCTCTAGTCTTGAATTTCTAATCTAAGCAAATCACGAATCGTATCAGAGTCTTGAAACTTCAAACTACCTAGTTTACTACTCTTAATTTTTAAAAGCGCTTGCATTAGGCCATTACGGTTAAATGGGAATATGTGGCAATTTTGAATGGTAAATCCATTGAATTGACCACAGTAGATTACATATCCACTAATTGCTGAAGATGTTAAGGTCCTAATCAACCACTTCTTACGACTTCTAAATTTGATACCAATAAAGATATCATCTACTCGATAAATTAAGTCATAATTAGCAGAAAGAAATGGTTTAGAACTTTTGACCTCAGTAATTTGATTAAGATCGAGACTGAATCTCTGGGCAATACTGGCCGGTAAAACATCTCTATAAAGTTGTAAAATAACTTCTTTATTGATTTGCTTATTTTTTTGCCGACTACGCTTTCTGCGTTCTCTCGAAGAATTGTAATGTTCTTGTTCAAACTTAGCAACTTCAGCTTGATGCTGATCAAGCAATTGGGTGGAAAGTGGCATGGTGTCTAAGCTCCTCTTGGGTGCGATAATCTTAGGTATATTATCATACCTATATAGCTCGGTAAATATTAAACCTGTCAGGAATTAATGCTATACAACATAATCTACATAACTAGAAAAGGCTAATTTTAGAGTATATAATATTAACTAACATTAACCAGGAGAGTCATGCCAGAAGAACAAAAAGTCGATAATAGCAAAAATACTAAAACCGAACCCAAAGCGGTAGATACACTCAAATCTCAAAAGACTAATACTTTATCGATAATAGGTCTAATATCAGCGTTTTTTATACCCCTAGTCGGTTTGATTTGCTCAATCGTAGGTATTTCACAAGCTTCAAAACGCAATGAAAAAGGTAAAGGCCTAGCAATAGCAGGAATAATCATCTCGGTACTCAACGGTATATTCCAATTTGTGATATTAATAATAATTTTTGTTGCTTTAGCCAATCCAAGAGTAACACTAGATACTTTCTCCAATACAAACCCTAGCTATACCATTAAGTTTCCAAAAGGCTGGGTCAAAGAAGTCGAAAACCAAGATGGCGCCCAAGGCTATATATTTAAAGATGAGCTCAAGAACAATACCGGAAAAGTATATGGTCAAAGCGAGATTATATATCTTCCACCACCAGCCAATGGCTATAGCAAGGATGTTCTCAACGCAATTAGAGATAGTATCAAAGAAAAATACAATGGTTCTACGATAGTCTATGAATCTCGCGAAACCTTCAAAGGATTAGATGCGCTCAAATTCATTATTGTTTACAATGGCGAAAACGGCAAAATCAAAGCCAAAGTCACAGTGATACTCAACAAAGACAATTCCGTGTACACCATAGTTACTCAATCTCCAGAAGAGAACTACGAAAAGTATTCAGATGCCTTTGATGTTATACACAATACTTTCCAGCCATAGACTGGATAAAGATATTATAAAGTCAATTTAGGTGGAGTTGCAGGGGGTGTGTTGTTAGGAATCTGATTGCTGCTCGGTACTACAGAGGGTGGTGTAGAAGTGGAGGTTTGCGATAATGGTGAAGCTGGCTGTTGAAAACTATTGGTAGCTGTAGTAGCTGCTGGTACTTTGTCGGCAGTTTGATTGGGAGTATTCTGCGCCATATTGTCTTGCTGGACTGGACTAGCTCCACCTCGTTCTGTGGAAGAAGGCGGGATAACGTTATTGTCCCGGCCGGCTAATTTCTGATTGGTATCAAGATCTGCTTCTATCTCTAGCAATCGATTGTATTTGGCGATTCTCTCGCCTCTAGCGGGTGCTCCTATCTTGATACCCATAGCACCAATTCCATAAGCTAGATCTGCCAGTAATGAGTCGGTAGTTTCACCGATACGTTGACTTATGATGACCTTGGCCTTACTATCTCTAGCCGCTCGGATTGCCTGGAATGTCTCAGTAAATGTACCTACTTGGTTGGGTTTTATGACGATTCCATCAAACACCATATCTTGCTGTATACTTTCTATCTTAGATTTATTGGTAACTGTAAAGTCATCAGATAGCACTAGGAATGGCTTGGGCTTGCCGGCCATACCTTTAATAATTTCTTTTCCCTCAAGGTCATTTTCTGCAAATGGATCTTCTATAGAATAAAGATTAAATTTGTTGTCCCAGTCTTGATAAAGCTTGAATAAGTCAGATGAATGTAGCTTTTGTGACTCCATGCTGTACAATCCGTCTTTGTACAGATTGTTGGCCGATGCATCAAGTGCTATTTCGTATTTGACACTCATCTTGCTATTAAGCTGCGATAAGGCTTCAAGTATTACTTCGGTGTTGGTACCAACCGGAGCTAGGCCGCCCTCGTCTCCGACGAGCTGAGCTGATGGGCCATACAGGCTTTCCATGATGGTGCGAACCTTGTGATATACCTCATAGATTAGTTGAGTTGCAGCACTTGGTGATGTGCTTTGGGGTACTATCATAAATTCTTGTATATCTAATCCAGGTGCATGCGTTCCGCCACCTATGATACTAGCAAACAATTGTGGAAATTCTGGGCTAGTATTGTTGTGTTCAGCTATGTACTGCCACAATGGTTGTTCTTTTTCGATTGCAGAAAGTTTCAGATATGCTCCAGATAAAGCAAGTAGTGTGTTGGCACCAAGATTGTCTTTTTTCTCAGAACCATCCAAGGCCACTAGAAGCTCGTCAAAGTCTTCTTGTTGGTCTAGGGGATAGCCTATGAACTTGGGTGCTATGGTATTGTTGATGCTTTCTATGCAACCTAGTACTCCTTTACCATCAAATGGACCTTGTCCATCTCTTTTTTCATGCGCCTCATCATTGCCAAAGCTAGATCCAGAGGGTACAGCGAATTTAGCCTTCTTGCCGCTGTCAGAGATCATTATGATCATTAGGGTAGGCTCGCCACGCGAATCAAGTATTTGGTAGGGGATAATCTGCTTAATTGTCATTAATGCAATTATACCATAAGTATTTTAAAGGTTTAAACCCACTGCGTTTGTGCATGTTAAGAATATGTAGTTTGTAGTTTGTCAGTAATAGTTGACAACAGCCTGTGGAAAACTTTCGCGAAAAATTGTCAAAATATACTGACACACAATAATTAATAAAAAAACCTCCTTTCAGAGGTTCGGGATTGAAGGCTTTCAGACCTTCATTCAATGGATTCTTTGGATTCGTCGTAACTCTTGCCTATAGCCGCGGTTGCTGAGCAATGAGAATGGCATGGCCAAGAAAAGTAGCAAGGTAACGGCTACACAAGCCACTTCTCTATTTGGGATGGTCCAACCCAGGATCATAGCCAGGCATTGAATACCAAACTTGATCTTGCCATAGGCATTTGAGCCGATTGGAGTGATATTGAGTGCTCGAGATCTCGCACCAACTTGCGCTCCAGAGATCAGGACACTTAGCTCAAAGAAGAGCGTACCCATCGCAGCCACAAAGAACCATTCGGGAAAGTAGCCAAATTCTTGAGAAAAGTTACAGATAAGACTTACTGTGAGTCCTAGCAATAGCAACTTGTCGGCAATTGGGTCAAGCGCTTTACCGACCGTACTTTCTATACCCATTTTACGAGCAACTTCACCATCTACTCCATCGCTCATCATGACTATTCCGGTCATGAAGAACCAGAAGCCTCGCCATGGACTATCGTATGCCGTATAAAGCGCAATACTTACAATAAACCCAAAGACTATACGAAAGACAGTGAATGCATTCGCTAGGTTACGCTCATACCAAGTATATTCCGATGTATCTTCTCGCTTGTAGCGATGCACTACAGGTTTAGCTATTTCTTGAAAGAACGTTCGTGGTGCTGTAGCAATTCCATCGATGATGCTCATGTTGTCATCCCCTGGATCTCTCGATAACAGATACGAATTGCGACTATAATATCCCAATATCTACCCAGCTACAAGACTCTGACGCAAAAATTTTGCTATAATAATCATAAGTAAAATAATATGAAAATTCCTGGATTTACAAAGAAGAAAAAAACCGGCCAATACCTAGTATCCCTAGATATTGGTACAGAGTACGCCAAAGCACTTATTGGTAAGGTAGTAAATCATACCGACTCCGCTGGTAAACAGAACCAAGTCATTGAGATTATTGGCGTAGGAAGACAGCGCCAAAGACTGACCGACATGGCTGGAGGAGCAGTCACGGATATTGCTGGTGTAGTAGAGAACTGCGATGCGGCCCTGCGCCGCGCCGAGGAAATGGCTGAAGTAGTAGCAAAAGATTCAGTCATTGGTATCGCCGGCGAGCTAGTCAAAGGTGGTACTACCAGTGTGAGCTATCGTAGAGCCAGACCAGACGTCAAGATTGATCAAGCTGAGTTGATGGACATCATCAAACGCATCCAAAAACAAGCATTTGATAATGTCAAGAAGCAGCTCAGCTGGGAGACAGGCAAGCAAGAGCTAGAGGTCAAACTTGTCAACGCGGCAGTCGTAGATGTACATATTGATGGGTATAGAGTGACCAATCCTATTGGATTCCAAGGCAGAGATGTGACTATCCAGATATTCAATGCTTTTGCACCGATGGTTCATTTGGGAGCATTGCAGACTGTGGCTGCTGATCTTGATCTCAATCTGATTAATATCGCTGCTGAACCTTTTGCTGTAGCCAAGAGTGTCGGTGCCGATGATAGTACTGAGTTTTCGGCTGTATTTATAGATATTGGTGGCGGTACATCCGATATAGCAGTAGTAAATAATGGTGGTGTCGAAGGTACTCAGATGTTTGCTATAGGTGGCCGGAGTTTTACGAAGCGTATAAGTACATCACTTGGAGTCAATTTTGATCAGGCTGAAGAGATGAAGTTAGATCATTCGGCTGGCAAGCTGAGTGCTGAAGACGACAAAGCTGTTTCCGATGCACTTAAGAGTGATATAGAGACATGGATATCAGGTGTAGAGCTAGGACTAGGAGAATTTGAAGGTATAGAACACTTGCCCAATAGAATATTGCTCTGTGGTGGCGGATCTGCATTGCCGGAAATAAAACATGCTCTGTCCAATACTGACTGGTACAAAAATCTGCCTTTTACTCGCAAACCCACAATTGACTTTGTAAAGCCTACCGAAGTCAATAGAGTAATAGATAAGACCAATCAGCTCAATAGTCCTCAAGACATTACTCCTATGGGTCTTGCCAATCTAGGACTTGATATAATTGGTTCACAAAGTGCGGGCGAAAATATGCTTCAACGGCTCAGTCGCACGCTATCTCTATGATGCTGCTGGAAACGTAATTATTTGGTCACAACAAAATGCTCATGATGGTTATTAGATGCAGTACAATACTGCAAGCATAGCAAGATTGCGCTATAATATATAACAACTATGCCTGAAAATCCCAACCCAGATGTAATATATCTAGAATCAGATTCAGAGATAACTGAAGCTATAGACAAGCTCAAAGCCAGTAGCTCTGATGAGGTACGTATAGCAGTACCCGCTCGAAGCACAATGCTTCAGAGTGCTATCAATTTGAAGTTACTCAAAAAAACAGCTACCTCAGCGCATAAGAAGCTGGTAATAGTTAGCGGTGACAAAGCTACGGTAAGTATGGCGGGTGGTCTAGGAATACTTATCGCCAAAAACGTCAAAGCCGAATCGTCCGTGCCACAAGCTAGCAACCTACCAATAGAGGGCAGAAACGAGCCAGTAGTAATTGATCAATCAGATTTTGATGATTATAGTCCAGAAAATTCCAAAGCAGGATCTCGAGATAGCTCAGGTTCTAAAAACAGTGGTAGCTTTGAGAAAAAGCACATATCACTCAAGGATACCAACAAAAAGTCAAAAGCCTCCAAGAGAGAAGAAGTCAACAAAAGCCAGAGAAACCCCAACGAACCCAAAGTACCCAATTTCATGGGTCTCAATAAGAAGATTGCTATATTTGTAGCGATACTTGCGGGATTCATAATGCTTGCATTGGCCTATATATTCTTGCCGACTGCTAAGGTGATATTAAATGCCAAAGCTCAAAAGACACCTATCAATGTACAGTTCACGCTTGACTCGGGCACCAAGAAATCAGATCCCGAAGCAGCAATAGTTGCGGCTGATCAGATTTCTACTACCAAAGACTTAAGTGCTCAGTACAATGCCAGTGGCAAAAAAGATGTCGGCACCAAAGCCAGCGGCACTATTACCATTAGTAATTGCTCCAATTCAGATGACTTTACTATACCCGCCGGTACAGTTCTTGCCTCATCTGGTCAAAAATTTAGCCTCAATTCTAGCGTAGCTATACCAGGAGCTAAGTTTAGTGGAGGTAGCTGTACAAAAGCAGGCACTGCCAGCGGAAGCATCACCGCTGCTGCAAATGGCGATAGCTTCAATATTAGTAGCGGTACTTTTAGTATCGCCGGTTATGACTCAAAAGTTACAGGTAGCGGATCGACCACGGGCGGTAGTAGCAAGGTAGTAACAGTAGTGACTCAGGCAGACATAGATAAGGCTAAAGCCGACATGATAGCAAATGCTACCGAAGGAGCCAAGCAAGAATTGTCCAAGAAAGGTAATGATGATCAGAAAGTGTTTGCAGATACCTTTTCTACCGAGATCAGCAATATCAACGCTACTTCACCTGAGGGTAGCGAGAGTGCTGGTGGGACAGTGAGTGCTAGAGTCAAATATAGCGAGCTAGCAGCTGCAAAGAGTGATATCGATAAAGTATTTGAGATACAGCTCAAGACTCAAGTTCCTGCCAACAATCAGCTTTATCAGACTGGCTCTTCAGACGCCATCTATACTGTTGCAAAATTGACTGGAGCAAGTGCTCAGATGCAGGCTGTAGGCAATGCTTTTTATGGAAAGATTATCGACACCGAAACAGTTAGCAAAGAAGTAGCCGGCAAAAGTAAGAAAAGTGCAGCTGATGTCATACAGCCCAATAATCCACAAGTAGAATCAGTACAAGTAGAATCCAATCCAGCCCTTATGCCTTACTTACCATTTTTTGCCAATCGCATCAAAGTAGAGATAAAGGTAAAAACCGAATAATGACCGTTATTTTGGGGTTTGATTTTGGTTTGAAAAGAACAGGTGTAGCAATCGCTAAAGACAACATTGCTGAGCCACTGGCCACACTTGATGCTGATGCATTAGAATCAAATATCAACAATCTTATTGAAAAATATCATCCCGCAGAGCTTGTAGTAGGTATTCCGCGCAATCTAGAAGGTGAAGACACTGCTCAGACCAAGCTCGCTAGGCAATTTGGGGAGAATCTGGCTAGGACTTCTGGATTACCTGTAAAATATCAAGATGAGGCTCTAAGCTCTGAAAGAGCACTTCAAAGAATAGGCCAGAATACACCAATCGCTACTAGGAAAAAAATGCTCGACCAGATATCGGCTCAAATTATACTGGAGGATTATCTCAAATGAATCCCAGTACTAACAAAACACCATCCAACGAAGAAGCACCTGAGATTGAACCCAAGGCACACAAGTCCAAACTATGGTTGAAGATCACAGGTGTGGCAGGACTAGTGTTATTAATAGTGATTCTTTCATCAATGCTATGGTTCTTGATGGGGCTTAGTTCTATAAGATCAGATATATCAGTAGATGGCCAGGTAGTGGTTGTTGAGCCCAACAGCGGTATAGACTCCATAGCCAATAATCTTTCCGAGAAAAATCTGATATCCAATAAACTTGTGTTTGTACTCTATGCTAGGTTAGGTCCCGCGAGAGGCCAACTCAAGCCCGGACCTTACCTGATAAAACCAACCAGCAGCATTAAGCAAATAGTGGATTCGATGGCTGCCGGCAAGACTGCAATCAATAAAATAACATATCCAGAAGGCATTACTATAGAGGATATGGCCAAGCGCTATCAAGCTGCTGGATACGGCACAAAACAGCAGTATCAAGATGCTGTCAAAGCCGTAGCCCCTGAATTTGATTTTATACCTGTACAGGCTCTTGGTAATCCGGAAGGATTCCTTTTTCCTGCCACCTATGTCTTTCCTGTAAATAGCCCCGCTGAAGTGTTGGTGCGAAAACAGTATGAGGCATATAGGGACAATGCTTTACCATTGTTGGAGGGAAATCTTCCAGGAGGATTGGATCAGTATGAAACTCTCACCCTTGCTTCTATTGTAGAAAAAGAGGCACTTACGGTTACCGATCGAAAGTTGGTAGCAGGAGTATTTCTCAACCGCCTTGCAGTGGGGATGAAGTTAGAGAGTGATGTTACGGTCAATTACATTACAGGTAGAGCTAAGACTTTAGCAGAAGATTTAAAGATAGATACTGCTTACAATTCATATTTTTACAAAGGTCTTCCTCCTACCCCTATTAACAATCCTAGTACGGATGCTATCAAGGCTACTTTAGAGCCTACAGATTCAGAATATTTATTCTTCCTGGCCGGTAACGATGGTAAGGTATATTACGCAAATACACTACAAGAACATAACGAAAATATCAAAAATCACCTGTAAAACACTATATTTTACCTGTATATAAGCAAAATTACCTCCTTGACCACGATTTTTCCACGTGCTACTATATGGGGCGTACACTTACTTTAATAAATACCAATCAGGCTGTTTTTGACCTGGTAAATTGAAATTTATTTAAGTAAGAGTTCCTACGACAAACTTATCAGATTAGGGAATATTAATAATAACTTCAGGTCGAAGTTCCTTGTCTCGATATTTATATCGAGAGACAGATAAGCCGTAGATGTCCGTCATATGACGGAGGGAGAACTGTATTAGTAAAAAGATTATGGGCTTGCCCCTTCAAGTGCGTCGAGAAATTTTCTCGGGCGTGGGACAACCAGAAACTTTTAACAAAACAAACACGCTTTCTAAAAATATAGAAAGTTCCCGATCTCAAAATCGAATATTCAAAGACTCAAAGAAGACTAATGTATCAAGCAAATCTTCAAAGTCGCTATTTGGTCGATATCTTATTCATGCCTCAGTGATTGCCTGTGCTGTCGTGGCAGTTAGTATTGGTCAAGTCAATTCTCAATCAAATCTAGTATCAAATAAAGCTGATTCGAGCAAAACTGATAGAACTACACTCATCACTACAGGTGCAGTTCTTTCTGAAGGCGCCGCTTCACCGATTAGTAGTGATATCAGCCAAAAGGCACGAGATATCAACTCTCTTACAGTCCTTACGACTGCTGGAGACAACTTCTTGGCCAAAAAGCAACCTGTAATCACTGCCGGTGCTCCAAGCCGTGATATCTTGCAATATACTGTAAAAGAAGGCGATACTCTTAGCTCGCTATCTCAGAAATTCAATATCACCACTGATACTATCAAGTGGGCCAACGATATTACTGATGAGAATAGCATCAAGCCAGGCGTACAGCTTACAATACTTCCTATTTCTGGTGTACTCTACACAGGTACTGGTAATGATGACATCACTAAGCTAGCTGAGACTTACAATGCTAACGCTGGTCTTATAGATAGCTTCAACGGCCTAGATGGAAAGTCACCTCTCAATGGTCAAAAGATCATAATTCCTGAAGGTGTAAAACCACCAGAAGTACCAGCTCCTACTGTAAATCTTGCAACTGCTCCAAGTACTTCAGGCGGAACTACTGCCTATAGTATCAAGGGTCTACAGGGCGCTGGATCTATCGGCAATACCTATGCATACGGATACTGTACTTGGTATGTGGCTAGTAGACGTGCTATACCTGGTAACTGGGGTAATGCATACACTTGGCTAAGTGCTGCCAGAGCTGCTGGATACGGTACAGGGTCAACTCCTAGAGTAGGTGCTGTAGCTTGGGAACGTGGCAATCACGTAGCTTATGTAGAGAGCGTCAATGGCGATACCGTAACTGTCTCAGAAATGAATTACTGGGGTGGCGGCGGTGGATGGGGCCGACGTAGCTACCGTACAACTTCTGCTTCGACATTTATGTACATCTATTAATTTGTAAAACAAACATAAAACAATCCCGGCTAAAACAGCCGGGATTTTTGGTATTATAGACAAAAACACCTATGTATTGTATAATCTAGTGATGTTTACAGATGTAGCAACAGTCAAATTACAAGCCGGTAAAGGTGGCGATGGACGAGTGAGCTTTCGTAGCAGTCGCGGCAACCCCAAAGGTGGCCCAGACGGTGGTGACGGTGGTCACGGTGGCAATATCATATTCAGAGTTAGTCACAATACCAATACTCTCAGTAATTATCGCATCAATAGACTTTGGACTGCCGAAGATGGTATGCCTGGTGGTACCAACCAGCGTCATGGTAAGAACGGCCAAGACACTGTGCTAACAGTGCCAAACGGTACTGTTATATCTGAAGATGGCGTACAGATTGCTGATCTTACCGAGGAAGGCCAGGAAGAGATACTGGCCCGCGGTGGAAGTGGTGGATTTGGTAATGCCCACTTCAAGAGCTCTATCAGACAAGCTCCCAAGATGGCCGAGCTAGGTGAAGATGGCGAATCCAAGGAAATCACCTTGGAGCTCAAGTTAATAGCAGACGTAGGACTAGTAGGACTACCTAATGCTGGTAAGAGCACATTGCTCTCTATGGTCAGTAATGCCAAGCCAGATATAGCCGACTATGCTTTTACTACTCTTTCGCCCAATCTAGGTGTAGTAGATGTGCACGATGA
Source organism: Candidatus Saccharimonadota bacterium (assembly GCA_035329105.1). Taxonomy (GTDB): domain Bacteria; phylum Patescibacteriota; class Saccharimonadia; order CAILAD01; family BJGX01; genus JAUPVL01. Next base: position 32,915 of record DAOLHK010000002.1, on the reverse strand, counting down.
GAGCTTTCTGATAGCTGACATCCCAGGTCTTATAGAGGGAGCTAGTAAGGGTAAGGGTCTAGGAGTAGACTTCTTGCGTCATGTAGAACGCTGCAACGTGCTTTTGCAGCTTATAGATGTCAATTCTACAGATATAGTCAAAGACTATGAAACCATCAGAGCCGAGTTGCACAGCTACTCCGTGGATCTAAGTGACAGGCCATTTATAGTAGTTTTGACCAAATCTGAGACTGTTGAAGAGTCCAAATTGCACACTATTCGTGAAACATTAGCTAATCATATAAGTGTTTCACCAGATAAGATACATACTATCTCATCAGTTACTACTATGGGCTTGCAGACACTCATGCAAGACACCAACAAGATGCTTCAAAAAGCCCAGAAACAATCGGCCAAGCAAACAAGTATAGTCAAAGACGAACTCAAAGTCATAACTATTGGTGATGAGATAGGCTTTGAGGTAGAGAAAAAGACCGGGTATTATCTGGTGGTTGGTGAAGACATCGAGAGATTTGCTCGCAAGACCAACTTAGAACAACCAGACGGAGTTAGGCGGCTCAAAGACATCCTGAAGAAGAAAGGTGTATTTAAAGAGCTTGGCGCAAAAGGTGCAGAAAGAGGTGACAAAATCAAGATAGCTGGTAAGGAACTGACATGGTAGTAGAAAATATCAATGGATTAGAGCTCAAATTCGAGACTCTGCCTGATCTTTTTTCACCCAAGAAGCTCGATAATGGAACTAGATTGCTTATTGATACAGTTCGAGACATCAAGCCTGATTATCATAGGGCATTGGATTGGGGCTGCGGATGGGGGTCACTTGCAATATATTTAGCAAAGAATCAACCCGACTCAGATGTGCTGGCTATAGACTCAGATATAGCAGCCACCAGCACCACAACTGCCAATGCCAAGCTAAATGGCACAGACAATCTTAGAGTAGTGATAAGTCACGGATTTGATCAAATCGACAAGAATACTCAGTTTGATCTAATAGTGTCCAATCCACCTACTCACAGAGGTCGAGAGGTCGTAGAGGACATGATAGCTCAGAGTTTTGATAAGCTCCAAAAAGATGGAGTTATATTGATAGTGGTAGAGGCTAGGCTCAAGCCATGGGTATCTAAGCAGCTCAACAAGATATTTGGAGACTACAAGATAGTATCTCGTAGCAACAAGCACGTAGTGTTATCATCTGCAAAAGTATCTCAATAGTGCTACAATAGTGCTTATGAAGCCAGATAGTTCAAGCAGGTCTAGTAGGGATGACGACTTTTTCAAAAAAGAGATTAGCTCCAGCGATATTACCAAAGCCGCTCACTATACTTATAGAGACGGATTTCGGCTGGGTCTCGGTATATTTATAGGATTTTTGGCCGGCACGGTAGTTATTATAGCCGTCACGTACTTATTTAATTTTATTGTTGGATTATTCTAGTACTATATTTTTTTAAGCACTTTCTCTAGATCTTCTTCAGTCTTCCATACAAAATTTTTTGTTGATAGTTTTGGCAAATAAGTAGAGCCTTTTGCAGTTACATGTTCAAATAAATAAACGGGTTTACCCTGACTCATTGCCACACCAATCTCCATAATCTGTCCTACGCTTTTATTTGGTGACGATACTATTGCAACAAGTGCTTCGTTTTGCTCTAGGACTTCAAATGCCCTTTTGAATATTGCATTAATATCATCTGTTTTTTGTATTTCCTCTACAACAGGGTCAAATCGATTACAATAAGCCTCGTGACCATTGGAGTCGAGCGTATCAACTACCATCTTCATCCTATCTGTAACAATATCTAGATTTTCTCCCGTGAAGGCATATGCACAAAAAATTTTCATCCGGTAATTATACCAAACAAAAAGACTCCCGTGAAGGAGTATTTTGTAGACATTCTGGTGGAGCTAGGGAGACTCGAACTCCCGACCTCTTGCATGCCATGCAAGCGCTCTAGCCAACTGAGCTATAGCCCCCTACTGATATAAGGATTAACTGCTTTATTTTAACAGCAAATGTGGTATAATTCAATCTGATAAATAAGGTCACGCAGGTGGTAAATGTACGTTTACTAACCAGATGAAAGAAAAAATGGATAAAATAGCCAAAACAAGCAAAACTGCCGCCCAAAAAGCTAGAGAAACTGCCAGCAAACAGACTAGCGGATTTTTGGACTTTATTCGCGAACAAGGAGTAGTTACTCTAGCCGTTGGTTTTATCATTGGTGGTGCGGTCACTAAGCTAGTCAACTCCTTTGTAGTGGATGTCATCAACCCCATACTGGGCCTACTCCTAGGCAAGGTCAATCTCACTACAGCAACTTTCAAGCTCGGTACGGCCACTATTTCATGGGGTAATTTCGTATCAGCACTTATAGATTTCTTCGTAATAGCTGCGGTAGTGTACTTTGGATTTAAATTCTTGCGGCTAGATCGGATAGACATTGACAAGAAGAAGCGCGAGAAAGAAGCTGAAGTTGAAGCCAAAAAAGAAGAAAAAGCTGAAAAATCAGCTAGTACTAAATCAAAAAAGTAAAATTGTCTAAGTATTTCTGCTAGACTATATACTATGAAAAACTTAGCCAAAAAAGTAATAGTTTCTAGACTCAACTCTAAGCTTCGCAATCTGCTTGATACACATGATATTACTATCGTGACTGTCACCGGTAGCATTGGTAAGACCACTACCAAGCATGCTATAGGCAAAGTACTCGATTCTACCCGAAAAGTACGGTATAGCCAAGATAGTTACAATACCGATATAGGAATACCACTGAGTATTTTTGGACAGAAGGTGCCTAGTAAGTTGTGGGATCCACGCTCTTGGCAGAAGATATTTAAAGAAATCGATCAAGAACTGGCAGACTACAAGTATGATACTGTAGTACTTGAAATGGCCGATGATGAACTGATGATGATGCGCAAAGTACTACAAATCATTGAGCCTGATATTAGTGTAGTATCAGCTATCGCACCAGTGCATATGGAAAGGCTCAAAGATATCAAGACAGTAGTACATGACAATTGGGTGATAGCCTCTGGTGCCAAGAAGATCATATACAATGCTGATAACGAACTTTTGCGTAAGAAGGCCTACAGGAATGATACTATAGGATTTGGTCTCAAGCATGGTCAGGTTAAATTTAGCAAAATTTCTAGAACAAGTAATTCACATCTGAAGGCCGAGCTACACATTGGCAAACACAAAAGGATAGTACACACCAAAATGATTGGTGAACAAAATCTATATGCACTTCTTGCGGCTGCGGCTGTAGCGCGTGAGCTAGATATACCTTTTGGCGCTATATGTTTTGAATTGTCTCAAGTAGAGACCGTAGCAGGTCGTATGAATCTACTCCCAGCCATCAATGGAGGCAAGATAATAGATGATAGTTACAACTCTAGCCCTGATGCAGTGATCGCTGCACTCAAAACGCTCAAGAGTTTCTCAGACACCAAGATCGCTATACTCGGGAGTATGAACGAACTGGGTAGTCATACGGACTCTGGCCACCAAGAAGTAGGTGAAGCAGCCGCAAAAGTCGTAGATCTCTTGGTGACTGTTGGCAAGTCGGCTGGTGATATATTGGCACCTGCTGCACAAAGGGCTGGTCTAGACTCCGATAAGATCAAGGTATTTAGGACTCCGTATGAAGCCGGACATTATGTCAAAAATATAATTAAAAAAGGTGATGTGGTGCTTGTCAAAGGTAGTCAAGCCGGTGTATTTACCGAAGAAGCGTCTAGAATATTGCTGGATCCCAAGAAGAATCCAGCAGACTGCTTAGTAAGACAATCCAAAGTCTGGAAGAAACGCAAGAAGAAGTCATTTGCCCAATGAGCAGTCAAGAAAACAACATAGATTTATACATCGATATCAATCATGTCTGGCAGCTCGACCCAGAAAACGAATTGCCACTCAAGATAGGTAAGGAAATTTGCGCAATTGCTTGTATGAAGATGTTGATAGATTACTTGCCACCCAAAAGTGATAATACCATCAAGTTATCAGAGATAAGAGACTGGTTACTTGCAAGAAATGGTCAAAACGAAAGTGGCAATTGGATACACAGTAAGCAAGTCGAGTATCTCAAACTTCTAGGCTATATTAGCTGGCGCAGGAATTGGAATCTTACACAGAATGATGTGAAGTGGTTAGAAGACAATGAAGGATATGACAAAGTTCAGATCGAACAGTTCAATGCGCAACTGGAATTTGAAAAGAATAGCACCAATAAGATCGATTTAGTTATTCGGGATTTTATAGAGATATTTCGCAAAAAATCAGCGGTAATAGCAAGTGTGAGAACTGGATTCAAATCAGATGGTGACTTTCACCAAGTAGTAGTCAATGGCTATATCAAAGATCAAAGCGGAGAGTATTTTTACATTAGTGATCCAATGCTCAGTAATGAGCAGAATTCACGTCAAAATAAAATAGAAATCGAAAAATTCTTTCGATTCTTCAACAACACCGCCATATTTGCATTGCCCACACAACAAGCAGATTGACAAATTACTATCGATTTGCCATACTATTGCCTATGAACTTATCAGCTCATAACAACATTATCATTATAGACCGAGGTATTACGCGGTAGATTTAGTCTATAGATAATATAATAAAACTGCCGCACAATCGGCAGTTTTTTGTTTTACTAAATCGATCCATTGACTAGTATAGTGGATCGAAAAGTCAAACAATCGCACCTTGGACAAAACAAGACAGGACAACATCATGGTGAAGAAAACACCGACTCCCGATAACCCCAGCCGTTGCGTAGCAGCAAACGGAACCGATCCTGGATCAGTGTCTGGGCAATATCAAGTAGTCGTAGGGCTACCAAAGGACCCAGACAAGCGCGCAGAGCTTTTGGCTTTCGCAGAAGCTGCTGAGTCGCTGGCAGAACTAGCAAGGAAATGGGCTTCTGAAGAAGAACCAAAAGATGTAGAGCAGAGCACCCAGACAGTGAGATTGGATGTAACTATCCGAATGCGACCAGAGGGAGATAGTAAATCATGAGTGATGCACCGCGCCCCAGTACCGGTCATCCATCGGCATTTGCTTTTTTCTTGCAGCTCAATCGCCTGAGATTGAGACCAGAATCATCAGATGGAAAGCCACTATCTCGAGATGAATTAACTAGAGCCAAGCACGCCATGATCTTTAGGCCTGATGAGCAGTATGAGTCCGACTAAGAAGCCCGATAGCAATATAGTTATCGGGTTTATTTTATTTGACTCATCAAAGCTTAAGTATTATTATAAAAACAAATTACTAATCATAGAGTACTACAAAATTCATGGCCAAAAAACGAACCTCAAAAAGCAAATCTAGTCTAAATAAGAAAAGTAGTTTCTTCACTAAGCGTAAGATAGCTCTGGGAGTAGCCCTGATAGCACTGATAGGAATCGGAGTAGTGCTCTATAGCAATGCTGCCGTAGGTGACCAGCCTGTAGAGAAAACACTGTATTGTAATCAAGGCAATTGTTTTGCCACTCGAGTCGAAGGCACTCAGAGAGCACCTCTAAAGGCATTGGTAAGAGACACCAATAGGCCTGCTTGTGCATCTACCGGCAAGGAATGGATACTCAAAAAAGAATCTACTAGAAAACAAGCTGCAGGTACTCAATGGATATGTTTGAAAGGCAATAGTTCAACTGACGTCCCTTTGCCACCAGATGATCCCACGGATCTACCCACAGGACAGCAACCAAACAATCCTCCCAATAACAGACCTAGTGGATTCGTCAAAGTAGAATCTGAATGCTTCAAGACTTTCTTCCCAAGGGGCGTACAGACTACACCAAGTGTTTTCCAAGTAGGTGGCGCACCGAATAATTGTCTCCAAAGAAAAACTTATGAAGAATCAGCAAACAATGTAGGATCTTCTGGGGTTGGATCAATGTCTATCAATCCACTGGTCTTGGGTTCTAGATTTAATGTAACGGCTCAAGATGTTGCAAATAATCAGATTGCGAGCAGCCAACAATTAGGAGAGCAAATAGTCACCAATAACCCCAATTTCAGCTTAGGTGGCAAGCAAGCAATATTCTTAGTTCGCAGGAATCCGAGCTTTCCCGAGACATCAAAAGTGTTGCATATATACATAGATAACCCTTATGTAATAAATGGAGTGCAGGTAAATGGTTTTGAGTTGATAGTATCTGGATATGGTAATAGAAATGAAAACGGTAGATATGTAAAAACCACAACAGATACTATTTTAGATCACTGGCAATGGAAATAATTTGACAAGTATATACAACAAGTGTAGATTAACACTATGAAACGAAACATCCTCAACCTGCTCGTACTACTATTGCCGAAGACGGTTGGGATTTCGCTACGTTAAAATAACCAATATACGTAAACTCAACCGTCGAAATCAATCGGCGGTTTTTTGTTGTCCGAAATCGGTCTTGAACTCCTACAAGAGTATAAGGCCGAAATGGGGAACAATCCGTACCACAACATCCGGAACCAAGCAGGAGGCACCATGGCCCAAGACCAAGTAAAAGATGTCTACCCGGATGCCGAGCCAGTCATCACGGTGATGATTGATCAAGCAGGCACTGTCACCTCGAAGGTTGGTGGTGACAAGCCGGTCCCTTCGACTTACCCCTCTTCGTCTCATCCCGACGGCGCCATCCCTTACGCCTGAGGTGTAGACAAAGAAGCTAGATAAGAGTTGAGGCGATCCCAAGACTTTTATCTATCAAGTTCCCTTGCGGGCACTGCCCCGGACTACAGCGCCGCACATCGCTGTAGTCCGGGGCGCGCTCGGACCCAATACAATATGAATAATCACAAAAAATCGGTACAATATAGATATGAATAAATACAATCCAAAAGAAATAGAACCCAAATGGCAAGCTATATGGGAAGAAAGTAAAATATACAAAACTCCAGAGGATCCAAAAAAGCCTTTTTATAACCTAGTGATGTTTCCTTATCCATCCGGAGATCTCCATGTAGGCCATTGGTACAATTTCGCACCCGCAGATACTCTTGGTAGATTTGCTCGTATGCAAGGATATGATGTGTTGCAGCCACTAGGTTATGACGCCTTTGGATTGCCTGCTGAGAATGCAGCTATCAAGCGCAAAATACCAGCCGACGAATGGACCGCTCAAAATGTTGCAGCATTTCGTCGTCAATATTTACGACTCGGCGGTATGTATGATATGGAAAAAGACCTAGATACCTCAAAGCCTGAGTATTATAAATGGACACAGTGGCTTTTCTTGCAATTATTTAAGGCTGGTAAAGCTGTGCAAAAAGAAGCTTTTGTCAATTGGGACCCTGTAGACAAGACTGTACTAGCCAATGAGCAAGTGATAAATGGCAAGGCTGATCGTAGCGGCGCTACAGTAGAGCGCAAGCTACTCAAGCAATGGTTTTTTACTATTACTGACTATGCCGATGCCTTGCTAAATGATCTGGACTCGCTTGACTGGCCAGAGCAAGTCAAGCAGCAACAGCGCAATTGGATAGGAAAAAGTAAAGGAGCAAGTATACAATTCGGTATTGACGGCCACAAAGACACACTAGAAGTATTCACCACTCGCGCTGATACTCTCTTCGGTGCGACATTTATGGTGATGGCGCCAGAGCATCCATTGGTCACAAAGATTACTACCAAAGACCAGCAAGAAGAAGTGCAGCAATACAAAGATAGCGCTAGCAAAATGACCGATATAGACCGTATGTCCCAAGCAGATAAGACAGGAGTATTCACAGGCTCGTATGCCATCAATCCTGTCAATGATGAGAAGATACCTATTTGGGTGGCTGATTATGTACTCATGGGCTACGGTACTGGAGCTATAATGGCAGTTCCCGCGCATGATGATAGAGACTATGCCTTTGCCAAAAAATTCAAACTAAATATCGTAGAAGTTATCAGTGGCGGTGATGTATCCGAATCCCCATTTACCGGCGAAGGAAAGATAGTAAATTCTCAAGACTACAACGGTTTAGATATAGAAACTGCCAAAGAAAAAATAGTGAACGACCTCTCAAAAAAAGGCTTAGCTCAAAAAGTTACCAACTACCGATTGCGTGACTGGCTAATATCACGCCAACGTTACTGGGGCGCACCTATTCCTATTATCTATTGTGATAAGTGTGGCACAGTGCCTGTACCTGAGTCTGATTTGCCGGTACTATTGCCACTTAATCAAAAGATGGACGAATCTGGAAGAAGTCCATTGCTTACTAATGAGGAATTCTTGCATACAACATGCCCAGAATGTCGTGCTGATGCCAAACGCGAGACTGATACTATGGATACTTTTGTAGACAGTAGCTGGTATTATTTACGCTATCCAAATGTAAATTATGATAAGGCTGCATTTGATCCCGAGGCAGTTAAGACTTGGCTTCCGGTAAATAGGTATATGGGTGGAGTAGAGCATGCTATTTTGCATCTTTTGTATTCTCGATTTATTACCAAATTCTTGCATGAACAAAAACTTGTCGACTTTACCGAACCATTTACACAACTAATCAATCAGGGTCTGATATTAGGACCTGATGGCAATAAGATGAGCAAGTCCAAGGGCAATGTCATAGATCCGGCTGAGTACGTAGATAAATATGGTTCGGATGCGCTGCGTCTATATTTGATGTTCATGGGTCCATACGAAGAGGGTGGTCCTTGGGACAGTGGTAGATTTGAAGGAACATATCGATTTATTGGTAAGGTATGGGATATGGTCACAATTGAATATCAAGAAGTTGATGTAGATTCTATTCTAGAAGCAGAACTACAGAGTAGATTGCACAAACTTATCAAAAAAGTAAGTGAAGATTTAAAAGACGTAAAATTCAACACTGCTATATCTGCAATGATGGAATTTGTGAATTATGCGGGAAAACTCAAGCAAGATGGAGTTGTTTCAAAACGAGCTTGGCAAGATATGATGATAGTGTTTACTACAATTCTTGCGCCATTTGCTCCTCATCTATGCGAAGAACTATGGGAATACCAAGGCAATACGGAGAGTGTTCACATCCAGTCTTGGCCCAAATACGACCCACAGCTTATAAAAGATGATGTAGAAACTATTGTGATACAGGTGAATGGTAAATTACGTGGCGAATTTGTCATAGAGTCTGGCACAAGTAAAGAAATATTAGAGAAAAAAGCTATAGAACTCAATACCCAGAATAATTACACCAAAGATCTAGAAGTATTAAAAACGATTGTAGTACCCGGAAGACTTGTAAACTTCGTCGTCAAACAACAGAATTAGTACTTGTAATTAGGCCAATATTATGCTACAGTTATATGTGAAATGCCGATTAGCATTCTAGGACTCTCCCGTCAAAACGATGGGTCACAAAAGACGCTAAAGCTAGATATCTCTCAACTAGATGATATTGAACTTTTAAATCCAGTCACGTTTGATGTAAAATTAACAAAAATTAGTCACGAATCATTCGATGCTCACGTTACTGGAAATGTAGTAATTTTGTTGAACTGTAATCGATGTCTCAAAAAATATCAAAGCCTCATAAAGCTCAATTTTCATGCACTATATAGTGATGATCCTAGCGAAGATGAGTGGCCAATCGACAAAAATGATATAGATGTCGAAGAAACCATAAGGCAAGAGATACTTTTTGGACTACCATTGCAACAGATATGTTCTGAAAAATGCTCCGGTATCAAATCAAACAAACTATAGAAAGGACATACTTATGCCAGTACCAAAAAAACGTCGTACTTCTAGTACTCGTGGCCAAAGACGAAGCCATGATAGTGTCAAACCGTTACAATTGATGTATGAAAAGAATTCAAAGCTCAATCTACCCCGCAGACTACATCGTGCAGCATCCCTAAACATCGCACGAATTAGAAAAAACATTTAATTATTTCAACAATAGTTGAAAAAAGTACGTTACAATTACATTAACAGGTAATCATTATGGCATCTAACAGACACCTAGCACGTATTATTGCATTACAAACACTATACGAATACGATTTCCGAATCAGCTTAGAAATGGCTGATTTGAAAACGGATATCGATGAGATACTCAATCGTAATTTGGCGGTTTATGCAGATTCGTTGGAGGAAACAGACTTTACAGTAGGTTTGGTCAAGAACACACTGAAAGAAAAAGAAAAGATAGATGACATAATAGCACCGGCAGCTCCTGAATGGCCAATCGAACAAATTGCCAAAGTCGACAAGACTATATTGCGATTGGCTGTATATGAGCTAATGTTTGCCAAAGAAGTTCCGCCCAAAGTAGCCATCAACGAAGCAGTCGAGCTGGCTAAGTCATTTGGGGGAGAAAACTCAAGCAAATTCATTAATGGTGTGCTTGGTACAATATATAGAAATAGTGAATTTTATGAACCAAAAGAAGACAAAAAACTACAAGCTGAACAAGAATCCTCAAGCGACAAACCAAAGTCAAAAGGAAAGTCCAAGTCTGAATCAACCGAATCAGACAAATAAGTCAGTACATAAGAAAAGTAACAAGAAAAAACGACATGGAGCCCAGCGACCACCAAGGGCTAAAGCTGTCAGAGAATATACCAGCGGCGGTATAGTGTTTAGAATCGTCAAAGACAAAACTATTGAGATTGCTCTCTTACAAGATTTGAAAGCTAGATGGAGTCTACCTAAAGGACACATTGAGTCTGGCGAAACAGCCAAGCAAACAGCCATACGTGAAGTAAGTGAAGAGACCAATCTCAAGAGCTTAAAGATTATATCTCAACTTGATAAAATCCATTTTTTTTATCGACTCAACGGTAAGCTGATATTTATGACGAATTTCATATTTTTAATAGAGTCCACTGATCTGAGTGAAAAAATGCAAACTGAGGAAGATGTACCTTGGATAGTAGATGTCCAGTGGTTTGAAGCTGAGCAAGCTTATGATATTCTAGAGTATAAGGCTACCAAAGTAATTATGCGCGAAGCAATCAATAGAATTAAAAAGTGGTACAAGATTTAAAAATGGTTTTTGATCAGGTAAAAATCGAAGAAATTCTCAAGGTCAAGTTTGAAAATAGAGAATTACTAAAAACAGCTTACACACATAGGAGCTATATCAATGAGCATCGAAAGGCAAAGCTTGAGCACAATGAACGACTAGAGTTTTTAGGTGATGCAGTGTTGGAACTAGTAGTAACAGATTATCTGTACCGTAACTATACCAATCCAGAGGGCGAATTGACTGCCTGGCGATCGGCACTGGTAAAAACAGAGTCTTTGGCAGAGCTTGCAGACAAGCTAAATATTGGACAGTTCTTGCTGATGAGTAGAGGGGAGGCAAAAACTGGCGGCAGAACCCGACAAGCATTACTCGCGAATTTAGTAGAAGCAAATATTGGTGCAATATATCTAGATAAAGGATATGATACCGCCAAAGAATTTATTGAAACCAATTTGATCACTAATCTAGTAGAAATCATAAAGACCGGCGCATATATTGATGCTAAGAGTAATTTTCAAGAATTGGCTCAAGAAAAGAAAGGTATTACACCCATATACAAGGTGCTCGATGAAAGTGGACCAGATCACGACAAAACTTTTATCATGGGAGTATATCTAGGTAAAGAAAAATTTGGTGAAGGCTCTGGTAATAGTAAGCAAACTGCTCAACAAGCAGCAGCACTAAGTGGTCTAAAAAAACTCAAGAAACCAATTAAGAAGTAGGGTAATTATTGTTACGATTTGTACAAAATACTCGTGAAGTAGAGTAAGATAATAGGTAACAGCTTAAAGTGCTGCGTTCCTACGAGCTCTTAGGAGTAACGATGAGCATTGAATGCCTTGTAATCGGCGGGACGCTAGCAGCTTGGATTTGCGAGCGCCCCTATTATGGCAACATCATATCAGTACCGGAGAGCATGGGTATTGATACGCAATATACCTCAATACAACATCTAGGTCTAGGCGATATCGAGGTGGCTACTGATAAAATTGCCACAACTTATTTCGATAAAAGCCATGGGCCAAGAATATTGATTGGTCATTCACAGGGAGCAATTATCGCCGGTCTATTGGCGATGAGATATCCAGAAAGAGTATTGACTGTAATTGCTCTTGCAGGACCCTACAAGGGTACGGCATGGACTGATCCCCAAAGTATGGCCATAAAACTGGCTATTGAGGGCATAGGACAGTTCACAAGAGGGGTAGTACAGCTCAAGCCTAATCTACCAAGGTCTAGATTGTCCAAGCTAGTAGGTAGTTTTGTACCTGTTGTGCGGGACTTGTCTAGTGATAGTGAGATTCTTAGACGGCTGAGTAGATATCTTGAAGCACAGAACTCTGGACCTACGACTCACTCCATCATCGCAACGGATGACAGATTCGTCATCCCGAGCCGTTCAGCTCATCCAAATGGGCCAATGGTCCATAAATACCTTGCAGCACACCCAAACATTCATCACCATCTACACGGTAGAATACCAGAAGAAATTGAGCTATTGGCTTTCAAGGCTGGTCATGTGTTGATGGTCAATGATATTGGTGTGCTGGAGCTAATCAAAAATATCATCAACTCTGAAGTGCTTCAGAGCAACTCAAGATAATTTCAATATTTACTTGAGTTGTTTTATTTTATCCAATAATTGCTAAACATAACTGCTCTAAGCTACAATATGTAATAACTAATGTAAGGAGATTCTAGTGCGAATAGGCAAACTAGAAGTTGCAGGATTTAAGTCATTTGAGAATAAGAATCAGCTTCAATTTAAGCCAGGCATCACAGCTATCATTGGACCAAATGGCTCTGGTAAAAGTAATATAGCTGATGCCATCAAGTGGGTCTTGGGTGAACAAAAGCCTACCAAGCTAAGGGTGGCTAAGGCAGAAGATGTGATTTTTCACGGTACCAAGAATAGCCGCAAGGCCAGTATGGCCCAAGTAAGTATTGTACTTACCGAAGGTGATGGTTCAGATGATATTGTAATATCACGCAAGCTTTATAGGTCAGGTGAAAGTGAACTTACTCTTAATGGTAAAAAAGTACGTTATTCGGTCGTAGAAGAGCTATTGGCAAAAAATGGATTTGGTACAAAAACATACACAGTAGTGGCCCAGGGCATGATAGATAAGATACTGACCTCCACAGGATCTGAAAGGAAAATGCTTTTTGATGAAGCTAGCGGTATAAGACAGTATGATATAAGACGTGAGGAAGCATATAGGGTCTTAAAGTCAGCCATTACCAATCTAGATAGTGTCAATACTATCATATCCGAGCTAAGTCCAGCTGTATCGATACTAAAAAAACAAAGTGAAACACAGTCAAGGGCAAAAGATATCAAAGACAAGCTCTATACTGCACGAAAATCATTTCTCAAGCATCAGTATGATATGCTCCAGAAAAACAAAAAAACTATTATCGAACAAATAAAAACTAGCTCAGCAGAATTGACTGATATAGAAAAGAAAATATCAAATATTAAAGCGGCTTCAAATATCTCTCAAAAAGATAGTAATACGATAAGCAATAAGGCTGATAAACTAAAAGTACTTGAAAACAGAAGAGATGAACTTACCAAAAAACTGTATGAAAACAAGAGTGAATTAGAGCAGCTGATAACTGAAAAAGAATCTATTCAGCCAAATCTAAATAGAAAAAAATCTATTGAGAATGAAATCAAAAAACTGAGTGCTGCTAAAATTCGTTTGGATTATGAAATTAATACTAGAAATAGTGAAATAAAAAAACTACAAAAATTAGTCGATAAGCTTACTGATTCGCTTTCGGGGTTGAATAAAAATTTAGATTTTTTACAACTCCAAATAAGCAAAAGCCAAAAGAAGGAATATATCTTACACGCCTTAAGTTTAGCTAAAGAAGCGCGAGTACAGCTCAGACAGAGCAAATCAAGGAAAGTGATTGACGATATAATTCTAAAAATAACAAAGATATTGGATTTAGCAGAACAAGATGATGCTGCGGAAATGGCGCTTAGTTTTAGTAAGTTACAAAATACCATCGGACGCACCATGTCCAGACGTGAAGAAATTATTGAAAAGCAGACCAGGGATATAATACTTTTGAGATCTTTGGAATTGGATCTGAGTGCAAACAAAAGTTTGCAAGAGGACTTAACCAAAACACTTGACGATCTAAATGAACAGTCAAATAGAATAAATAAACTCAACTCAGACATAAAAAAATATCAATCCAATGTAAGTAAGATAGAAAAAGAACTTGCAAGAGTAAACATTCAGACAGAAGAGTTGCGTAAGAACTTATATAGCTCCAATGAAAATAAAAACAAACATTTACAAAACGGAACTGAGCTGGAAGGTCTTATTAGCTCCAAAGCTAGATTGGATTTTGGCATTGAACAGCTCAATAAAGATTTGGAAGAAAATAATATTAATTTATTAAATCTAGATGAGAAAGCAAATAACTGGACTATCAGAAACTATGATAAATATATGCCTACCACGAGCAAAATTTATTCGCTTAGCGACATAGAGAATCTCACAGTAGAACTTAGATCTATAGAAGAGATGGACCCAACTATAATTGACAAAGCCAGAGAGTCTAGTGCAAGAATAGAATTTTTAAAAGAACAGCAAAAAGATCTCCAGAATGCCATAAAAGATACCAATAACCTTATAGAATCACTCCAAGATGATATAAAGAAACAGTTTGAAAAATCATTTAAGAAGATCAATCAATCCTTTGAAATGTATTTCAAGACTTTATTTGGCGGTGGCCATGCTGCATTGGAGCTCGAAAGCCTAGAGGGCGATTATGGCATCGAGATACGTGTCAGCCCCCCTGGAAAGCGCAGCAGATATATCAATACATTGTCTGGCGGAGAAAAGGCTCTTGCCGCCATAGCGCTTCTATCAGCTATTATAGTTAATAACCCAAGTCCGTTTATAGTACTGGATGAAGTAGATGCAGCACTAGATGACGAAAACTCTCAAAGGTTTACCAAGGTTTTATCAGAAATAGCAAAGCATTCTCAAGTGATTCTTATTACTCATAATCAAGAAACGATGCAGACCGCCAATAGTCTGTTTGGAATCACAAGCTCAAAGAACAATAGTACAGAGATACTAGGTCTTGATTTACAAGCAGCCAAAGAATATACGTTGACCAATTAGTATTGACAAATATGCTAATTTACAGGTAAAATAGTCTGTATTCGTATTGATTTGTACAAAAGTCAAATTAAGATAAATATTAACTTTAATCAGGAACTAAATGGTAGTAATTCGTTTGGCCAGACACGGTCGTCATAAATATCCAACATACAGAATAGTAGCTGCAGATAAAAGACGTGCAGTTACTTCTAAATTCTTAGCAATACTTGGGACTTACAATCCACATACCAAACAGGTGAACCTAAAAAAAGAAGAGATTCAAAAGTATTTAGACAACGGAGCCCAAGCTTCTGATAGAGTTCTTAGGATATTTATCAAAGAAGGCATCGATCTTCCAAAGTGGGCGAAGACCCACGATCGGTTTAAAAAGACCAAAAAAGAAGTAGATGAATCTTCAGAAAAAGCAGATTCTTCAGAAACTACAGAAGAAACACCAGAAGCTACTGATGAAGTTGCACAAGCAAGTACTGATAAATCTCAGGACAAAGCTGAGCAGATCAAAAATGATGTAGGTACTCAAAAAGAAGCCGAAGACCTAAAAGAACAAGCTGAGGTTACCGAGAAAGTAGCCGATGCTGTTGAAAAAACTTTAGAATCTCAATCAAAAGAATAGTAAAGCCAAAATATCAGACTTTGAAAATATTTTGCTAAAAACACATTGTGATTGTATAATGTAATTATTAAGTTAATATCAAAGGAGATTCTGAAATGAGTGAAACACATAAAGATCAAGAATTTGTTGAATATGTTGTCAAAGAACTAGTAGACAATCCAGACAAAGTTGTCATAACCAGAACAGTAGACGATAGGGGTGTATTGTTGGAATTGAGTGTCGATCCAAGCGATATGGGTAAGATAATTGGTAAGGGTGGTGCTACAGCGAAGTCGATACGAACTCTGCTAAGAGTACTTGGCGCGAAAGACGATGCCCGATACAATCTCAAGATTGCAGAGCCAGAGGGTTCGGATAGAAACCACTCAGAGAGCAGCAACAAAGAACCTAGCGATCACGATGAATCTAGTCAATTATCAGAAGATAGTGAAGAAGAGACTTCTGAAAACGATACTGACAACAGAGTTGCTGATATCAAAGCAAAGGCCAGGGAAGGTATTGAAGATCTAGATACAGACATCTAGTATACAGTATCTTATCCTCATATTCTGTTTGCTAATTTTATGAAAATTTATATAGTTACATTATTTTCGGACATGTTTAGGCCAGTGATTGGTATGTCTATGCTTGCAAAGGCTCAAGATCAAAAGCTGGTTGAGTATGAGTTGGTTGATTTGCGAGAGTTTGGCATTGGACCAAGAAATACAGTGGATGACACGCCGTATGGTGGAGGTGCTGGGATGGTGCTAAAGCCTGAGCCGATCTTTGATGCTGTTGAGTCAATCCAGAAAAAAGAGAAAAACAGTAAAGTCATTATCACTACTCCGAGGGGTAAGAAATACAACCAAACAATGGCAAAAAACTTAGTCAAAGAAGAGTGCTTAATAATACTATGTGGTCATTATGAAGGATTCGACGAGCGTATAATGAGTATTGTTGACCACGAGATATCTTTGGGTGACTTCGTACTAACTGGTGGTGAGATACCTGCCATGGCTATCGTAGATAGTGTAGTACGACTCATTCCAGGTGTGCTAGGTGATGATCAGTCTAATAAAGACGAGTCATTCTCAGCTGGGTTACTAGAATATCCCCAGTACACTCGACCTGAAGATTTCAGAGGTAAAAAAGTACCTGATGTATTAAGAAGTGGTAACCATGCCCAAATCAATCAATGGCGCAAAGAACAGGCTATCATAAAGACCAAAGCCAATAGACCCGATTTAATAGATTTCTAATATTTTATTAATATAAATAGTATTATTATTCTTGGAAAATATGATGACATTAATCCTAGACTCTTAAGCGATTGATTAATATGAGAAAGGCTCCTTAACTTCAGAAATTTCCGAAGTCAAAGAGCCAATTCTCTACAGAAGCGTTACATTCTCAGCAGCCCAGTCAAGAGCCTTGCGAGCGAGCTTACGGCTACCAATGAACTTTTGAGGAACATCGCTGTCACCCCAGAAGTAGTTCCAGTTGCGTTCATTTGGGTTTACCCACAAGAGTAGCTCGAGGTGTTCAGTATGGCCATCCAGGTGGTGCATGCCGTATCGAGTGCCTACGATCTGGTAGCCGACTCGACACAGTGCATTGATGCTACCCCGATTACTGCGTAGTGCATCGCTATCAATAGCATTGAGACCCATTACATGGTCTGCATAGTAACAACGAGCTTTATGCGCAGCCGTTGCAATACCTTGGCTCCAAGCGGTGGGGTCATAAATCACCACTCCGCTTGTGGCTCTCAAGCCTCGCACATTTTCGAGCACAGAGGTGCCGATAGGAATACCAGTCGTATCACGCTCATCAGTTGCCCAGCAGATAGCCCAATGCACACTATCTTGCGATGTACTGATATGCTCGAACCAGCCCTGTTCTTGCTGAACAGTTTGTGAGCCGGTCAAGCTGAGTGTACGAGCTATCCTGTAGCTAGAGATGAGTTTTGCAACTTGCTCCATCTCATCCGGCCGATAAGGCCTCATGACGATGTGAGCACCCTTATCTGTGATGGTGCGCATGGGGAAACCAAACATGGTCTCACTCTTTTCTGTAGAGGGCTAGACAAGGTCATTGTCTAGGGGTTATTACACCCAAAGAGCCTCAGAAACAGGTTTACAACAATGTAAAATGTGCGTTTTTTGAATCAAAAATGCCTCCGTTTCGGAGGCTCATTGCGTATAATAAAAAATTAAAAAACTATCGAGAGTGCAAATGAGCCATAGCAAACATAAACCAACCTTGTTTACGTACAAGATAATGGTTTGATGAATTTGGAGTTGTATGGCTAATTTGATTCATAGCACATCGTATGATACACGCTTATGCCGTTAATGTCAATGATTTATAAATGCAAAGTATGGCCTATTAAGCTTAAGCTTTTGTCAATAAAATGTTATTATAAGCACTATGAATATGTACACAGTGTTTTTGCAGATACTACCACTTCTACTTGGTGCAGCTATCAGTCCAGTAGCTACTACAGGTATGATTACAGTCCTAGCCACTAGTACTACTAAAACTAGAACTAGAGGATTCATATACCTAATAGGTACTACAATTCCATTATTAGTCTTAGGGATACCAGGAATATTTTTATTTTCCAAAATAGATATTATGCCCAAGAACAATATCATAACTTCTTGGATAGACTTATTAGCAGGCATTGTGTTGTTGGGACTAGCGGTGCATCTAATACTCAAGCCCAAGCAAAAAACCACCAGACCAGTAAAAGATGATATAAAACACACTGAAGGATTTGGTAAAATCGTAGGTTTAGGAATAGCACTAATGATTACCAACTTCTCTACCCTGGTACTTTTTGTACCATCTATCAAAGATATAGCTGATTCGAGCCTGGAATCTGCAGAAAAGTTGTTACTGCTTTTAATATCAATAATAATTACTCTACTGATGATTGTCACACCTCTAGTAATCTACCTCTTGCTACCAAAAAAATCAGAATCTATTCTTAAATCACTCAAGCTATTTATCAACCGACACATGAGAGAAATTACGCTATCACTACTGATAGTATTTGGTGTTTATTTACTGATAAGAGGATTTGGGGTTTTTGGCATCAAAGCCTGAGGCCATAATCATGCAGCGATTTAGCTTACATCATTGCCGTAATTTTGTTGATATATTTGAATTGAACTAATAAATAGCACCAGTATAGTTGGTCCGAAGATTATACCTATCATACCAAAACTCGCTATCCCCGCAAGTACTGCAATTATCATGAGAGCTGGGTGAATGCGTACCTTTTTGGGCATAGAAATCGGTCGGAAGACTAAATCTAGCTGATTTAGGATCAGAAGCTGCAAGAGAAGTATAATAATTGCACTAGTATAATCACCCATAAGTGCAAAAATTATTGCTGCACCAAATGTAAATATTGTAGTACCTAAGTAGGGAATAAAGCCCAGGAAGAAAGCCAGTACAGTAAATAACATTGCATTCTCAACCCCAAGGAGCCAAAATGTAATGCCCATAAGCGTAGACGCTGTGAGGCTGATAAAGAATGACCCCACTACAGCTCCTCTTAGTAGCAATCTAGTCTTATCAATATAGTCTCTAGTAATCGTTGGTCCGAGCGGAGAAATATCTACAGCCATCTTCTTGATACTGCTCATTCGAGGGATTAGAAGCACTAGTCCTGCCAAAAATATAGTCACACTGACAAAGAATGCAAAACTATTCTGAATAAATCCCGCAGCAAAATTTGCAAGTTGTCCGCTAGCCTGTTGCAAGATAGAGGTAGTAAATCTACCGATATCTTGTCCTTCAACTCCATTGAGTTTGAGTGACTCTTGTATCTTATTTTGCAATTCTACCACCTGGCCACTATTGATGTATTCATTGATTGAGCTACTCAATGATATTGCCTCTTGCACTAGAGTACGACCGATGAAAAACACTAGACCTATGGCTATCAACAATAATACTACTACAATTATGCCAGTGATAATTCTTGGCGACCATTTGAGTTTACGTTGCATGCGTACATATATAGGGTGGATAAGTGCAGCTACGAGTATAGCTAGTACAACGGCACTCAGATATGGTCTTAGGGTGATAAAAAGCAAGACCCCAAGTATGAAAAATACAATACCAAAAAACACCTTAGATCTCATATCTTCTAGTATGTATCCTACCTCTTTCTCTGCCTCAGGTGGAACAATTCCCTTATTTCTTTTTGGCATTATTCTATTGATAGTAGCAAAAATTTTACTTGTTAATGTCATGTGGACAATTATAACTCTTTTAAGGGCATAAATATATACAGCAATGAATTTTAGCAAACAAAAAACACCTCTTTGATAAGAGGTGTTTCTAGAAGATAGGCTACAGCATTAGGCTTCTTTGAGCTCGCCCCCATAAACTATTAGTGAGTAGATGATGACTATATCAATTACGATTACTATCAACGACCATATGGGATATGCAGGCAAGAATAGCATATTTACTACTGCGCTGATCATAGCTAGCAATACACCGACTACTCGACCATACATATTGCCTTTAAGTACTGAAAATCCAGCCAACATTACGAGTAGAGCTACAATAAGATGCACCCATCCCCATTGTGTAATGTCTAATGATGCAATTGTATAGGGTCCTACAAAGTAGACTTGATCTTTGGCGATTGCCATGAGTCCCACGATTGCTTGGAACATACCGCCAAGTACCATCAGTACTCCGGCAAAAACGGACCAACCCACCATACTTGATACGTTATTATTTTTTGCCATTTTTTGACTCCTTTACTTATTTTTTACTTATCTATATTATACCATGAAATCAAATTTCTATTTATTTTGTTTAAATTTGATCTTGAAGTAATGCTTTAGTTCTTTGATGTCAAATTTGAAACCAAAGTTTCTGATATACCAGACTATCAGTAGTATGATTGCGCCAATTCCAATATACCACCAGCCATATACTTGTGTCATAGCAAAGTATTGCGTATCAAGCTCGTTGATTAGTGCTGCTACCTCTGAGCCACTTGATTCTGTGAGGTTATTTGGTACAAATAAGCTCAATGCAGGTGGTGTTAAATAGCTAAAAATTATCACTATAATACCTACTACTACCAAGGATTTGCCTACTAGCTTACCTAGTCGCAAGACATTTTTATACAACAGCGCCACCAGTGAGAGGGCACTAATCGCTAGAACTACCCAGAGTATATTGTTTGCAAGCAAGATGTTGTTGTACAGCCTTCTTAGCTTTATAAGTATTAACAATGGGTTATTAGGGTTCTTGTCTATATCTACTATTGCTATTTTGTCAGGCAGAGATTGGGAGAAATTATTGGCAGATTCCTTGATACCATCCGGCAATCCTAGAGAAGATACATAATTACCGAGATTTTGCTTGTAAGGCACTACATCGAGTTCAATCTTTTGATTATCTAAGCTCAGCTTGGGGTCTTCTTGTAGTTGTTTTATTGCTAGTTTGATAGCTGGTTCTGAGATATTTTGAATCAATTGGGGGGTAATGATGACATCCACTATCTTATTGATAATAGATTGTTCTATCAGGTTTTGTTTGACTTTCTCAGGTAGTCTACTTTGAATTTCGCTTTTTGCAATTTCTGCGGTGTACTCAAATGTTTTGGCTTTCTTGAGCAGATTGATGGTATTTTGCGCATTTGTTATCAGAGACTTAGTAACAGTTAGATATGGTAGTAAAAAAATACTTATACACAGTAGTATTATAGCTATTCTTACTAACCATTTATTTGGTTGAGTATTGCGTGACTTAGTTGGACTCATTTTTTTACTCCTGATTTAGCTTTTATACTCACAGGCCTCATGAGAATACCCATTAGAAGAAGTGTGATACCTATAATCATAGCATACAGACCAAACAACCATACTATTGTAAGTACTCCACTCACGGGGTTTAATAGCATGAATAGGCCGAACAATACAGATACAATACCTATAAGCAGATAGACCCAAGCAAAGTGGAGCTTGAGCTTCAAGGCTTTGACACTAACAGATATGTCAAATATACCAAACAACAATGCCCAGAAAGAAAGTAGCAAACCAACTAGCCCAGCTGCGAACTCAGGCCTGATTATCAAGTAGACACCAAAAGTCACTCCTAGTATGCCTAGCGCTATAGACATAATAGCATGAGGATTACGCTTATTGAAAAGTGGTTCAATTACTGAGTACAACCCGACAATAATAAGGTTTAAAGAAAAGAATAGGATTACTACATAAACAGTGATTTGTGGCCAGGCCAGTAGTATTATTCCAAGCAATGCATTCGACAAGCCTCTCCATGCCAAAGCACTCCTTGAAGGTGTAAGTAGTAGTTCCATAGCTTAGGATAAATAGTTGCTATTTCTTTGCTTTTGGCATGAAAAAACTACCGACTATATACATAGCACCAGTAATTATTGCGTACAGACCAAGTATCCATACAAATGATACTAAGGTAGCAACTGGGTAAAATATGAGATATCCACCGAACATCAGTGAAAGTATACCTACGATTACGAATAAAAATCTATAGCCACCGCTAGTCTTAGAGTCTGCAAATCCGACAAACAAGTCACTTATACCAAACAGGACTGCCCAGAATGCAATAACTAGACTTAGTACTTCTACTGTAAGTTCTGGTCTGCCTAGTAAGTAAAATCCAACTACCATACCAAGTAATCCTAGTAAGAAAGTTAAAATTGCGTGATTGGTATTTTTTTGGACGAATGGCTTAAACAATTCCATGGCTCCGATGACAATAATATTAATTGCAAATAATATGACAAGAAGGTATACCGTCAATCCTGGCCACGAAAATACTATTGCTCCAAAGATTACATTTACCAGGCCCCTTAATAATAGTGAACTTCTACTAATTGATACTACGCTTGAATCCATCTTACTTAAAACTCCTAAATTAGTTATTTGTTTTAAGTATAAACCAAAAGATTGTTATGCTGCAAATATTATTGAACTAGGATACTATATAATACCTTATATGAAAAAAATGACTTTTAAGTTAAATCAAAGACTAGACGGTACATTAGCCAGAACCGGGATATTAAGTACACCTCATGGCGTCATTAATACCCCTGCATTTATTACTGTAGGTACAGCTGCCACAGTCAAGGCGCTCTCACCGGAGCAAGTAAAGAGCACCAAATCACAAGCAGTCTTAGCAAATACTTATCATCTGTATCTTAGACCAGGTGAAGATATCGTATATCAGTCAAAAGGACTGCATGAGTTTATGAACTGGCAGGGTCCTATATATACTGATTCGGGCGGATTTCAAGTATTTAGTCTTGGCGCGGCTTTCGGTAAGGGAGTTGGAAAAGTTACTAGCGGAGAAGCCATGCTTGAAGATAGTCAAGATCAGAGGATAAGCAATGCCAAAAAAGCCAAGATAGATGATGATGGTGTAAGCTTCTACTCGCATATTGACGGTAGACATCTTCGGCTAACGCCTGAGAAATCGATGCAAATACAACACAAGCTTGGTGCCGATATTATATTTGCATTCGACGAATGCACATCTCCTCTAGCAGATTATGAATATCAACGAAGAGCTTGGGGGCGCACTTATGAATGGGCCAAAAGATGTTTAAGTGAGCATCAGAAGTTATCAAAAAAAGATAAGTCATATATTAGTCTTTTTGGTGTTGTGCAGGGTGGCAGGCATGAAGATTTACGAAGGCTTAGTGCAAGAGAATTGGCCAAACTAGATTTTGATGGATTTGGTATAGGGGGAAGTTTTAACAAATCAGATATGGGTACGGCAGTAAAGTGGGTCTGCGAAGAATTGCCTGAAGAAAAGCCTAGACATTTGTTGGGCATCGGAGAGCCATCTGATCTCTTCGACGGGATAGAGAATGGGATAGATACATTTGACTGTGTAAGTCCAACACGCATTGCACGCAATGGTTCTGTATATACACCCGAAGGTCGCAAGAATATCTCGACCAGCTCCTATCGGACTATGTTCGAGCCTATAGATAAAGATTGTAAATGCTACACCTGCCAGAATTTCTCACTAGCTTATCTTCACCACCTTATTAAGTCATCTGAGATATTATTTGCTACACTTCTAACTATACATAATCTGTTCTTTATCAACAACATAGTAGACAATATCCGTAAATCTATCGAAGATCAGTCGTTCTATAAGTACAAAAAAGACTTTATTGGTAGATATTATAAGTAGAATAATTGTACAATCAATATTAAGAGAGGAGTCTATCTGGCTAATAACAATCCTTATCTAGTAATAAATAGAGATGAGTTCATGGCTCAAATGCAACCTTACTTTTCTGATTATGAGATGGAGCAGATAGAAGCCGCATATTTTTTTAGCAAGTACGCTCATAGAGGTCAAAACAGAGCCGATGGTCGAAGATATTTTGAACATCCACGTGCAGTAGCGTGGATTTTGTTTTCTGAGTTGCATATCTATGATTGGCAATTAATTTGCACAGCTTTATTGCATGATATTATCGAAGATTCATTTATCATGCGAGTCAAAAGACTAGAACTCAACTTTGGTTATGAAGTAGCGATGGATGTGAAGTATATGAGCAAAGAAAAGGGTCTGAGTGACGATGATTATTGGCAAAGATTTGCAACTGTCAACTCTTGGAGAGCAGTGGTATGTAAGCTGGCAGATAGATTACACAATCTTAGAACCTTAGAAGATGTAACATCAGAGAAGCGCAAACGAAAGATTCAGGAGACCAAAGACAAAGTACTACCACTTTTTGATGTAGCAAAGACACTTACACCAAAAAGGTATTTTAAGTCTGTTGAAATACTTTGTAAGGAGATAGAGAATAAAATTTAAGACTAGGTTCATTTGCACACAGTATCTGTTTTTATTTTAAATTTAGATTCTTTTACTGTATTTATCTAAATCACAGTATAGGTATTAAAATAACAACGCTATGATGATAGGGTAGTATAATAAACATAATGAAAAAATCTTTATTTAGGTCATTATTAAAAGATCTGGGACCGATTTTGTGGCGCAATATATTCTCACTTGTCGTTGTAATAATTGGCGGTCTTTCAATACTTCTAATTATACTGGGGGATCTAAGAGATGGCCTATTTTTAGCAGTAGTTATAATTGTGAATATTTTTATCGGGATTATCCAAGAGATTCGTTCAAAAATTGCTTTAGAAAAACTGCAAATCTCAACAGCTTCGAAGTACAAGATATCAAGAGGTAAGAAAAGTTATACAGTATATTCTGAAGACATTAAACCTGGAGACATAATACAGCTAAATCTCGGTGATCAAGTACCAGTAGATGGAGTGATTCGAAATTCAGAAATGTGCGAATGCAATGAAGCTTTGTTGAGCGGAGAATCTAATAATATATCTAAGCGAGTAGGAGACACATTGCTAGCCGGGAGCATTATTGTGGCTGGTAGCGCCAAACTAGTTGCGCGTAAACCTAAGAGTGAAAGCTATATAACTGTTATGACTCAAAGCTTGAAGAGGTATCAACGCAACTTATCGCCTATTCAGAAAAGTATGTTGAAATTTATCCAGCTCATGGCAATAGTACTGGTGGTAATTGCACTAATCATCTTGGTGAGGTCATTTATCAATTCCGAAACATTAGTCAGCGCCATCAAGCAAATAGCCGCTATTGCAGCTACTATCATAGCCGAAGGACTAATCTTAGCCAGTACAGTTTTCTTCACTTATGGAGCTATAAGAATGAGTAGAAAAAAAGTATTATTGCAGCAAATCAATGCCATAGAAAACATAGGTAGAGCGTCGATTGTTTGTCTAGACAAGACCGGTACGCTTACTGAGGATAAGCCTATTTTTGATAAGCTAGAGTGCTATCATGACAATCCAGATGGTATAAACAATCTAGTCAATCTAATATCTACCTATATTTATAAAGAATCAGCAGCAACTGCAGTAATCAAAGCGCTCAGGGCAGAATTTAAAAAATCTAATTCCATAAAAATTGCAGATTTCTTACCATTTTCTTCTGAGCGTAAATATGCTGCTTTTGAAGTAAGAGATACTAAGGAAAAAGTATTCATTGGAGCTAGTGAATATTTTTTGTCTGGTCTTAGTAAAAGCCAAAAAGATTGGACCCAAGCCAAGGTAAAGTTCTATAGCAAGCAAGCCCAAAGAGTGTTGTTGGTAGTTATCGCTAAACTCGGAAGTTTAGACAATCCTGCAAGCCTAAAAGATATGGAGGTAAGAGGGCTCATTGTAATGGACAATCCACTCAAGGAATCTAGTAAAGAAGTAGTAAGATTTCTTCAAAAAAGAGGCTTGCAGCTATTGGTCGTCTCGGGAGATAGCTCAAAGACTGTGAGTGCAATTGCGGATAGGGCCAGCATCAATCATAGCAACAAGGTGATTACAGGAGGACAAGTAGAGGCTATGACAGAATCCGAGCTAAAACTAGCCATTCGAAAACAGCCCTTATTCGCTAGAATACTTCCTAGTCAAAAAGAAAGGATTGTAAAAGCATCTCAAAGTATAGGTTTGACTGCTATGGTGGGAGATGGCGCAAACGATGCATTGGCTATCAAAATGGCAGATGTGGGTATTGCGATGTTTTCTGGCTCTTCTGCAAGCAGGCAAATAGCAGACATTGTGCTTTTAGATAACTCATTTACAACTATTCCCAAAGCTATAGAATTGTCAGATAGTATTATTACTACTCTAGAGATGATAGCCAGTTTATTTTTTAGTAGAGTTTGGACAGGTGTTTTTTTGATCTTCGGTACTCTACTGATGGGCATTAATTATCCATTCACTCCACGCAATATTACTCTTCTAAATCTCTTTATTATTGGTTTTCCAATAATACTTTGGGGTGCTTGGCCGCGCAATAGAATCAGAAGTATATATGACAAGCCATTCCTCCAAAGAACTTTACCCTTTTCAATAGTAAATGCTGCTATCATCGCACTTACTACTTTAGTCACATACTATACCGGAAGCATAGTGATTAATAATGGTACAGTACAACTTGCTATGGTTGCATATAGTGTTTTTGTCATAATGAGTATTTTTACGATATATCTCATACCAGAAGCTATGGGGGTTATAAAGGATCGACTGCAGAGCATGTTTATATTGGGATCATTTGGAGTGATAGCTCTGATACTTATATTCTTTAATAGTAATGAAAGTATAGCTAGATTTTTCGGTATATCGCCCTTACCTATCAAATACATTATCTTCGCCATAGTATTTGCCCTTGCTGGTGCAGTTGCACAAAAAGCAGCCGTTCACTTTAAACTATCAGATGCTTTAGTTTATTGGATAAAACATATTTTGCATCAAAAAAGTGTCCGCACCAGCTAATTTGTAGTAAGCCCAAGTTTAGATAATAATTTTTATGCTTGAGTGTTGTATCATAGATATAAATGGGCAAAAATTTTATCAAATTTGTATCTAGATATGGTTGGCTTATATTTGTATTAGTAGGTTTATTTGTAGCCAGGGTGTTTTATTTGGTTGGCAATATACAATATAGCCATTGGCTCATAATTGTCATTTGTGTCGTAGGAATAATCCCAGAAATAAAAGATATCTTATACGATATCCTTCATAAAAAATTTGGAGTAGATATTATAGCTGTTATTGCTGTTTTAGCATCTTTAGCGCTTGAGCAGTACGCTGCAGCAGGAATCATTTTATTGATGTTTACAAGTGGAGCCGCTCTAGAGCAATATGCAAAGAGCAGGGCTCTGAAAGAACTAGATAGCTTGCTCAAGAGAGCTCCCAAGTTAGCACATGCCAAAAGAGGTAGCGAGTTCATAGATATTGATATTGATAAGGTAGTGGTAAACGATATACTACTTATAAAACCTGGAGAGATTGTACCAGTTGATGCAGTTGTGATAAGTGGAGATAGTTATTTTGATGAGTCTGCAATTACAGGTGAGAGCATGCCTGTGGAGAAAAACAAAAAAGACTTACTGTTATCTGGTACAATCAACAAAGATAGTGCTATTCAAGCAAAAGCACTTCGTACAAGCGCCCAGAGTCAGTATGAACAAATCATCGACTTAGTTAGAGCAGCTTCATCTAGTAAGTCACCCATGATTCGATTAGCTGATGCCTATAGTATACCTTTTACTATCATTGCATTTTCGTTATCCTCAATAGCTTGGATTGTGAGTGGAGACCCAGTCAATGCTTTAGCGGTTCTTGTAGTAGCTACTCCATGCCCTCTACTTATAGCCACACCCGTTGCGATAGTATCCGGCATCAGCCGGTCCGCCAGAGACGGAATTATAGTCAAAGACGGAGCCAGTCTAGAGACTCTATCCAGAGTCAATGTATTGGCTTTTGACAAGACAGGCACTCTAACCATCAATCGGCCTACAATAACAGGTATCAAACCGCATGGAGTATCAGAGAGATTCTTTTTGCAATATATGGCATCTGCAGAGCAAAAAAGCAGTCATTTGTTAGCCAATACTATTGTTGAGTATGCAAAATCTAAAAAGATAAAACTATTAAGTTTCACTAATGTAAGCGAACAGGTTGGGGGTGGAATATCGGCTAAGTACAAACAACATAATATTTATATCGGCAAACTAAGTTTCTTAAAAGACAAAGGAGTACAAGTGCCGCCCAAAGAAAATGAGTCTAGATCCACAGCAGTATATTTGGGTATAGATAAGAAATTTATGGGTAATATAGAATTCTCCGATCCGCTACGTAAAAATGCCAACACAACATTGAAGAGAATACATGATCTAACTGTAGACAAGATAATAATGCTGACTGGCGATAAAAAAGTAGTAGCAAATCAAATAGCTGAGCAAGTTGGTATAAGTGATGTACATGCTGGTCTGTTGCCAATAGAAAAGCTTCATGTCATTCAATCACATAGGCAGCAAAAAGAAATTGTGGCTATGGTGGGTGATGGTGTAAATGATGCACCGACTTTGGCAGCTGCAGATGTCGGGATAGCATTGGGTGCCAAAGGATCGACCGCAGCATCTGAGTCGGCCGATGTAGTGATAATGCTAGATAATATCTCAAAAGTAGCCGACTCAATGTCTATAGCCAAAAGAAGTGTACGTATCGCCAAGCAAAGCATATTTGTTGGTATCGGACTAAGTATAGTTTTGATGATATTAGCTAGTCTCGGGAAGATACCGCCAGTTTATGGTGCGTTACTGCAAGAGCTGGTAGATGTAGCGGTGATCGTAAATGCCTTGAGAGCACTTAACGGTGGCTTATTGAAGTCTAATAATTATTAGTATGGTGCAGATAAAAACCGGCAAATATCAGCACTATAAAGGCAACAAATATTTAGTGCTATGCACAGCTAAACACTCAGAGACCCTAGAAGATATGGTAGTATATGTGAGTTTATATGATAACTCAGAGAGTCAAGTATGGGTACGCCCAACCAAGATGTTTAGTGAAATGGTTGAGTATAAGGGCAAAATGGTCCAAAGATTCAAGTACTTAGAAAGTTGAAGTTTATTACTTTATAGTAGATAATAAACTCAAACATAACAACTATAAAAAATAAGGAGTAATTTAAGATGTTGGAATTTTTTACAAATAATTGGCAAGGCATTGTGCTCGCAACAGTTGCCGCAATGGCTATCGGCACACTTTGGTATTCAAAATTTATGTTTGGCACCCAGTGGCAAAAGCTAGCCAAACTCAAAGACAAGGATGTCAAAAAAGGTATGGCTAAAGGCATGCTAGTGATGCTTGTCATGGCATTCATATCGGCGTTTGTACTTCAAAGATTCTTGGTAATAGCAAACCCTGAAGATATGCTGAGTGCAATTAAGGTTGCAATATGGTTGTGGCTAGGATTTGTGATGACCTATTCTGTTTCAAATGTAGTATTCGAAAAGAGACCAGCAAAATTAGCTGTTATAAATTTGAGTAATCAGCTTATTACTCTATGTGTGATGGCAGCAATTCTTCATGGTTTTAAATAACAGAGGGTTCACTGTAGTAAAATATCGGTATGGATTTCAAAAGTAAGGTTATAGATGTAGTGAGAAATATACCGAGCGGCCAAACTATGTCATATGGTGAAGTTGCTGCAATAGCAGGTAGCCCAGGGGCTGCTAGGGTGGTAGGCAGTATCATGAAACAAAACTATGATCCGACTGTGCCCTGTCACAGAGTTATTCGCTCAGATGGTTCGGTTGGTGGATATAATCGAGGTGAAAAAAATAAAATCACATTATTACAATCTGAAGGTGCAATCAAATAATATTTTGCATAAGCATTTTGGTCACAATACTACTTGGCTGGGTGTATACTGTATATGTAAATACAAAAAGTAGGGAGGTGATGAAATTGAAGAAGAGAGTATTGAGAAGGATACGAAGAATGCCCCAGAATCTGTTGCGCGACAAGCAAATAGCAGAAGACATATGGGATGAGATGGCTACCAAGTGGGCTGCAAAAGCTGAAAGACTACAAAACAAAGCTTTCCCAGCAAAAATGAGAGTCAAAACTAAATAGATAGGCAAAACATGTTAATAGATATTATATAAACGCGGTAAGCATTACACTATGCCTCCGCGTTTTTGGTTGCAATTAATTGGTAATCAGTTATTATATCTAAGCACTTGTACCTATTGCATAGGAGGATCGAAATGACTACCTACAGTAGATCTGGTAAATCTGGTGTAGAAATCCTGGAAGCAGTTAGGATCGAATGTCCAAAAATCGTAGAACTACTTTCTTTGGGGTGCGGAAGATAAATGGGATGGGGCAATAATTGACATATACGCCATCTGTGCTACTACAGCCAAGCTGTAAGGGCAGAAAAATCCAGGCATGAGCTTGAAGAAATGATGTTACGTATCGAAGAGACCGTGAAAGGCAGATCGCGCAGTGACACGCTGTCACAAGTATTGAATCGTAATCCATCTGATGCAGATATAATTCAGCGAATCCAAAGATACATGAAAGAAGCACAAATTTAATCAGATTGATTGATATAAGGCTGTTGTAGTAAAAGAGCATGACCCTGAGATTATTTCGGGGTCAATTTTGTTATAATAGACAAATGATAACAACAATATTTTCTTGGAATGTAAACGGCATCAGGGCAGTTTTAAAAAAAGAAGAATTTCAGAGGTTTGTAAAGACTTATGATCCGGATATAATCTGCCTGCAAGAGACAAAAGCCAAGCAAGGTCAGGCTGAGATAGACTTACCGCAATATACGGAATATTGGAATTCAGCCGACAAGGCTGGCTATAGCGGTACGGCAATATTTACCAAGATCAAGCCGCTAAATGTCATAAAGGGATTACCAGAAGATATTGTCAAAAAATATAATATGAATGACAAATATGGCAATCCTAATACCGAAGGAAGGGTAATAACAGCTGAATATGATGATTATTTTGTCGTGACGGTCTATACACCTAACTCCAAGGATGATTTAAGTCGTATACCACTTCGACACAAGAACTGGGATCCAGCATTTCTAGAGTATTGTAAAGAACTAGAAAAAACCAAGCCCGTCGTGTTTTGTGGAGATCTAAATGTTGCTCATACAGAGGATGACTTAGCTCGACCAAAGCCCAATATTGGCAAGAAAGGCTTTACCGACGAAGAACGTGAAGGGTTTCAAAACTTTATCAACGAAGGTTTTATAGACACACTACGATTGTTCAACAAAGGGAATGGGTATTACACCTGGTGGACTCACTGGGCTAATGCAAGGGCTAACAATGTTGGTTGGAGGATTGATTACTTCTTGGTCTCAAGCAAACTGAAAAAGTCAGTCAAATCTGCTGAAATTCATCCAGAACAAATGGGCTCTGACCACTGTCCAATCTCAATAACTCTTGATGTATAGAAGATTTTAGGTTATACTTACAAACGTTATGTCTAAAAAAACCTTAGAACAAATTGTGGTATTGCGAAATAAAGCTACTGGTAGTCGCTACTATACCCGTAAAAACCCCAAAAATACTATCGAAAAGCTCGAATTTAAGAAATTTGATCCCAAAACTAGAAAAGTAGAAACTTTTGTAGAAGTAAAAGCCAAGCTAAAATAGCTTTTCAAACAGGATTTATTTTAGTAAGATTACAGATATGAAGAAATACATACCTACATTCTTGATCGGACTGGCTATAGTTTTTGTAATAGGATTTATTGTAAGAGCTCTGCTTGCCCCAGAAGATACCAGCACCGGAAGCAACACTGAAATAAGTCAAGAGGACCAAACAGCGCTCAAGAGCGGGGCTTCTATTGGCAACCCCAATAGTACTGTTGTAGTTACAGAATTTGGTGATTACCAGTGCCCGGCCTGTGCACAATGGCACGCCTATATAAAGGACACCTTACTACCCAAATATCAAGACAAGACACTCTTTGTGTTCAAGAATTTCCCATTACCTATACACAAGAATGCAAAAGCATCGGCATATGCGGTAGAGGCAGCTGGGTTGCAAGGTAAATTTTGGGAAATGCACAATATTGTTTATGAAAGCCAACAGGAATGGGAAAATGAGTCCGATCCAAACGCTAAATTTGAAGAATATGCAAAAAGGGTAGGGCTGAATATAGACCAGTGGAAGAAGGATAAAGATTCTGGCAAGATTAAAGATCTAGTAGAAAAAGATACTAAGCTCGCCGAAAAACTCAACCTCCCTGGTACACCCTCTTTCTTGGTGAACGGAGTGCTAATAGATACCAAAAGCGAAGAAGCCTTGATTCAGGCGATTGATCAAGCGCTTGCTCAGCCACCAGCACAATAACAAATATTAGGAGGGATAATGGCAATAATTGAATTTTACGGTGAAACATGTCCGCACTGTATAGGTATGAAACCTATAGTAAAGAAAGTCGAAGAAAAATCCAAAGTAAGTATCGATAAGCTAGAAGTTTGGAATGACGAAAAAAACCAAGCTAAGATGCAAGAATACAATGAAATTATTTCAGCTGCATGCGGAGGATTTGCAGCAGTACCAAGCTTTGTAAATACTAAGACTAAGCAAGCGCTATGTGGCGCACATAATGAAGAAGAGTTGATGGGGCTAATATCAGGTGCAGATTGCTCAGATAATATCTGCATGCCGCATACCAAGATGAAAAAATGAATCTGTACTTGAGAGAGTGTCTCTTAAACTGTACAATAGTAAGCATAAGTTCTTAAAGGAGGCTCTTATTTTATGATTCGTGTTGCCATAAATGGATTTGG
>DAOLHK010000001.1:27954-83123 GCA_035329105.1 Candidatus Saccharimonadota bacterium | reverse complement strand
TATGACCCCCAATAGACTGGATTATTCACAGCAAACTGTTGAACAGGCCCTGGAGTCTTTGCAAGTAGATTCTCTACAGATCGGACTGAAGGACTTTGTTGTAGAACAAAGAGTGCGTAAGTATGGTAAGAATGAAGTAGTCATCAGGAATCCCTGGCAATGGCTTAAGACATTGGTAGAGCCCTTTGCGAGCTGGTTTGTACTGATACTGTTTATCTCAGCCATCATTAGTGTCGCCATAGGCAAGATCATCGAATCATTGGTGATTTTGGCAATACTGATGGTGAACGCAATTATATATTATGTACAAAATATTTCCGCAAATAGGGTGATGAAATCTCTACAGAAACAGGGCGAGTTGAGTTGTTTTACAAGAAGAAATGGAAAGATTACGAGGGTTTTGACTTCCGAACTAGTACCTGGAGATGTGGTGATACTCAAAGAGGGCGTCAAGATACCGGCAGATGGAAGGTTGGTAGTTTCAAATAATCTACATATAGACGAGTCAATTTTGACTGGCGAGTCAGAACAGCAACATAAATACACTGATGCGCTAGAGAAGAAGTTGCCTTTATACAATCAAACCAATATGGCCTTTAAAGGGACTTTCGTAAGTGAGGGTGATGGAGAGATGGTTATTACTGCTATAGGCATGGAAACTGAGTTTGGTCGGATAGCAAAGCTCTCTCAAAAGCACAAAACTAAAAGTCCTCTTCAAAACAAGATAGATAATCTGACACGCAAACTAATACTAATAGTATTTGTGATTGCGGGATGTACATTCGCATTAAAAATCTACAGAGGGCACGATCCTTTTGAGGCTTTAAGGTTTGTATTATCCTTGATAGTATCGGCAATTCCTGAAGGGTTACCTATTGCAGTAGTCATAGTTCTGGTGTTTGGAGTAAAGAATATGGCCAAAAAAAATGCTTTGGTTCGTAATTTGAGTGCTGTTGAGACATTGGGGCAAGTGACTCTTATAGCGACAGACAAGACGGGGACTATCACCAAGAACAAGCTACATATTGCACAGACATGGTCTCCATCTGCAAAGACTGACTTAGTAGCAGCTACATTCAAATCTTCAACTCACGATGAAGGAAAAAGCGATGAAATAGATGATATTATTTATTCCGAGTATTTGGACAAATCAAAGACCATAGGGAAGCTTGAGCATAGACTGCCATTCGTACAGAACATGAGAATGAGCGGTGCTGTATGGAAATACAAGAATGTATATACTACATATATAAAAGGGTCAGCCGAAGCTGTATTGGATATCTGTGATTTGAGTCTAAATGCACGAAAAACGATTGATAAACAGATAGCTACAATGGCATCTGAAGGCATGAGGGTGCTCGGTATTGCAGCCAAAAACGAAAATATACAAGACCTAAAAAAAGCCAAACTCAAAGGCTACTTTTTTGGTGGATTGGTGGCCTTTGGTGACGAATTAAGACCGAGAGTCGTTGAAGCGGTAAAGACTGCTCACAACGCCGGTATAGATGTAATACTTTTAACCGGTGACCACAAGGAAGCTGCGGGATATTTTGCAAATATCTCTGGAATATCGAATAATCGTCAAGCTGAACTGGGAGTTGCTATAGCGGAATCCGATAATACCCAAATAAGACGATTGATTAAGACCCACAAAGTATTTGGTAGAGTATTACCCGAACATAAGTTCAAAATCCTGGATGCATTACATAGGACTCATATTACATCTATGACTGGAGATGGCATCAATGATGTACCTGCACTTAGAATGGCGAATGTAGGGGTTGCTGTTGGCTCAGGCAATGATGCCGCCAAAGAAGCATCTGATATGGTAGTGTTAGATAACAACTTCGCAACTATTGTTGATGCTGTAAGTCAGGGGAGAGCTATAGTTCGTAATGTAAAGAAAATGCTTACTTACGTACTGGCCACAAATCTAGGTGAAATATTCACTATAGTAGGGGCGCTAATATTTGCTTTGCCTTTACCTATTACTGCATTGCAGATACTATGGATCAATTTTGTGACTGATAGCTTTACAATGATTCCATTGGGATTTGAAAAAGCCGAGCGAAATCTGATGAATGAACCGCCGGCCAGTCCTTCGTCGCCTATAATAGGTAGAAAAAGGTTTCAAAGAATAATAGTGATGGCATCTGTGATGGCCGTAACGACCCTTGTGGTTTATTATTTATCCCTGCCGAATGGTACTAGCAGCGCACAAGCAATAGCGTTTGCATCTCTGGTAGTGGCACAGTGGGCAAACTCTATTAATTCCAGAAGTGACAATCAGTCATTTATAGAGGGATTCAAAAGAACCAATTGGCTATTATTCGGAGGGATAAGTATGGCATTTATACTACAGGTACTAGTGATTTATACCGGGTTTGCAAAGTACCTCAATACCCAGCCATTGAATTCAAATCAAATAATTGTTGTTGTGGGTGTATTTATATTGATTTTGGTCACTGGCGATATATTGAAAAGACTTATTCCGATTAAACATACTACCTAGTATGAATTGATGATGTTCTAGATATAGAAAATAATAAATTTTTATGCTAAAATATCGCGCATAACTCTAGAAGAGATTTCGTACCTTGCTCGCAATACAAAGGAGCTTGCAATGATCTATGCTGAACGCGTGGAAGCGATATATCTTAACTGCATCTATAGTTTCACGGATGCAGATAGATTGTACTGGGTAGTGATAAACCCTGATGGTGTGCGTATAACTCTTCATCCAGCAAGGGTTGGTAGTCATCTAGGGGATATCGAGGCAATATTGGAGATGTTCCCAGCCAAGTTTTACGCAGTAAACGGACCAGGAGCACCCATTTCTGAAGCTTGCTACGATCGGGCAGGCAACATTTGGGCGTCCGATATGAGCTTTGTCAATATGATACTCGTGTTGGGCGTGGCTATTGGTCGAGTCAAGCTTTATAGCAATCCAGAGAATTGCAATTTCATGTGGGCACAGATATCTTAGTATCTCACTGCAAACTATGCAGTGAGATGAATTTCTAAGTCTATAAATCTATCTTATAGGTTTGGAAGTTAGTGCTTGTGTTAAAATAAATACATGAGCAAATCCAATAGTAACACTGCAAAATCGTCCAAACACATTGTAGTCATTGTATTTGTAATAGTATTGGGCGTGTTGGTATTTTTTGGTGGCATAGCTTATTTTGCAATCAAATATCTTTCTAAGCCAGTACTGACCAAAGAGCAGCAGGCCGTGGTAGAGCTGGCTAAAGATATCGAGGTCTATCCCGATGCATATATATCGGCTGGATTGCCACAATATCCCAATGGAGAATTAATCAGCCTCAGTAAAAAAACTGACACTGTAAATGAAGGTATCAATGTGACGGTTAATACCAATGACGACTTGGCAACTATTGCAAAATACTATGATGACGAGCTAGTAGCAAAGGGATGGACTGCTACCGTTGGAGTCGGTCAAATAAGCACTGAGCAATATATCAAAGAATACAAAAAGGCAGATCAACTCATTACAATCTTTATCAATCCCACTAGTGAGCAGGACTATAAAAATAACATATCTGTTAACTGGGAATTGGTGAATTAATATCCAGAGAGTGTTGATTGACTGGAACTTGAATTTGAAGTAGAATCTCAAGCAGCAATTTGCGCCTCAATAGTTCCAGCGATAAGGGGAGAAAAATGCACCTTACACAAATCGTTCTTTCTAGATTTGCCTACGGGCAGATAGAGACACGTAAGCGTGGTCGGCAGTATGTCCTTAGGGGCGATATCGAGATAATAGTACTAAACGACGGCACACTAGAGGTGGTGTGCTTCTGGGTTGCCTCCAAGAATGTCTTGGGTCCAAATTCCCACACATGGTTAAAATGTCAGGTCAATTCATTCTGTTATCAAGAAAGACTTTATCGCTATGATGAGGAAGAACTCACGGAAACAGGCATACTGAGGTTGTTCGTCCCGACTGACCCATATGAGGATGAGATCTTCTTGTACCCTGCTGACGGGTGCAGACTTGACCCTAGGCATGTTGAGGGGATTGAACTTCCCGAATTTATCCACCCCTAAGCTATAGCCTATTATGCATTAACTAGAAGGAGAAAATGCATAGTAGGCTTTTTTATATTGGCATATAATGCCTGACTAGCTGTACAATATAATCATGAGCTACATAAAGTTTTCAGTTAAATACTCCCTATTCAAGCGATGGCTGAGTTATCGGCTCAAAGTCAAAAAAAAGCTCAATGTAGAAATCATCGATGGACCAGGTAATCCAATAGTGTTCTTGCACGGTATCGCCAGCAACACTACTGTATGGGAGCTAGTCGTAGAGCCATTAATAGGTAAGCACAAGATTGTGCTGGTAGATCTACTTGGGTTTGGGCTTTCTCCAGCTCCTACCAATATCAAATATGATGTTGATGATCATACTTACGCGGTGCACTATAGTCTGAAAAAAAGCGGCATCAGAAAACCAGCTCATTTTGTAGGACATTCGATGGGCTCGATTGTAGCTACTCACTATGCAGTTACGTATCCAGAAAAAGTTTTGGATCTGGTATTGTGTTCATTACCGATATACAAACGAAGTGAACTAAGCGATCAGAAGCTAAGGTTCTGGCAGAAAGATTCGGAGAACATTTACTTCCGGGTATATAGAATGTTGCGGGAACAAAAAGACTTTGCTATGAAGACAGCTGCGATGTTGCACAAGCTAGGTATACGCCAAATAGAGCTCCAGGAACATAGTTGGTACGCATTTAGTGAGAGCTTGAAAAATACTATAGAACATCAAAATGTAGAGTCAGATATCAAAAAACTAAAGATACCGATTAGTATCATTTACGGCAAGTTTGATGTACTTATCATATCTCAACATATTGAAGCACTAAGTAAATATGACAATATCAAGGTCTACAAGACCAATTCTCGGCATGACCTGACTAAGGGATATAGTAACATTATTGCTCATGTGGTAGAGAAGTTTGTGAGTGGTAAATAATGAGACCTACACGAAAGGTGTAGGTCTGCAGGTAGTATCAGCGCCTTATTGAATTAGCAGGACAACAAAGACTACAGCTAGCAACAGCGCAACAATCAATGCATATATGGCATAGGCTCGGATAATCCAAAACAACTCAGAACCGTAGGCAAAAACGACATTGATACTGCTTAGTATGGTTTGTCTCAGTACCTCAAAAGCGCGACGTTTTGTATCATTCTTGGATGGATTAGTAACTGAGTATGCATTCCCAGCACTCCCAGCGATACTTTTGTCGTATGCTTCGCGTAGTGAAGGATCTGAGAGTGTGTGGTATGCATAGGTTATATCCCTAAATTCTTCTGTAGTTGTCTTACTGCCAGTATCGGGGTGTAGCTGCTTGACTAACAAGCGATATTTAGTTTTAATCTCTTCGCATGTAGCGTCTGGGCTAACACCCAATATCTCATACAAGGTTTTCTTGAGCTGTTGTGTCATAGGTCCATCACCTCTGGTTGAGTATGAAATGATCGTAAATATTCTATATTAATTAGCTTAAATTGACAACGATTTAAGCTGTTTATCAACGATATAAGCAAACTGAGGTATAATTGTTAATATGATTACCTTGAGCAAATCAGAATATATGATGTTCTTGAAGCATCCTGCTTGGCTATGGCTCAAACGACATGACAAGAAGAAGCTTCCCGAACCAGATGCCAACTTGCAAGCTATGTTTGATGCCGGTAACTTATTTGAAAAGTATGCTGAAGAATTATTTAGCGACATAGTCAGAGTAGGGTTTGAAAACTACAATGAGTATCTCTCGATGCCTGATAGGACCAAGAAAGCTTTGGCGGACGGAGCCAAGGTGCTGACTCAAGGAAGATTTGAAGCTGATATAGATAGATATAGCATCACTTGTATAGTGGATGTGATCGAGTTGGTGGAAGAAAATACTTTCGATTTATATGAGATCAAGTCTAGCACCAAGGTCAAGCCTGATCATATTGAGGATTTGGCATTTCAGGTAATTGTATTAGAAGGAGCTGGCTATAAGGTAAGAAATATATCAGTGATATATTGCAACAATAGCTACGTGCGTCATGGTGAAATTGATGCTAAGCAAATGACTTGCAAAGAAGATGTAACCATACAAGTCAAATCCAAATTAGAATCAACTAGACGTAATATTGTAGCAGCGATCAATACGATAGGACTTGAGTCGATGCCGGATCCTACTCCTAGGCGAGTCAAACTTGGTGGATATAAAGAGTGGATTGATATCTTATTGAGTATCAAGCCTACAGACGATAAGTATTCTATCTATAGTTTGGCACAAGTTACACCCGAGCAGATTGGGAATCTTGAGGATATGCATATTAGTTCGATTGTCGATATCCCAGATACATTCGAGCTCAAGCCCGTACAGAAACGACAGATTGAAGCTACCAGGCTAGGTGAGCCGCTAGTAGATACTGGCAAAATAGCTAAGTTTATAGATAAGCTAGAATATCCTATATATTTTCTAGACTATGAGACACTATCCTCTATAGTTCCGCCTTTTGATGGTCTGAAACCATACCAACAACTACCTTTTCAGTATTCATTACACATACTTAAGAGCCTAGATGCTGATCTAGAGCATCGAGAATTCTTACATACGCTCGATACCAATCCAGTACCAGAGCTACTTGCACAATTGCAAAGTGATATTGGTGACAAGGGAAGCGTACTAGTGTGGTATGAGGGATTTGAGAAAACTTGTAATAATCTCATGGCAGAACTGCAACCTGACTATGCTGTATTTTTGGCTCAAGTCAATGACAGAGTATTGGACCTGATGTTGCCGTTCAAGAATGGTCACTATGTAGACAAGGACTTCATGGGGTCGGCAAGCATCAAGAATGTACTGCCAGTATTAGCACCAGAACTAAGCTACAAGGATATGGACATATCTGAGGGAGCTACCGCTCAAAGGCTATGGATGGAGGCTGTCTATACTGACAAGAATAGTGAAGCTGAGAAGGCCAAGCTAATGGAGAGTCTTCGACAATACTGTGAGCTTGATACCTATGCCATGGTGCGTATCTTTGAATTCTTAATAGCTCTGACTAGGGGTGAAGTTTTGCAGGGAAATGCTATAGGCTTACCAGCCAGTAATAAGTCGTTTGAGCAACAGTCATTGTTTTAGTGCAAATACCTAAATCTACAATAATATTATAGACTTGGGTGATGCACCGAGATAACGCTCCCGGCGGGCGGCTGATGATATCAGCAGTAGAGGAACTGCTCGAGCAGGCACATCGGGTGATCGTCTGGCAGCTCGAACCCCTCGCGGTTGTACGAGTCGTAGTAGAAGTGCCGGTAGCGCGGCCCTAAGTCACCACGTTCTTGAGCGATCCTGAAGCGGATGAACCACCGACAACGATCGGCAACAGGCCTGGTAAGCACCATTGCCTCGACCCAGCCCTTTAGCTCCTCGCCTTCACCCGTGTGGGTGTAGTGAAGGCGGAGAGATACTGGCCTCATCTTGGGCCCGTACATGACCGAGCCATTCATGTCATGTAGCGACGGTCCGTTGGTGATTTCAACTGCGTGATGATAAGACATCCGTCTCATCTCCTTGCTCTGATACTCACTATCTCGTGAGCCACCTGCACATCCATGCAGGAATTGAAACTATATTAACATTAAACATTAATTATGTCAATATATGTGCTTGTGTTTTATCTTATATGATGCTATAGTGAAAGAATATGTAGCGCGAGAGCATTTACAGTTGCTAAGCGCTATTATTTTTTACTCAAAAGATCAGAAGGACTTTATGTCAGACCAAACCCAAGACCCCACCAAAATACGCAATATCGCTATTATCGCTCACGTAGACCATGGCAAGACTACCCTGGTAGATGGGCTACTTAAGCAATCTCAGACATTTAGAGATAACCAAGCCGAGATGAGCCAAAGCTTAATAATGGATAGTGGCGATCAAGAGCGTGAGCGTGGTATTACTATCACAGCCAAAACCACGGCCGTAAATTATAATGACTACCGCATAAACATTATCGATACCCCAGGACACGCAGACTTTAGCGGCGAGGTAGAGCGCACCCTCAATATGGCTGACGGATGTCTGTTGATAGTAGATGCCCAAGAAGGCCCGATGCCACAAACTAAATTTGTATTGCAAAAGGCTCTTATTGGTGGGCTCAAACCAATTGTGGTGATTAATAAGATAGACAAGTCAGGTAGTCGAGTTGCTGAAGTAGAAGATGAACTTGCGGATTTATTCCTTGAGCTAGCCGTGCACGAAGATCAGTTGCATTACCCCGTCTATTACGCAATAAGCCGTGAGGGCAAAGCTTGGTCGCAAATGCCAGCTGACATGAATTTAGATAGCAATTTAGACGTTTTATTCAAGGCAATTATAGATAATATTCCAGCTCCAGATGTAGAACTAGGTGGTGATTTTCAGATGCTTGTGACAGCACTGCGCTGGGATAACTACAAGGGTAAGTATGCTATTGGAAGAGTAAATCGTGGCCAAGTTAAACCAGGTGATACTATAATGTTATGTAAAAAAGATGGCACTCAAACCAAAACCAGCATAGACAATGTTTTTATTAGTAGAGGACTAACTACTATCGAGGCAAAATCGGCTATTGCTGGCGATATTGTGCAGCTTACTGGTGTCGCTGATGCACAAATTGGTGAAACTATTGCTGATGTAAATAATCCCGAGGCCATGCCGGTTTTGGAAGTAGAAGCTCCAACTCTTAAAATTTATATCGGTCCCAATACTAGCCCCGTAAAAGGTACAGAAGGCGAATTCACTACATCACGTCAAATTGGTAATAGATTACAAAAAGAGCTCGAAACCAACGTCGGATTGCAGGTAGAAGCAAGCGACATAGGGTTCTTGGTGAGTGGTAGAGGCGAATTGCACTTGAGTGTACTCATAGAATCACTTAGGCGAGAGGGCTATGAGCTAGAAGTTGGCCGTCCACAAGTCGTGACCAAGCAAGATGGCGACAAGACATTAGAGCCACTAGAGGAGCTAAGTATAGAAGTGCCTCCTGAGCATGTCGGAGCCGTTCAAATGGAGCTGGGGACGCGCCGAGCTACGCTCAATGAGCAGTTCAGTACATCAAAGGGTGTGACAAAGTTGGTCTATGAGTTGCCTACACGAGCGCTTCTAGGATTGCGTAGTGTACTGATGACGAGCACCAAGGGTGCGGCTGTGATCAACAGCCTGATGATAGGCTACCAAGAACAAGGTAGCGCACTCAAACAGTTACGCAGCGGTGCACTTATAGCATTTGAGACTGGCACTACCACTGCTTACTCACTGCAAAAGGCTGAGGAACGTGGAGTTTGTTTTGTAGAGCCGAATGTCAAGGTCTACGCAGGCCAAATCATCGGGCTCAATAACAGATCCGAAGACATGGAGATCAATGTCTGCAAGGGCAAGCAACTTACCAATATGCGTACTAGCTCTAGTGATGGTATCGTACAACTCATGCCACCGGTCAAGATGAGCCTAGAAGAATGTATAGATTTTATTGAAGATGATGAACTCTTGGAGGTCACACCAAAATCTCTGCGACTACGTAAAAAAGAGCTCGATCCAAACAAGCGTAAGCGTAAATAGGTATTTACTCAGTCCTTAATTCCCAACTATATAGAGCTCTTCTTCGGCTCGAGTTACAGCAGTGTATAGCCAGCGGCGCCAGTCCTCGTCGCTCATCTGTGAAAATCGTTCTTCAAATATAAGTACTCGCCGAGCTTGAGATCCCTGAGCTTTGTGTACAGTCAAGGCATAGCCAAAGTCAAATAAGCCGATGAGATCAGTTTTCTTGCGTTTGGGTAAGCGTGACATGGTAGTAAGTGAACCAAACTGTTCCCTGGGTGCATAGCCCTCGAAATTTCGCCCATCAAAGTCAGCACTGATGTACCACCAATTTTTTTTGGTGTCATCATCAGCATCGGATATGGCCCGGATAGTACCCACCTGTCCGTTGCTCAGGCCGCTTTCTCTACTGTTGCGAAGGCAGACTATGACATCACCTACTTGAGGATCTTCTGATTCAAATTCTTTTAGCTTACGAATGTATTTGTTGAGCTTGCGCCTTGTGTGATTGTAACCACACAATACTAAATTATCACTATTGTATTGCCGGAGTATCTCCTCTACCTTATCACCAGTCTCGGCTTGAGCCTTGTCTAGCTTCTGTACTTTGTCAGAATAATAATTTATGGGTATTTCACCGGTGGTTCGAGCACTGGTAGCAAGACTAATAATAGGGCTATCAACAGATTGGCGAAATATTTGCTCTAGTCTGATCTCTGGCTCGGCCATGAGGTTGAAGCTAGAGTTGATCGGTGGCAATTGTCCATGGTCTCCGACAGCTATCACTGGCTTGCCGAAGCTGAGTAGGTCGTTCCACAAGTCTTCACTAAGCATACTAGCCTCGTCGACTATTACTAGGTCGTAATTGAGATTCTCGCGTTTCTTCCACGAAAGTGGCTGGTCTTTTTTGGAGTTGGAATAATATATCAGTCCATGCAATGTAGATACGGTATCACTTCTGCCGACTGACTTGTGAGAGTTCAGGTGTTTTTTGAGTACCTGAGTAGCTTTGCCTGTATAGGCACAAAAAGCCAGCTTCATATCAGGTCTGTTCTCGGCAAGTATCTTTCTAAGCGCTGCGATTACAGTAGTCTTGCCAGTACCAGCATAGCCACCGAGAGTGATGTATGGTTGGTCGTTGTTTTTGAGCCAAGCTCCAATCGAGCTAATAGCATTAGCTTGTTGATTTGAGAGTTTTTGCATAGCAATACTATTGTATCACTACATCAAAAGTAGAAAATATTTTAATGCTCGGCTGCTTCGGCATCGGCCTTGGTAGCGTGAACAGTACCGTCGGCGTGTTCTGGAGGTGAGTAGATAGTGTATAGTTTGAGAGCGTTTTCACCAGTATTTACGATATTGTGCTCGACTCCAGCGGGTATGATCACACAAGATCCGTCCATCAATTCTGATTCTTCACCGTTCAAGATTGCCTTGGCGCTTCCTACATCTACTCTGATGAATTGATCATGCTCGGGGTGTGTTTCTAGACCTATCTCTTCTCCTGCAGCAATACTCATTACCACTAGTTGCATATTTTTTGCAGTGTAGAGTACCTTACGAAAATTCTCATTTTCAAGCGTATCTTGTTCAATATTTGTTACGAATCCTACCATGTCATTCTCCTTTTTTATGTACTTTTATTATACCATAACCAAAAACTGCCCCTAAAAATTTGCTATAATTAATGTTTATGAACAAAACTAAAACTATCTACGACGTTATAATTATCGGGGCTGGTCCAGCCGGCTATACGGCTGCTATTTATACCGCTAGAGCAAGCCTGAAGACTATGATGATAGCTGGCGATACACCTGGCGGTCAGTTGCTACTAACTTCCGAGGTAGAAAATTTCCCAGGATTTAAAGACGGCATAATGGGGCCAGAACTGATGGAAGAGATGAAAGCTCAAGCGCTGAGATTTGGTACGGAGTTTAGGGCCGACTTTGTGACCAAAGTCGAACTAGATGGTGATATCAAAAAGGTGTGGGTCGCAAATGATGTATATGAATCTAAGACAGTTATCATATCGACCGGTGCAAGTGCCAATTGGCTAGGACTCAAAAACGAACAGCGCCTGATGGGCAAAGGTATATCGGCCTGTGCTACTTGTGATGGATTCTTTTTCACTAATAAGCACGTAGTTGTAGCAGGAGGCGGGGATAGTGCTATGGAGGAAGCACTCACACTTG
Source organism: Candidatus Saccharimonadota bacterium (assembly GCA_035329105.1). GTDB lineage: Bacteria > Patescibacteriota > Saccharimonadia > CAILAD01 > BJGX01 > JAUPVL01. The sequence continues at coordinate 71,314 of DAOLHK010000001.1, read as the reverse complement.
CTAAATTTGCCGATAAGGTAACTGTAGTACATCGACGTGATGAGTTTCGGGCAAGTAAAATCATGCAAGATCGAGTCAAGAATCATGAAAAAATCGATATCATCTACAATGCCGAAGTGATAGATGTGCTAGGTAAAGATTTTGTGGAAGGTGTGGTCTTAAAAGATACCCAAAACAACAAAGAAACCAAGCTAGAGTGCGGTGGATTGTTTGTAGCGATTGGACACACTCCAGCCACCAAGCTCTTTGAAGGCATAATAGACCTAGATGAGAAAAAATATCTGATAGCCAATCCAGATACTACTACCAAGATATCAGGTGTGTTTGCTGCAGGAGATGTATCAGACAAGAGATACAGACAGGCAATAACTGCTGCTGGAGAGGGATGTAAGGCTGCGCTTGAAGCTGAGCACTACATCGCCAATGCATAGATGATAATATCAGACAAAAATCTATGAGTCAGGTAAAGATTAGAAAAATACCAGTGCGACACGTCACTCATCTACACAGGCTTTTCTCGGATGCACTTATTACGGACTTCAATTATTTTTCATCAGGCTACAGGCAGAAAGTATTGAATAGCAATAATCTATTCAAGATGTATATGGGCTCTCTCAATCCTTCGCGGCTGTATGTGGGGCTTTATTATAACAATCGCCTTGCCGGGTATAGTTTGAGCGGTATTCAGTCTTCGAATCAAGGATTCTTGTATTGGCTTTTCATACATCCCGATATTAGAAATAAAAAACTAGGTAAAAAACTTTTGGGCGAGACAGAAAAAAGACTTAAAATGCGTGGAGTGGAGACATTGTCATTGGTTACACACAATCAGCAGAAGTTTTATGAACATCAAGACTATGAGCTTGATAAGATATTGCCCGAAGTAGTGTCTGATGTGGATATGTATGTCATGAAAAAGAAATTGGTATCAATATGAAAAAGAGTAATAAATCACATAGAAAACCAGTAATCCATAGAAAATCTCATCAGATCATCGAACCGATGCAAAGTGGCATGAGTCATGAGATAATGGACGATAGTAATATGCAAAAGCCCAAGAAAAGTCGAATATGGCTAAGTGTGATTATTATATTCTTATCTATCATTGCGATAGTGGGATTGGCTGTGTTCGTATGGAGCAAATATTTTTATCAGGCACATAAGGCAGTCTCGCCAGTCAAACAAGTAGAGCTTACTAAGCCTCCAGAAATTCAAACAGGCAAGATTATTTCATCCGAGCCAGTACAGTCATTTACTGCTGCACAAACATTAGCTCTTATCAGACAGACCAACAAAGCCTTCAATCTGCCGGTAAATTATGGTCACAAAAAACAAGTCATACGATTCAATACATCAGATGGATCATCGGATCAAGTACTGGTGTATGCTAGAGTTTATGTTCCAGACAATGCTGTAGCTGGCAAGACGCCGGTCATGTCATTTGCCACAGGTACTACTGGGATAGGTGACTTATGTGCCTCCAGTATAGAGCAGCCCAACAAACGAAATTGGGCCAACTATGACTCGCAACTGGCTGCCTATGTGAGCCAGGGATATATAGTGGTAGTAACTGACTATGAGGGCATGCGTGATGATACCAGGATGCACCACTATATGGTGGGTGAATTAGAGGGCAAGGTAGTTCTAGACTCCATCCAAGCATTAAACAATCTAGAAATCACAAAAAGCAATGTAGATAAGGATGCTATTTTTGTTGCCGGGTATAGTCAAGGTGGGCACGCCGCATATTGGGCAGATGCTCTAGCTTCCAAATATGCTCCCAACATCAAAATAGCCGGAGCTGTTGGGTTTGGGCCAGTAACAAGCGTCAAAGAAACCCTGACCAGTGCAATCACTAGTGGCGCCAATATCAATTGGTTTGGACCATTTGTTATCAGTAGTTATCAAGATTGGTATAAGAGGAATTATCCCGTCAGTAGGATATTGTTACCAAAATGGGTCAACAATCTAAATAATGATGTCGCAAATGTCTGTATTGACAATGTAAACCAGTTTTATCCATCCAACATTGGCGCCAATAGATCTGCTGCATTATATACACCTGAGTTTATCAATGCTGCAAAGACTGGAAATATTGCTAGCAATCCTATCTATGCACAATTTGCTTCTGATATGGATGCCAATCTGATAGGTTCCGTCAAAACCAACACTCCAAAGTTGATAAACCATGGAATACACGACAACGTTGTCTTGGTGGGCCAAAGCAAATCAGCCTATGAGCGACTTTGTGCTTCTGGTAATAAAACAACTCTGCGAGAGTACAATACAAGTCCGTTTGCTGTGCAGACCTACAACCCTAGGGGTTTGGTTGATCATTATCAGACAATGAATGCTAGTATCAATGACACTATTAGCTGGTTTAATGAAATAAGAACAGGCTCAAACAAACCAGCTTGTAACTAAGCTTTAGGATTTTATATCAGTAATTGTGATTTGTGAGTACTTTTGGCGATGGCCAGTCTTGGTGGATTGTCTTTTCTTGGGCTTGTAGTGAAGAATTTTTAGTTTTTCGCCTTTTACAATATCAGGATTGATATCGGCTTTGACTACAGCACTTTCAATAACGGGTTTGCCTACCTTGACGTTGTCTCCATCAATTATTAATAATGGTTTGAATTCTATCTTGTTCTTGTCGGAATGCAAAAGTTCAACCTCTAGGACTTGGCCTACAGAGACGATGTATTGTTTTGATCCGGTTTCTATTACTGCTTGCATATATTTAATATTAGTTGAATTAAGATATTGTAGCAAATATTACTCTATTTGTAAATGATTATTGGCAATACATCAAAGTAATATATAATACAGATTTATTTGTGTATTCACTATCTATAGATATGCTATAATTATATCTATAAAGTCGGAGGGTGAGTGAGCAGTATTATTGCTGTTACAAATCAAAAAGGAGGGGTCGGAAAGACAACAACCGCAATAAATATTGCGGCTTATTTGGCTAAACTTGGCAAAACAGTACTTCTTCTAGATTTAGACCCTCAAGCCAATAGTACCTCTGGTGTTGGAATACAAAAAAGCAAACTCCAATATAGTCTATATGACGTGTTGCGTGGTCAAGTAATTGCACGAGACTGTATCAAACAGACACAATACAAAAATCTTGATATTTTACCATCAAGTGGTGATATGGCGGCTTCGGAGATAGAACTTAGTAGTATGGTAAGACGTGAGTTCGTGTTAAAAACAGCTCTGGAGGGATTGAATTATCAATACATCATCATAGATTGTCCGCCATCACTTGGCCTTTTGACTATCAATGGTCTAGTGGCTGCCAATTTGCTACTTATACCCGCACAGGCTGAATACTATGCCTTAGAAGGCTTGGGTCAATTGCTCAACACAGTCAAAAGGGTCAGGGCGGCGCTCAATCCCAATCTGAGACTGCTTGGAGTAATAGTTACTATGTATGATAGTAGGAATAGTCTGTCTGGGGCAGTCATTAAGGAATTGCAAAAGCATTTTGGAAAGTTATTATTTGACACCACGGTACCTCGCAATATACGATTAGCAGAAGCGCCATCACACGGTAAGCCAATACTGGCTTATGACAGATTTTGCAGAGGTGCATTTGCATATAAAAAGCTTGCAAAGGAGGTAATTAAACGTGTCGAACAACAATAGACTTGGAAAAGGACTGGATTCTCTAATTCCCGAGCAGATCGAATCATTGGACGAATTTGCAGGTGATAGCATACCTCAAGCTGTAATTGCTAGCGATAAATCTGTCAATGAAGTCCCTATCGAAAATATCTCAACCAATCCATACCAACCACGAACTGAATTTGAGGCTGAAGAGCTAGAGCAGCTAGCTGATAGTATCAAGAAATTCGGCATACTCCAGCCATTAGTAGTGAGTAGTATCAATGACTGGAAATACCAGCTCATTGCGGGAGAGAGAAGACTGCGAGCTGCCAAGATGGCCGGCATTGCAAAAGTACCTGTTATAGTACGTTCTTTTACTCAGCAACAGCAGTTGGAAGTTGCTCTTATTGAGAATATTCAGAGAAAGAATCTAAGTCCTCTAGAATTGGCAGTTGCCTACCAGAAGTTAGTCGATCAATTCAATCTTACTCATGAGAAAATAGGTGAATCTGTCGGCAAAGCTACTTCTACAATTACCAATATATTACGATTACAAAATCTTACCCGCAAAGCCAAGCTTGCATTAAATGAAGGAACGATTACCGAGGGGCATGCTCGTACGGTTTTATCTCTGACTGACCCACAGCAACAAGATAAATTTTTGGATTATATCATCAAGCACAATTTGACAGTACGTCATGCCGAAAACCTAGTGCGAGAATTCAAGGGTGGAGTAGAGATCAAACGCAAGAAGGTAGTTGAGGCCGAAGCACCGCAAAAGAAGTTGACCCATGATCTCGGCGAATATCTTGGTACTAAGGTCAATATATACAAAACTGCCAAGGGCGGAAAACTGCAGATAGAATATTATTCTGACGAAGAGTTGGCTAGACTATATGCACAAATTACGGGTAAAGAACCAACTTACTAATTACTAAAAGCTATTTAGTGTATTCAGGATCTCCGATAAAAATAAATTCACTGATTGGTAGCAATCTAAATTTTGCAAATCCTGTGATGTTTTGCTGAGGAAGCTGACCCCATTCTCGGCTATCAAAACTACCTCCTTCTGAGCGATTGTCTCCAACAACAAATACTTTTCCATCTTCTATCACTTCATCTATATCACCAAGCGTAGTGTATTGTGGATCGATATAGTCTTCTTTGAGAACAAGTCCGTCGGGATTTTCTTCGTTATAAATAGTAATCACCCCGTCTTTAATGGTAATACGTTCACCAGGCAAGGCGATAGCACGCTTGATAAAAAAAGTTTCTGGAGAATTGGGGTATCGAAATACAAGCACATCACCACGTTTGATATCCATATTCTTTTGCCCAAATAATTTTGCAACATTGTATGAAGTAAGGGGTATCTTGGATATTATCAGATAATCTTCATTACGAAAGTCAGGCTCCATACTGCTGCCAGATACATAGAATGCTTGGAAAATAAAATTCTGAATGATTAGGACTATGGCTATGGTTACACCGGCCCATATCAATAGCTCTTTAAATATTGAGCGCTTTTTTTCAGGCTCAAAATCTTGTGATGCATCATTTTCTTGGATCGTAGACTCATTTATATTTTCGATATCAGAATTGTATTGGTCTGTGTCGTGCTGTAATTGGTTGGCGCGATTCTGTTCGGCTTGAATCTGCTCAGGTGTTTGAGGCTTTACTGTTTGACCGGGTTCAAGAACTTGATGCGTAGAATTGTTGTCCTCCGACTCGATGGATTGGTTGGGGTCTGTGCTGTTTTTCATCTTTTATAGATTATACGATGGTTTAGCTTGCTACCACAAGCAACAAGTCTAGAACAAGCTCATATAATCGCTATATTTGAGTTATAATAAATTGATGCTGACGTTTTTAATGTACAATTTACTTGGATTAGCTATATAGAATTATGACTACAGATTCGTATTCACCCAATCATGATTTGTCTCCAAAACCAAAGCGAAAACGAGTTTGGCTTCGCGTTTTGCTGGTTATAATTGTAATATTAGCTATTATCGCAGGGTTGATAGGCTATCGACTTTATAGATCATACAATAAAGTATTGGTAAAGAATCTAGGGCCTTCGGCTGTTGGGCTAAAAAGTGAAGCAGTAGAGCCTGAAAAACTCAAGGGCGAAGGAGAAGGACGTATTAATATCTTGCTATTAGGTGTGGGCGATGCCGGTCACGCCGGTGAGCAACTTAGCGACACTATGATAGTAGCTAGCTATGATCCAGCAACCAAAGATACCGCTATGCTAAGCATACCGCGTGATATGTACGTAAAAATCCCAGGTGAAGGTTATTCTAGGATAAACAATGCACATGCTTTTGGAGAGCAACTCAAAGATGGCGGTGGACCAGAGCTTGCAAAAAGAACAGTATCAGAATTCCTGGACATACCTATCCATTATTATTTACGCACGGATTTTTCTGCCCTAAAACAAGCCGTGGATTTGGTAGGTGGAGTAGATGTCAAGGTTGAACAAAATCTAACTGATCCTGAATATCCTTGTGAAAAGAATGAAAATATTTCTTGCGGTTTTAGCATCATGGCGGGCCAACAGCATTTCAATGGTAGCGCGGCTCTTAAATACGCCAGATGCAGAAAGGGTGATTGCGGAGATGATTACGGTCGTGCCAAACGACAGCAAGATATCTTGGTAGCATTAAGAGAGAAGGCAAATGCGCAAAATATACTGACAAATCCTATCAAGATAAATGAACTGTTGAGTATTGTGGGGAATAATGTGCGTACCGATCTGGCTGCTTGGGAGATAGAACGATTGAGCAAAATACTCAAAGATATAGATCCGAACTTTATCAATTCTAAGGTCATTGATAACAAAACCTCCCAACTCGTCACGGACTCCAATATTGGTGGTGCCAGTGTAGTAGTTCCAATTGCAGGTGTTGGCAATCACAAAGCGATTCAGGCCTATGTAAGGACAATATTTGCTGATGGCTATATCAAAAAAGAAGCTGCTACCATTGGGCTATTAAACGGTACCAAAACTACCAACCTTACAAATCTAGTATCACAGGAGTTAAAAAGTTATAATTACAATATAGTCACATCTGGCCCTGCCGAGACAACTACCGTCAAAACAACCCAGATAATTGACTATAGTGGAGGCAAGAAGCCGTATACTGTATCGCTTCTGGAAAAGCGTTTGGGTGTAAAGGCTACCATAGCTCAACCCGATCCAAACGTCCCACCTGCAACTGATATTCAAATAATAATTGGAGCTGATTATAAAACTTCGTGATCAACTAAAAAGAATAGAGATATTTACCCACGACCAAAGACTGGGAGTTTTTGGTAGTGTGATTATTACAGTACTTGCAATAGGAATCATGTATTACACTCCATTCCAGCTATTGATATTACCTATAGTCTTAGTGGTAAATTATTTTCTACTGTCCAAGATATTGGTCAATCGAAAACAATCGCACATTATCACCAGACTTATCAGACCTAGTCTTTGGCTTTTGATACTTTATGGATACATATTTACAATCCATATCATATTTCTAATACCAATATTGTGGTTTGTAGTGGCCTGTATAGTGATTGGTCTGGGTTATTATGGTATCTTGCTGCAAGAATTCACTAGTAAACCGAATGTTATACTAAATAATATATTGCAAATAATTCTTCTAATCCTTGGAGTTAGCTTTGCTAGTCTTGCGCTAGCTTACTGGCACTGGTCTACGGTTATAGTGATGGCAGTTTTGTGGTTGAGTGTATTGTATTTAGCAATAACGTGGCTTATTAGCTTCACCAATAAGCCATATATCATAGCTTCTATTTGGGCCCTTATAGTAGTGGAAATATTTTGGATAACTAGTCGTTGGATCAATCTATATCATATTCCAAAGACTTCGTTACTAGTAAGTCAATCTGCGCTTATCGTTGGGGCGTTGGGGTATGGATTTGGTGGATTGTATTTTCATTACAAGAACAAGACGCTCAAACTAACTTTAATTTTTGAATATATTTTGGTCACAGCCGTAGTGTTTATGGCGTTAATGCTACTAAGTAAATGGTCTGTAGCTGTTTAACATATTTTCTTTAATCTTATGACTAACACATCAAAAACTACCAAAATCAATAAAGAACGTAAGAACTCTTTCAACCCCGCGCTAGTCGGAGGAGTTATTGTATTATCTGTAGTATTTGGGTTTCTAGGAGCATTTTTATACTCTTGGTGGTCATCACGAACTACTACTAGTCTAGGCATGGCTCAAAGTAAAAATATAGTCATCAATGAACAGAACGCTACTATTGAGATTGCGAAGAAAGTTGGACCAAGTGTAGTCAGTATCACGACGAATGCGACTGCTCGGGATATATTTGGACGGTCAAGGCAGCAACAAGGAGCTGGTACGGGAATCATTATTTCCAAAGACGGACTGATTTTGACCAATAAGCATGTTGTAGAAGATGGTAATTCATTTGAGGTGGTAACATCTGATGGTAAGTCTTACAAGGATGTAAAATTGATAGCTAAAGATCCAGTTAATGACATTGCTTTTCTAAGAGTTGGAGGAGCCAATGATTTTAAGCCAGCCGAAATAGGCGATAGTTCTAAGATGCAAGTAGGGTCTTTTGTGGTGGCTATAGGTAATGCACTGGGCCAATATCAAAATACTGTTACTACTGGAGTAATTTCGGGCAAGAGCCGCCCAGTCATCGCATCGGACGATGCGGGGTCAGAAAGTTTGCAAAACCTATTCCAAACCGATGCTGCAATCAATCCCGGTAATTCTGGAGGCCCCCTGGTGAATATCGATGGGCAAGTGATAGGAATCAATACCGCTGTAGCAGGTCAGGGCTCTGAAAACATTGGGTTTGCTATACCCATCAATGAAGCTATCAAGGATATCCGGTCTGTTACCGATAATGGCAAAATCACCAGAGCATACTTAGGCGTAAGATACGTGATTTTGGATGCAGAATCAGCTAAGGCCAATAATTTGGCTGTGGAAAATGGGGCCTATATAGCTACCTCACAGAGTGGTGAGAGCGGTGTAGTAGCAGGAAGTCCGGCTGACAAGGCTGGCTTGAAATCAGGTGATATTATATTAAAGCTTGATAATCAAACTATCGATGCGAACAATAGCTTATCTACACTTATCGGACAAAAATCTGCGGGAGACAAAGTGACTTTGGTGGTCTATCGAGATGGAAAAGAGCAAAAGTTTGAAGCTACATTGGCTGAAGCACCGCAAGAATAGTTTCAAAAAAATATGTAGCCAATTATTATTGGTGAATTATCATCTTTTAAAACCCAATATAAAATAGTCTTCAAGTATCGATAATAAATTGGCGGATTTTGCTAGCTTGATCAGTGCTTCGTGCTGCCACGGATCTGACTCGTGATAAACCATACTTCTAGGTTTGATGTAATCAGGAAGTTGCTTGTAGAACTTACGATACAGGTCAAGTCCATCCCCGGAACCACCATATAGAGCTACTGCGGGCTCTTTCTTTACCTCGGGCTTCATGTTGTCAATATTGTCTAGTGAAACGTAGGGCAGATTGGTTACTACTGTTTCATATACACCTTCAACATTATTAAACAGGTCTGACTTTATAAACTGTATATTGTGATTCTTGATGAGGTTGGAAGCATTTTGTGTCGCTACATCTAGTGCGTCTTGAGAGATCTCAGTGGCAGTAATCTCTAGATCAGGCCTCTCTTTAGCTATACTTATCGCAATAGCACCTGAGCCCGTACCGATATCGATAAGCCTGGAATGTTTAGGCGCAGATTTGATTGCATTCTCGACAATCGTTTCTGTTTCTACGCGTGGAGCAAGTACGCGCTTATCTATCAAGAAATTATTACCATAAAATTCGATACTATTGGTTATATAGCAAATAGGTTCTCTATCAATACGGCGTGAAATACACCGCTCAAACTTAGTAGTTTCACGGCTAGTAAGTACATATTCTGGATTTGCTAATAGAAATTCTCGACTTTTGCCCAGAACATGTGACAGCAACAACTGTGCATCTAGTTGAAATGAAGCTATGTCTTTTTCACGCAGTTTATCATGAGCAGACTCAAGTGTCTTTCGAATGTTCATTTAGATTCATCGGTATCTAGATTTTTTTGTATCTCGCTATTTCGCAGTGCTTCAAATAGTACATCTAGATCTCCATCAATTATCTTTTGTAGTCCATGCGTGGTGAAGTTGATACGATGATCGGTCACTCTATCTTGCGGATAATTGTAGGTGCGGATTTTTTCAGAACGATCTCCGGTGCCAATTTGGGATTTGCGTGTATCGCTGAGTTGCTTTTCTTCTTCTTGCATGCGCATATCAAGCAGTCTTGAGCGTAGTACGTTCATGGCCTTGAGTTTGTTCTTGAGCTGAGATTTCTCGTCTTGGCAAGTTGCTACTATACCGGTAGGTAAGTGGGTGATGCGTACGGCGCTATCTGTAGTATTTACGCTTTGTCCACCATGACCACCCGAGCGAAATACATCGATCCTTAGATCATTCGGGTTGATTTCTATATCGGATTCTTCGGCTTCGGGAAGCACTGCAACAGTGGCAGTGCTGGTATGAATTCGACCAGCACTTTCGGTGGCGGGTATTCTTTGGACTCGATGAACTCCTGATTCGTATTTGAGTCTCCCATAAGCATTTTCACCACTTATCTGAACTATCACTTCTTTGTACCCGCCAGAAGTATTACTACTTTCACTCAATAGCTCGGAACGTAATCCATGTGTTTCAGCATATCTAAGATACATCCTCAATAAATCACCGGCAAAAATACTTGATTCATCACCGCCTGCCCCCGCTCGAATTTCAATAATTGCATTCTTGTGTTCGTTGGGGTCGACTGGCAACATGGCAACTTTGACTTTGTCTTCAAGCTCAGCAAGTTTGGGCTCAAGTTGATCGATAGTTTCTTGGGCTAACTGTTTCATCTCTGGATCATTCAACATAGTCTTGGCTTCATCTAACTCGTCACTGGTTTTTTTAAGCTCTACAAATAGTGTCAACTTATCAATTAAGTCTCTTTGAGATGCTACCAATACCGCACTTTTGGAGCTGGTATACACTTTCGGGTCAGCTAATTGAGCTTCAATCTCTTGTAGCTGGGCTTTGACTTCATTTATTTTTTCATCATTTATCATATTCGTATAATTTAAAAAACTGCTCTTATTATATATAGCCAGAGCAGTTTTTTATAGTTTTAGTTATTTTTCTGTTTGGTCTTTAGACTTTTGATCTTTTTTGATCTCAGTGGTGTTTTTTTCGCTAATTTCTGTTTCAGCTTTGAGCATAGCAGCAGCTTCTTTTTTGCTAAGCGCTTTTACGGCTTTTTTAGTAAGTGCGTCTTTTTTGGATTCAGCTGCAGCTCGCTTGGCCTTGAATCGATCGACGCGTCCAGCGGTATCTACTAATTTTTGTTTGCCTGTATAGAATGGATGACAGCTACTACAAACATCTACATTCATTTCTGCAACAGTCGATTTTGAATCAAAAGTAGCCCCGCATCCGCTACAGGTAACCTTGGTATCTATATAGTCAGGGTGAATCTTGGTTTTCATGTAATCAATATAATAGCATTAAGCTCGGTTAAATACAAGTATAAAATAAGATTACCTTAGCACTTAGTATTCATAGTTGATGTAGATAGTTTCATGCACGAATTAGATGAATTGTTATATTCATCAAGCTTAAGTATAATAATGAATAATATTAAATAATTCTATATCACAGAAATGAATTTCTTTAATCTACCATATGAAAAAAAGTAAACCCAATTCTAACGGTATAGATATCCATGCCAAACACAAAAAAAAGGCTAGAAAGCTCAATTTTTTACTTATACTGCTGTCTACACTTTTGTTTGGTTCATTAGCTATACTGACTTACTTGTTTGTACAGACAGAAAGCGCCAAGATAGATGCCAAAAACGCCCTTCAACAACAAGTAGAGGTGGGAAATGCCAATGTAGTGAGTTATGTTACGGGGTATGAAAGATTCTTGCAGGTGTTTAGAGCCAATCAATTGGAATTTTTGGCAATTATTATCATTGTTATAGCAGGTACAGTATTCCTGATAGTGTATTTATACAAAGATCGTAAGCAAAGAAAATATCACAAACACCACTTCGAAAAATCTCATCACAATGAGCCGAAGCCAAATAAGATTCATACTATTAGCAAGTATCGTGCTCCTTGGGAAAATATCTGGCTATTATTAGGTGGAGTATTGGTAGTAGCCCTGATAGGTATATTGGTCTTGAGGATTTCTCGGGCAAGTGATGAGATAGTGCAAAATACTGCAAATCTAGAATCCTCAGCGCTTGAAGCTCAAGGTTACAAAAAGATCATATCATCAGCCGGGTTTAGTCTGATATACAACTTCAATCTATTGGATACTACGGCACAAACAACACCAGATAGTCAGCCTATTAGTTCGCAAGAGCTAACTAAGGTGTCGGACTATACCATTGTCAAGATTTCTCCTAGTGAAGCCGATAGTGCATCAATAACTAGTACTAGTAGTGTACAGAACACTGATCTGAAGTTTGAGACTACTGCTGATAAGGGTTTTTTCGACTCAGCAAAAACTCAATATGGCAACCTTAGTCAAGTAGAATTGGCAATCAGACATTTCGCACCCAAGAATGATGCCAATAATTTCGTAGAGAAAACCAACCAAACCGAGGTAGAGATATCGGGTGTCAAATATCAAGCGGTGGAGTATAAAATTGTAAACACTGAGTATGTGACCACTACTAGCAAGCTTACCCAATATGTTCTAGTGGTGAATAATCAGCCTTTCTCGATGAGTCTGAGTGAATCAAGTCAGTCCATTCCTTCTCAGGTACAATTGCTGCGCAATGTAATATCTTCAGTTAAATATGGAAGTGTTGCAGAGTTGAGCAGCAATGCTAATCCACGACTTTCCAATGTTGCATATGCTGCCGAAGATAAGGGAGGGACTCAAACAAATCCGGAAATATTGTCTCAATCTACAACCAATGTTCCAACGACATTGGTCAACGATACGGCATTGCAAGTTGTAGCCAAAAATCAACCAACGGTTGTTAGGGTAGGTACCAATACCTGTATGAATATCGATTTATTATTGCCAAATGGTCAAGTCGGATATTCGGCCAAAAATGCTTGCAATGCAGTGGTGGGTAGCGGCTCTATCATATCAAGCGATGGCTATATATCTACCAATGGTCATGTAGTATCAGATATTCCAGAGCTTGTTCTTCAAACATTTCTTAGTCTCAATACAGATACAGCCAACCTCAGATCATATCTGCAATATTTGGTAGATACAGGGGTGCTTACCAGGCCTCAGCTAGAAGCTTTGGCGCGACAGATTGCTGCCGGCAATAAACAGGCAATTGAGAAATTCTTATCTACTACGTCCAAAATAAGTCCAGACAAGTACAAGACTAGTTCGGTTGATCGCAAATTCGTCATTCAGCTAAGCAACGATCCTATAAAAGCTGAAGTCAACAAGACAGTAATAACAATACCTACCAGTGATACTAAGGTATCTGCTCAGCTCATAGATAAAGACTTTGATGAGCAAACCCTCAGACAATCTCTTATTGCTAATATCAAAGATCTCAAGACATCAGATGTAGCTATCCTCAAGCTTGATAGTGGAAGTAATTATCCTATCTCTACACTAGGTGGCCTGAATGAACAAAACAATTCCAACCCCAATAGTGGCAGTACCATACTGGTTACTGCAATGGGTTTTCCGGGATTCGTTGATGGCGGCTTGACTACCAAGAAAGATACTACTATCCCATCTGCTACACAGGGAAAAATCTTGGGTGTTGAGAGCATCGCCGAGAACAAATATCGTCTTATAGATACAAATGTGCCTGCAGCTCAGGGTAATTCCGGAGGACCTGCTTTTGCCGAAGATGGCAGTATTATAGGGCTTGTGACTTATGTTGATCCAGGTGCTAGTGCTAAGTCTGGCAAAGAAAGCTTCGCAACTTCGAGTATTTTGCGTGATGTCAGTGATGTCAAGTCACTTCTTGAGAAGAACAATATTACTCTCAATACCAGTAGTACCGTAGACAGTACTTGGGATCAAGGAATTGAGAAATTCTCCAATGCTCACTACAAATCCGCCAATCAGCTCTTTACCAAGGCCAAGACTGAGTATCCAGCCAATTATCTAGCAGCTCAGCTTAGCTCTGTCGCAGAAGCTAAAATTGCTGCTGGTCTCGATGTACCAGAAATATCTCCAATGATTTCCGTATTGGTATTATTATTTATAATTCTCTTGATTGTAGGGCTAGTAATAGTAATCATAATGACCGTAAGACATCGTAAGAAGGCCAAATCACTTCCGCCGTTACCTGATCAACCAATCAATACAAACGCTTCTACACAGCCCCCTGTAACTAATTCAACTGTTTATACTCCGAATACTACTGAGAATCCACCGCCTCAACCTTCACAGATAACACCTATTAGCGATTCATCCGTATCTCAAGGTCCGGCAATTGGAGCCAATATATCTACGAACCCTGTAGTCTCAATGTCCAGCTCAGCTCCATCGGCTCAGGAGGCGGCTCAACAACCAGCACCTCCAATCACCAATTCTGATTTGCAACATCCAAATACCTTGACATCAACTAGGCCACCAAATCCAAGCAATACAACTCTAGACATTAGTCCATCCCAGCCAGTTTCACAGGTCAATCCAAGCAGTACTGTATCGAATACAGACAATACAAACTCTGCCGATTCTCAGCCTCCGTTATCTAAGTAGATATTATTTGATATCAGCTTCTGGTTTGCCGACTTTGGCCTGTAAGATCACTTGGCGTGTCTCTCCGAGGTCATCAGTTACTTTGGTATCATTGGTTTCTTGGTAGTAGCTCACTAGATAATGACTCAATATTTCTTGCAAGTCTTTTTGTTTTGTTCGTTCATCATCCATGTCTTCACTTACTTTTTGGTAGTCTTTGTCGTCTAGTAGTGCTCGCTTTGCTGCCAATCGTTTTTCACTGAGTGCTTTTATTTCTTCGGCTATCTGTTTGTATTCGTCGTTTTGTTCCATGACGTCTTTGAGCTGTTCACGTAAATTCTTGAGTTTTTCTTTTGATTCACGCAGTTCCGGCATGATTCTGTGTATTGCTTGTAGTGTAGTTTTATCTTCCATATACTCTCTATTTCTTGATTAGTTGATATTGCAAATATTAATTATAACAAATACATAAGCACAACGTCATAATTAAACAAAAGAATTCAAAAACGATTTACAATAATCACAAAAGATTGTATACTATAGATAGTACCTAACCAAAACAAGCGGGAGACAGAAATCATGAGGCGTAGACTACGAAAGCTAGACGATCAAGTATTGGAGTACATGATTCGTGACCGTCTCAAATCCAATTCGCCTGTAGAAATTACTTCAGACCCATCATTTGAGGGTAAGAGTCATGTTGCTATGACAAGCGATATCTACAAAGTAAGCAAGTCGTGCGAGAGACTCTTTCGCTTGGGATTTTTACATCGCAAGCGACATCCCAATCGTATCTATAGTCGATATAAGATAAACCCAGATCTTTTCGAAGACATTGTACTACGAGTACAAAAACCCTTCCCTCTTGAACAATAATTCCAGCAAACAAAGGAGAGTACCATGGCTACAGTACGTACTAGTTGCCCTGATTGTGGAGATGTGGAGCTCACTACCAAAGATCTAATGGTGCGAAGCGTCGAGTCAGACGGATCAGGTGTTTACAGCTACAAATGTCCTGAGTGCCGTGTCACAATCATTAAGTCTGCAGAGAGAAGAACAATAGATTTGCTCATGGCTAGCGGCGTCGAGCAGGGCGTTGTGTTGACACAAGCTGATCTCAGACGATTTGTGAATGACCTACGTAAAAACGGCAAATTCGAAGATGCTTTCGCTAAGCTCGTGAGAGAGACACGATGATAGTTGTCATACCAGGCCCAAGTCAAATTCAAGACTTGGGCTTATTTTATATGTTTATATGCGCATTTGAGCATCATGGGCGATATGCAAAATAGTATCAATATCGTCAGTGATGGTGTATAAGCTAGTGTCTTCAGGCTCAATTGTCTGAAATTCTTCAGAAAGCATCTCTTTGTGGTGAAAGTCGATATCGAGTCTCTCCCAAAATTTAGCACCTACTAGTATTATTGGAACTTTGTGGATTTTCTTGTTTTGGACTAGAGTAAGTATTTCATAAAATTCATCGAGTGTGCCAAACCCACCAGGAAAGTAGATATATAAGCGAGATGCAAAGGTCAGTGTGACTTTGCGGGTAAAGAAATAATGAAAAGGTATAGAGACTGTCTGATATTGGTTGGCTACTTGTTCTTTGGGTAATTGTATATTGAGTCCGATAGAGTGACCACCTGCTTCTTTGGCACCGCGATTGGCAGCCTCCATGATGCCTGGCCCTCCACCAGTCACTACAGTATAGTCTAGGTCCTTGACCAATCGAGAGGCTAGGCTACGAGCTTGTTGGTAGTAGGGATTGGCTTCGGTAAACCTCGTAGATCCAAAGAAGCTTACTTTCTTGGGGTATCTCTCGATGATATTGAGGCCCTGAGTGATTTCTTCATTGATCAGGCATACTTTAGTATCTGTTGAGTCGTCGCTTTGTAGACTACAGGCATGCATGATTTCTTCAAGGGAGTGGGGTTTGGTGATGTCGCGCATGTTTTAATTTTATAGGTTTTAATGTGGTTATGCTAGTCTTTTATATACACTACATATGGTGTAATAAAATCTTTCATAAGCACTATTTACAAATAAAAATGAATGGGTGTATAATCATAAGCAGATAAAAAACAAAAGGAGGGAAAGTGGCAACAAAAGAGAATAAAATAACCGATAAAGACTGGGATCAACCAATGGTTTGTCCGATAGATCCAGAACTACTTGCCGAATGTGAGGCTTGTCAGTAAAGACATAATTCAACAAAAAACCCTCTTTTTCAAGAGGATTTTTTGATTTTAACTATTAGATAATTCATATACTTACACCCAAGCATAGATGCTTGGGTGTTTTGGATCCCGAGTAATTATCGGAGTTTACGACTTTTCTTCTTTCGTTTGGAGGAATGTGGATTGAAGGCTCCTTTTACTAGGATCTCGTCATCTGGCCAGAACCAGACAGAGTGCCTATCAGTCCTCTCTGGGCTGTGGTATACACATATTAGATCAGCTCGATTGGACGCCGGATCAGAAAGTCTTTCAACCGAATGGACCTCGATAGTTGCATAGGCTTGAGGTTTACTGTTGTAACCTATGATGTGTACAGTGCACTCACCTGTCATAATCTTCTAGAAGAGGACACCGGCCGTATAACAAGTCGACAAAAGGTATGAGTCGACCGTTTTGGACCATTAGTCCTTGGGTAATTTCTATTTCTACGACCATTGTTGGCCTGAGATTAGACGCACACACAAAACGCTCAGGCTGCGTTGTTGATTGATTGGTCAACGAAATCTCCTTGTTGTATCGATAGGTGCTGGATAATTCTACAACAAAACAATAATTAGTACAACAAAAGCCTCCTTTTGACAGGAGGCTTTTGTATTATTTAGTTGTTAGAACAGTCTTACAATAGACCAAGCTTGCGTGAACATGCAGGCCATGGAGACCAACCACGAGCGGCTTGGGTAGCACGAGCCTTGGCGTCTTGTACCTCTGGAGGTGCAAGGTCAGGTCGAGCATAACCGCCATAGTTAGCCCAAGTACGCATGTCGTACTGGTAGGCACCATAGTATCCGTTACCGGTATTCTTGGTGTAGTCACCACCAGCTTCACAGAATCGAAGCTTGGCGAAAGCATCATCACCGCCTATTACGACAGGTTTTGCAGCAGGGGCTGAGCTTACTCGAGTAGCAGCAATTGCAGCAGCTCGATTAGCAGCTTCCTGGGCTGCAGCAGCGTCGGCAGCGGCCTTGAGCGCTTGAGCGGCTTTTAAAGGAGCAACGACTTCTTGATCGAAGTTTCCTTTGTTGGCTTTGAGCTCAAGAGCTTCGGGTTGTGTAGTGTTGATTGTCAATGTGTAGTTACTTGGTACTACAGGTTGGGCTTCGGCAGCCTTAGCTGTATCGGTGATAGGGATATGTACCGTACTTATCACCTGGTTGGCAATCATTGCAAATGCAACAACTGCTTGACTGAGAAGGCGCATAATATTCTGATACGTGCTTCACCATATAGATGAAGTTACGCGGGTTCAGAGTGCGTCGTATCTCCTTTCTTTACTTATGTAATGTACTGTTCTGCGGGGGAGTGGAATCGACCAATCCACAGAACGCCCGCTAGTATACCAAACATAAGCGTATTTGTCAAGTGTTTTTGTGTGCATATTATTCGCTCAACAGATAGGGATGAGTTTTATAGTTATGCTTGACAGCTCCAAAACATAACAAATTACTCAGCGAAATACTGTATCGCCACCTTTGACAGCTGCTCTTATCTCTGATATTTTTATATGACTATCGCACCTTTTGGAGTTATCAGCTTCGAGTAGCGTAAGGAGTTGAAATGCCACTTTTCAAGATTGTCATCACGATACTCTATAGCTTGTATGTGGCTTGGTGGGCTCCGAGACTTATGAGTCAGCTTCGATATGCCGAGCCCACTGGATCCGAGACAAGAGAGCAGTTGGTAGCTGACTGGGTCATAGACAAGATGATGCCTAGAGTACTTTGGGCGATTTATCTGACTATGGGATACGCGATGATTAGTGCAGAGAACAACAGGGAAGCACTTGTGTATTTATTGTTCAGTCTGTGTGTATCTGTTTTTCTATTGATGAAGCCACGTAGCTCAACCTAAGTCAATCAAGAGTTCAGGAGGTATGAAATGGATTCGTCAGAGACGGTTCTTGGTACACGAGCAGTAGTGCGATTTGTAGAAACAGGGTGCTATACTCTATGTACACAGTGTGGTGAGCGAATTGTATATAGGGCAAGAAACAAGCCTCGTAAGGTAATATGCAATATATACGAAGGTGATAGGTGGGATAGAGTCGAGCAATATCACTTCGAATGCTATGAGCAGGCTGGGCGACCATATGGTATTTCTGGTCCGCTTCAGCCAGCCTTCTATCGGTCAAAAACCAAAAGATAGGGTAATACCAGCTCTTTTGTAGCCTAGCCAATGCTATAAAAGAGCTATTTTTATGGTCGAAATAAAATCTATAAATAACTTTTGACACTCAAAACACTAGGATTATAATGTATATAACCTACAGCAACTGCTGAGGTATGGCAAACACAACCACCCCAAGGGGGGCACCATGCGCCAGACCTGGTTCACGAGGTACCACACCGAGACCACCGCGCCCGACACCTCGAACCGGCTGTTCGAGAAGGGCTCGACCATCACGGCCGCCGGCGAGCCCACCGACCAGCTCTGCACCTGACGCTCACCCGTCACACACCAACACCGGCCTAAGCCTCACGGCTGAAGCCCCGACAGCAGTACTCGAACGTATGTAAGCTACGGCTGACACACATACGTTCGATGCCTCGACACGGCTCATTGGCCAGACCCCTGCGGGGGTCTGGCCGGTGGGCTCGTTTTAATTTTCGACACATGCTAAACTGAGATTAAATGAAAGCAATCTGGAAGATTATAAAGTATTCCAAGGTTTTGTGGCCTTACTATACAGCTATAGCGATAGTTGTTGTTATTACATCTGGCCTGAATCTAGTAACGCCATTTGTTACCAAGGGGTTAGTAGACGGTATTGTAGCGGCAAATAATGGCAATTCACCTGGTTTGCAGTATTTATTTGGATTGGTAGCACTAGGTGGTATTGCATCAATTGTATTGACCCTACTGTCAAATCTAAGCGGTTATTGGGGTGATATGATGAGTGTCAAGCTCAATACCTTGATGTCAAATCGCTATTTTGAACATCTCATGAAGTTACCAATTAGCTATTATGACAATGAGATAACAGGTAAGATTACGGCTCGTCTTGATCGTTCAATCGCTACTATTTCTACACTGATGCAGACTCTAGCCAATGGGTTTGTGCAGTTTTTCTTGACTACTGTGATTACTCTAGTGGTCATAGCTTTTTACAGCTGGCCAGTAGCACTATTACTAGCAGCGATATTCCCAATATATATCTGGATAACTCACTTGAGCAGTAAGAGTTGGCAAAAGCACCAGGAGGGAATCAACAAAGACCTCGACATCGGCAATGGTCGCTTTGTTGAATCAATTGTGCAAGTAAGAGTAGTCAAATCATTTGTGATGGAAGCATCAGAACGAATGTTTTATGGCAACAAACGAATCAAGATAGAAAGCCAAACCAAGGTTCAATCAGTGCAGTGGCACAAGTACGATGTCTATCGCAGGCTTGTTTTGAACATTATATTTACAGCTATTATGGGAGTAATAATTTATCAGGCATATATTGGGGTCTACAACCTAGGTACTATGACTCTACTGCTGACTCTATCTGTTCAGGCTCAATTCCCGTTATTCGGTAGTAGTTTCATCATAGATGCCTTACAGCGTGCAACAGCAGGCAGTAAAGACTATTTTGAGATTATGGACACCAAAGCCGATATTGTAGACAAAGAAGGTGCAAAACCCCTCAAAATACGTAATTCGAGGGTAGAATACCAAAATGTTGGATTTGCTTATGAAAAAGGCAAAAATGTACTCAAAAACGTGAGCTTTACGATAGACCCAGGTAAAAAGCTAGCTTTGGTAGGAGAATCGGGTGAAGGTAAGAGCACACTTGCCAATCTAATGTTGCGATTTTATGAGCTAAATGCAGGTCAGATCCTGATAGATGGTCAGTCAGTAGATAGCGTGACTCAAGAAAGCTTGAGGTCTAGTATAGGTGTAGTATTCCAGGAGCCACAATTGTTTTCCGGTACTGTAAAAGACAATATCGGCTATGGCTCCAAGAAGCCCACCGAGAAACAACTAATTTCCGCTGCCAAAGCTGCCAATGCCTATGATTTTATCAAGAAACTACCCAAGGGATTTGATACTGAGATAGGTGAGAGAGGTGTGAAGCTTAGTGGAGGACAAAAGCAACGTATAGCTATTGCTCGAGCCATCATGAAAAATCCTCCTATACTGATCCTCGACGAAGCTACCAGCAGTTTAGATAGCAAAGCCGAGCATGAGGTACAAGGTGCACTAGAAAGACTGATGGCAAATCGTACTACTATGATCATCGCTCACCGACTTAGTACTATTTCAGGTGTAGATACTATAGTTGGTATCAAAAACGGTCAAGTCGTGGAGATAGGTTCTCCACAAGAACTCGCCAAACGCAAGACTGGTATATACAAAGAGCTACTTGATCTGCAAAATATCAGCAAGACAGCAGTAGGTAAGGCCAAGCTCAAGAAACTTGATATGGTCGGCTAATTTATCACCTAAATACACAAATAGTTGTGGGCTTGGGTGATGCCAGTTTTCGCACTGGCAAACGGCTCGTGAGAGCTAGTTGGATGAGCTGGACTTCCGGAAGATGTCACGAAACTTAAATGTGCCAGCCTGGATAGTCAGGACATTTCCGTCCACTTCTTCCTCGCAGTAGACGAGGCCCTTCCTGCCGAAGACGACCAATATTATGTGCATCGCTAGCAGTGCAGCGGGAAATATGAACCAAGGGTGGCCGCCTTCTGGAAGTATGATATTGGTAATAAAGGAGGCGATAAGTGCTCCTATGGCAACTGGGAACATGAAAATTGCCAACGTTAATATGTACCAGAACCAGAAGATACGTGCCTTTCGTCCTTCGCTGAACATACCATATTCTTCGTCGGTAATTGTGAGCTCAAGGCTCAAAACGCCAAAACCATATTTTTTGCTCATATTGTTTTCCTTTCTCGGAAACTTGTAGGCAAATAGGTACGAATGTTGCGATGATATAATATCATATAGTATGTATAAAATCAATAAATAGATAAAAGTAGAGTATCATCGGTATATTGACTATTCTCTATTAACTTGATAGAATTGATAGGTCAAAAAATTAACGAAACAGTATTGGCAAATGACTCCTCCCACTTGGGGAGCCAATACAACGATAGAAGGAGAATATCAATAAATGGCAGTTGCCAAAAAAACAGATAATAAATCTGTAAAATCTACTACAAAAACTAAAATAGACCCGATACTCAAACAGCTACTCGAAGCAGGAGCTCACTTTGGTCAACGCACCGATCGCTGGAATCCCAAAATGAAACCATATATCTTCGGTGTGCGTTCTGGAGTGCACATTATCGATCTGACTATCACAGCAAGCCAGCTCGAAGCAGCTGAAAAAGCAGCTTATGATATCTGCAAACAAGGTGGCCAAATACTGTTTGTAGGTACCAAACGACAAGCCAAACCAATCATAGAAAAGTATGCAACCGAAGCCGGTATGCCATATGTAACTTATCGATGGCTGGGTGGTATGCTTACTAATCTAGACACTATCAAGTTGCGTATCCAAAGACTCAAGAAGCTCGAAGCTCAGCAAGCTGAAAACGACTTTGCTGGCACCATCAAGAAAGAGAAACTATTACTAGAGAAGCAGATGTCAAAATTAGCTAAAACATTTGATGGAGTGCGTGAAATGCACGGTCTACCTTCTGCAATATTTGTAGTAGATATGGTACGAGAAGATATCGCTATCTTGGAAGCTCATAAGCTCAACATACCTGTCATCGCTATAGCAGATACCAATGCCAATCCAGAGTTTGCTGATTTTCCAATTGCTGCCAATGACGATGCCATCAAGACAGTAGATCTTATTACTTCAAGAATTGCCAGCGCAAGCAGCAAAGGTTACACAGAATACAAAGCCAAAGCCGCTGCAGAAGCAGTAAAAAACGAAGAAACTAACTCGGAGGAATAACAACAATGACAGTATCAATCGAAGATATTAAAAAACTACGCGAATCTACTGGAGCAGGTATGATGGATGCCAAGGCAGCACTGACTGAAGCCAAAGGTGATTTTGACAAAGCAGTTGAGCTAATGCGTCTAAAAGGTATAGCCAAAGCCAGTAAAAAAGCTGATCGAGCTGCTAGTGCTGGTGTGATAAAAAGCTATGTACACGGGGATAAGATAGGTGTACTGGTAGAGATAAATTGTGAAACTGACTTTGTAGCTCGTACAGATGATTTCAAGGAATTTACCAATGATATCGCGATGCATATAGCCGCTAGCAATCCTAGCTTTGTCAATCGAGAAGATGTAGACCCCAAAGAACTCCAAAAAGAATCAGATATTATCAAAAAAGAAGTAGAAAAGAGTGGTAAACCAGCCGAATTTGCTGACAAGATAGTAGAAGGGAAACTACAAAAATGGTATCAAGAAGTATGCCTGTACGATCAGCCATTTGTAAAAAATCCCGATAAAACTGTCGGAGATCTTACCAAAGAAGTTATAGGTAAGTTGGGCGAAAACATTGTAATCAAACGATTTACAAGAATGGAATTGGGCGAATAAATATAAATTGGTGTATTTTTTAAGACAGGTTATAATAGAAACATTCATATGGACGGTCAATATATAAAAACAGCAGAATCAAAGATGCAAGCTGCTTTGCAGCATCTGCAAGAAGAGCTTACCGGTGTACGATCTGGTCGTGCCAATGCTGGATTGGTAGATACTATCAAGGTCAATGTGTATGGACAAGAATCTCCCCTCAAGACTATAGCGACTATTACTACACCAGATGCCAAAACTATACAGATACAGCCCTGGGATGTAAGTAATATCAGTGCTATCGAAAAAGCCATATCTGAGAATCATACACTGGGTCTCAATCCTAGTAGTGACGGGAGAGTAGTACGTATCAATGTACCCACTCTAAGCGAAGAAACAAGAAACCAAATGGTCAAATTGACTCGAGAAAAGGCAGAAAATGCCAATATTAGCTTGCGCAATGCTAGACATGAAGCTATCAACGACGCCAAGAAGGCAGAAAAAGCCAAAACCATGTCCCAAGACGAATTGTCCAAAGTTGAAAAAGACATATCAAACTTACTAGACAAATATCAAAAGCAGATCAATGATACTATCGCCGAAAAAGAAGCTGAACTTTTAAAGACCTAAAACTTTTTATGACACAAAAACCACCCTTAGATCACATCGGATTTATTCTAGACGGTAATAGACGTTGGGCAAAGCAGCATGGGCTCAAGACTATCGAAGGGCATATGGCTGGCTATAAGAATCTCAAAAAAATAGCCGAATCTTGCTGGGAAAAAGGCATCTCTTACATGAGCTGTTATCTTTTTTCTACTGAGAATTGGCGAAGGAGCAATGAGGAGGTGAGCTATCTGATGAGCTTGACATTGCGAGTCATATTGAAAGATGCCAAGGAATTGCATGCCAAGAATGTCAGACTCAAGATCATTGGTTCGAGAGAGAAACTAGATAAAAAACTAGTAAAATTAATTGAGAAAGCTGAAGAATTGACCAAAGACAATACTGCAGGTACTTTTATAGGTTGTTTTAACTATGGTGGTCGCAATGAGATAGTAGATGCTGTCAAAAAAATCGTAGGTCAAGGAGTAAAAACTGAAAATATTGATGAAGAACTCATTAAGAGCAGTTTATACACCGCAGATATTCCTGCCCCTGATCTAATCGTTCGGACCTCTGGCGAGAAGCGCTTGAGTAATTTCTTGCTCTGGGATAGTGCATACTCAGAACTCAGTTTTGTAGATAAATTGTGGCCTGACTTCAATGATAATGATCTAGATAATGTATTGAGTGACTACACTAAGCGTAAAAGGCGCTTTGGCTCATGATAGTTTTGATACTAAGTATCATCGGAGTCATAATAGTCTTTTCGCTTTTAGTGATAGCGCACGAATATGGTCACTTTGTTACTGCTAGACGCAATGGAGTCAAGGTAGATGAATTTGGTATAGGATTTCCACCCAAAGTATTTTATAGAAAAAAAGGCGGCACTATTTATAGCATCAATGCCTTGCCGATAGGAGGATTTGTAAGGCTGCGCGGAGAGGATGGCTCGGTTACAGGCAAAGGTAGTTTTGCCAGTGCTAGCTTTAGATCAAAGACCAAGATCATCATGGCCGGAGTGGTCGTCAACTTCTTGATAGCATATGTGATATTTACAGTTTTACTCTGGATAGGCATGCCCCCAATTGGCCAACAGTTGCCTAGCTTTGGACCGATCAAGCCTAGCACAATAGAAACAAGTGAGCTTACTGTACTTAATGTCACGAAAAACAGTGCGGCTGAAAAAGCTGGTATCAAACAAGGTGATAACATCCTTTCGATTAATTCTCAAAAATTTACAAACAATGATGAACTCCGGTCATTTACCAAGCAAAATGCTGGTAAAACAGTAGAAATTACAGTCAAACAAAATGGTGCCACCAAGCAATACTCTGTGACGCTTGGAAACGATGAGCAAACTGGGATACTCGGCATCAGTGCTCAGCAAATAAGTTTGCAGCGCTATAGTTGGTGGGCAGCTCCTATTGCGGCACTTTATATAATGGCGATGCTAGTAGTTGCTACTCTGGCTGCATTTGGAAATCTGATACTTGGTATTTTCACGCGAGGTCAGGTAAGCGAGCAAGTAGCTGGTCCTATCGGAATAGTTTCCGTGTTTTCTCAAGTGGTCAATTTTGGCCCGCGCTTTATTTTGCTGTTTATCGCATCAATATCTTTGAGTCTAGCAGTCATCAATGCATTACCTCTACCGGCACTAGATGGCGGTAGGCAATTTATTTTGATATTGCAAAAAATGGGTCTAAAGATCACGCCTGAAAAAGAAAATTTCGTTCATATCATTGGTTTCGTCGCGCTTATCGGACTGATGATAATAATAAGTATCTCAGACATATCCAAGTTACTCTAAGGAATACTGATTTAGGCTATGCGCAAAGATATAACTATTGCAAAAGTACCATGGGGTGTCCGAGATGTATTGAGATTACTCATTCTGACCTTCTTGATACCGACACTTTTTTTCATTTCAATGATTGTATTATCGAGATTTGGAATACTGCCTGAAAGTTTTCGCGAAGCTATCAAAAACGAAGATACTTTAGTCACTAGTATATTATCGGGTGTTACAGTACTGACCGAAGTAGGACTTATCATATGGTTGCTAAAAAAATACAGACTCAAACTATCTGATATAGGTATTAGAAAATTTTCAGTGTTAAAAGCTATCGGATATATTGTAGGAGGTATTGTAGTATTCTTAATACTAGTAAGTATTGCATTCGTACTTGTTGTCATGATAGCTCCAAGTATTGATCCAAATCAATCTCAGGAGGTGGGATTTGAATTTGGCAAAATTGGCTGGGGGCTGTGGGTAAGTTTTGCCTTTACTGTCATAGTAATACCGATTATTGAGGAATTGTATTTCCGCGGGATAATCTTTCCAGCGGTCACCAAGAGATTCGGTTGGATCATCGGGATAGCTGGATCAAGTATGGTATTTGCGGTATTACACGGACAGTATAATGTGATGATTTATACATTTATTCTAGGCTGTGTATTATGCGTGATGTATATCAGACTCAAAAGTATTGTGCCCGGTATAATATTTCACATCATCAATAATGCTGTTGCATTTAGCTTGATAGCTGGCCTGATAAAATAAACCACTTGAGAAATTTTGACTGAGATATATATCACAAACTCATTTTCGATATAAGATATTAATTTTGCATTTATATCCGCACAAAAGAGCCAATAACACCTAGTAGCAAGCAACTTTGCTTGGTACACTAATAATATGATTAATTCAATTTTAGGTAATTTTAGTCACGATATTGGTATTGACCTAGGTACGGCCAATACTTTGGTATATGTGCGGGGTAAAGGTATCATGATCAATGAGCCATCAGTAGTCGCTATAAATACCAAGAACAAGCAAATACTGGCTATCGGAGATGAAGCCAAGCGAATGGTAGGCAAGACCCCTGCCAATATTATTGCTACGCGGCCATTGGTCGATGGGGTAGTAAGTGATTTTGAAATCACCGAGCAAATGCTAAGATATTTTATCGAAAAAGTTCACAAAGAAAGTTTTGTACTTTTCCCACGGCCAAGAGTGGTGATAGGTATACCTTCTGGAGTTACTGAGGTAGAAAAAAGAGCTGTTGAAGATGCAGCCACCAATGCCGGAGCTAGGCAGGCATTCTTGATAGAAGAACCAATGGCCGCTGCAGTGGGCAGTAATTTGCCAGTCCACGATGCTGCAGGAAGTATGATAGTAGATATCGGTGGTGGTACCTCTGAGGTAGCAGTTATTTCTCTTGGGGGAATTGTTTCAAGTCGTAGCATCCGCATAGCTGGAGATGAGTTGACCGAAGATATCATAGCTTATGCCAAAGAGGAATTTAGCTTGCAGATAGGTGAGCGAACTGCAGAATCTATCAAGATCAATATCGGCTCTGCTGCCAAACTAGATAAAGTATTGGATGCTCCAATACGTGGTAGAGATATGGTGAGTGGATTACCCAAGGAATTGAAAATTGACTCCGATCAGGTGCGTAAAGCACTGGCTCGTAGCGTACGAGCTATAGTTGATGCTGTAAAGCACACTATTGAGGAGACTCCACCGGAACTTCTTGCGGATATCATGGATAAAGGTGTATATCTTGCAGGGGGAGGAGCACTCTTGAGGGGATTAGATGTATTGTTGTCCAATCAGACCAAAATGCCAGTGCATGTATCGGATGATCCTTTGACCGCCGTGGTAAGAGGTACAGGCATGGTCTTAGAGGATATTGATAGTCTCAAAGATGTGCTTGTTACTACTCAATATGAAAAAGTGCCTTATTAGTTCTGGGACTGCTAGAAAGATATGAAAAAACAAGTATTGATACCAATAATCACTGTTAGTATTATCGCTCTTATGATAATTCTGTTAAAAATATCCGGACTTTTCTGGCCGTTTCAGCTAATCTTGGATCAAATTACTAACCCCATAGGTGCACAATTAGTGCGGGTTCGAAATGGTATAGGTGAACAAGTAAGTTTCTTGAGCTCAATCAATGAATTGAATAAGCAAAACAAACAATTGCGCTCACAAGAGTTGGAATTGCGGCAACAACTTGCTTCACTAAAGGAAATATCTAGAGAAAATGACATCTTACGAGCGCAACTAAACTTCAATTCTAGGCTCAATCTAGAACTTACACCGGCGAGAGTGGTAAGTGTAGACCCTGAAAATACGAGACAGTTTCTTACTATCGATCGGGGCGGTGCTAGTGGTATAAAAAAAGGCCAAGCTGTTGTGAGTAGTGGAGTATTAGTCGGTACAATTGATGAAGTAAATGATTATAGCTCTAAAGTGTTGCTTATAAATGACCCAGATTTTAGAATCCGAGGAATTGGACAAGACGGACGTGCTCAAGGAATCATTCGTGGCCAGATAGGTCGGGGCTATGTGTTTGAAAAGATAGCACAAAATGAGTCTATCTCTCTCAAGGAGCAAATCGTAACAGCAGGCTCTGGGCTAGTCCCGCAAGGTATACTAATCGGTACTGTGGACTCAGTATCTAAGTCAGACAACGCAGTATTTCAGTCTGCCAACATCAAGCCACTAGTCAATACCAACTCGCTTGAATTGGTATTTGTAGTAACGGGACTTAAACAATGAAAACATTCTTGTCATGGTTGATAGTATTGATATTAACTACATTGCAGGTGATAGTATCACAAAGCTTTGGATTCGTATTCGCAGTACCGCTAAGTGTAATAATACTGATAGTATTCTCACTTTTTTTGAGTCTAGAACAGCTTCTTTATATGGCACTGGTAGCAGGATTTGTACTTGATATGGCAAGTGGTAAAGAATTCGGATTCAATATTAGTTTTTTGATATTTACTGTAGTATTTAGCAAAATAGTAATGAAATTTGGTAAACGAGAGATTGGCCTACCGCTTGTAATATTGCTGACTTGTTTGTTTGTGATATTCTATGAGTTTTTGAATTTTGTTACTGTCTTTTCATCTGATCAGCTAGCTGGATTAAACGTCTATTTGTCACAAATAAGTTTGCAGCTAGTTGCTACTATAGGATGGACAATAGTTTTGTACTATCTTGCAGTGCAGGGTTCGAGAATGCAAATATCACTACAGCATAAAAATTTAATTAAATTTAATAAATATAGACTATGAACATATTCGGGGATTTTTACGATAACACTTTGAAGCTACAAACTTCAAAAAAAGAGCAGAGGATGCAGGCCGCAGAAGATTGGTCTGCTGCGATACTTTCTGGTAGTAACGATAAGATTCAGCTTGAAGAACCTATAAAATCGAGGATTTATTATTTATTGGCATTAGCATTTTTGTTGCTTGGTGCAGTCATGATATCTCGATTGGCGTATTTGCAAATAATTACTGGAGAGAGAAATAGCTTGCTGGCTAGTGGAAATCGTATACGAAATAATGCTATTGCTGCTCCACGTGGTGCTATATATGATAGGAATGGATTGATATTGGCGCGAAATAACGCTCATTTTGACTTAGTAGTTATACCTGCTCAACTACCACAAAATGAACAATCAAGAAAGACAACATATGATATTATTGCCGCACTAGCAAATAAAACGCCACAAGAGGTTCAATCTATTGCTGAATCAAAAACATTGCGATATAGCTTACCAATAGTAGTAGTTGACAACATCAGTCGTGACACCGCTCTTAATATCGAAGAACGTCATAGTGAACTTACTGGGTTTAACATAGATACTAATCCTACAAGAGAGTATCTAGATGGAGGAGGGTTGGCGCCATTCCTGGGGTATATAGGTAGAATATCAGCTGAGGAGTTTGAAGCCAATCCTGAATATCGACCAATCGATATGATTGGTAAAACAGGACTTGAGAAGGCCTATGAATCAGACCTCAGAGGAGTATATGGTAAAGAACAGACAGAAGTAGATGCTACTGGTTTGCCAGTACGTGCATTGGCGAGAGTTGAGCCAAAGCCTGGCAATAGTGTGGTGTTGAGTATTGATAAGCCATTGCAGGATGTAATGCAACAAAGTGTAAAATCCGCAGTTGAATCCGCTGGAAGCAAGGCTGGGGTAGCGGTAGCGGTAGATCCGCGCAATGGGCAAGTGTTGGGAGCTGTCAACTACCCAAGCTACGATGGCAATCTTTTTGCCAATGGTATTAGTCAAAATGATTACCAAAATCTTTTAAATGATCCAGCCAAGCCATTATTTAATAGAGTAAATTCAGGAGAGTATCCGATAGGTTCCACTGTGAAGCCCTTTATTTCTATTGCTGGTTTGCAAGAAGGAGCAATCAACGCCAATACTTCGGTTGTAGATAAGGGAAAGATAGAAGTTCCCAATCAATATAATCCTTCAATAGTCTATACCTACAAGGGGTGGAAACCTGAAGGACTAGGGGTAGTGAATCTATTTAGAGCTATTAGTTGGAGTTCGGACATTTACTATTACATATTGGGCGGTGGATATCAGGGAGTTAAAGGCATCGGACCCACCAAGCTAACTGATTGGTATAAAAAATTTGGTTTTGGTAAGCCTACAGGATCTGATATCGGCGAAGGTGCCAAGGGATTTGTCCCTACGCCAGATAATAAAAAAACATACTCTAAGGAGCAGTGGACTGTTGGTGATACATACAATATATCGATTGGCCAAGGCGATATGAAAGCTACACCAATCCAGCTGGCCATGGCTACAGCCGCAGTTGCCAATGGCGGAACTCTATATGAACCACGTTTTGTATCGGCTATCAAAAACGATACTGGACAGACGGTACGCAATGTGGATCCAGAAGCAGTAGTTAGTGGCATCGCAAGTCCTGCCAATATCAAGCTAGTCCAGCAAGGCATGGAGGGGGTAGTCGAGTCTGGTACGGGATGTTGCTCCATCAAACAAGAGATACCTGTAAAAGTGGCTGGTAAAACAGGTACCGCCGAAACTAGCTCAGAAGGATTTGATGGAAAGAATCCTCGTACCAAAGCACATGCTTGGTTTACAGCTTATGCTCCTGCAGAGAACCCCAAAATAGCTTTAGTGGTCATGGTGGAAAATGCTGGAGAAGGATCAGAATTTGCATTACCAGCTGCAAAAAACATCCTCAAATGGTATTTTTCTAGCCTTCGCAATTAATTGTATGTACATGGACTTGACACCATATGTCATATTTGAGAGAATAAAAACAAACTAAACAGGAATTTTTCCAACAAATTATCGGCCTTAGCGTTTGTCAAAATAAGTCAAACAAGGGGTCATTTTTCTTGGGGATATTATACTCAAAATCATACTGAGATTCCAGAGAGGGAGGAAATAAAATTATGAAACAACAAGATTTTTACTTAACACCAGAGGGTATCAAAGATCTCAAGCTAGAGCTTGAAGACCTAACTAAAAATAAACGCAAAGAAATAGCTAAATCGTTAAAAGAAGCCAAAGAACAAGGTGATCTTAGCGAGAATTCTAGCTGGGACGATGCCAAAGAGCGCCAAGGATTTGTTGAGGGTCGTATAGCCGAAATTGAAAATATACTCAAAAGAGCTAAGACTATAAAAAATAACGGCGGCGATACTGTTACCGTAGGATCGAAAGTACATGTAGAGATTGATTCTGGTAAGCAGATGTTCCATATAGTAGGAAGCACCGAAGCAGATCCAGATAGCGGTAAAATCTCCGACGAGTCTCCGATTGGTCAAGCACTACTCGGGAAAAAAGTTGGCGATACTGCAGAGGTAGAAGTGCCAGCCGGCACAATTGCCTACAAAATAATCGCTGTTGCATAACAAACTTTGCGGCATTTAAATGTGGCCCCAAAGACGGTATACTATAAAGTATGGCTAATCTTAAAGAACTACGAGACGAACGTCTCCATAAATTATCTGCCCTTAAAAGGGCCGGAATTGATCCATATCCACAAGCGGGTGAGCGAACGGCCCATAATTTGGTATTGGTAGAAGAATTTGATAAGCGCGAAGGCAGCGATGTAAAAGTAGTCGGCAGAATTACTAGTATACGTTTGATGGGAGGGATGTGTTTTATAGATATTACAGACGAGTCGGGTAAAATACAGGCAGTTATCAATAAGAAATCTCTTGATGTTGATACCAAAAGCAATCAACTTGATTTTGCTCAGCTCAAGTTATTAGACAATGGTGATTTCATACAAGCTTCAGGTGCTCTGCAAAAGACAAATGCTGGAGAGGTCAGTGTATTTGCTCAAAATATTACATTTCTGGCAAAAAGCTTGCGACCTATGCCTGATATACATGAGGGCTTCAAAGACGTTGAGCGTCGATACAGGCAAAGGTATATTGACTTGCATATTAACCCCGAAGTAAAAAGACATATTGAGATGCGTAGCAAGGTAACAGAGGTTATTCGCCAATTTCTAATTACGCGCGGTTTTATTGAGCTAGAGACCCCAGTATTGCAGCCACTATACGGTGGCGCCAGCGCAAGACCATTTACTACATATCATCACAAACTTGAGTCAGATTTGTACCTGCGAATAAGTAATGAGTTATATCTCAAACGAGCAATTGTAGCAGGATTTGAAAGAGTGTTTGAGTTTTCGCGAGATTTCCGGAATGAAGGAATCGATAGAAGCCACAATCCTGAATTTACGATGCTGGAATTGTATCAAGCCTATGCAAACTATGAAGATTTGATGCTTCTTACAGAACAGATGATTTCTGAAGTTTTAATGGCTACCCATGGACAATTGAAATTTAGCTATCAAGGTCAAGAACTAAATTTCAAACCACCATACCGCAGGGTTACCCTCAATGAGTTGGTGCTGGAGGAGACCGGTATCAATTATGAAAAAGTAACGCGCGATGAACTAATTGAAGAATTTAAGAAGCGTAAATTAAAAATTGATCTTAGTACTAATCCGCCCATGAAGGATTTGTTTGATGAATTTTACAAGCAAACATGTCGTGAAAAAATTACTGACCCAATTTTTCTATTAGATTATCCTGCCGAGATGATCCCCCTCGCCAAACGTAAGAAAGATAAGCCTAGTCATATTGCCAGCATGCAACTGGTCTGTGCTGGTTTTGAGCTTATCAAAGCTTATAATGAGCTCAATGACCCGATAGACCAATTACAAAGATTGCAAACCGAGCAGTCAGCTCTCGATAAGGGCGAGAGTGAAGAAGCTCAGCCGCTGGATTATGACTATATCCGAGCGTTAGAGATCGGCTTACCGCCTACTGCAGGTTGGGGTATGGGAATTGATAGATTTGTATCATTTTTGGCGGACCAACCAGCCATCAAGGATGTAATATTGTTCCCTACACTCCGACCAGAAGAAATAGACCCGATTGAATTTACTATCGATGAGGAGCTCAAATGATAGATATCAAGAAATTACGTGAAAACTCACAGCCATATCAAGAGAGTGCTGTGCGAAGAGGTGTCGAAGTAGACATTGAAGAATTACTAAAGTTAGATAGAGACAGGGCTGAACTTATCCAAAAATCTGAGACATTAAGATCTCAACTCAAGATTGATGGCAAGCCAACGGAAGAAGAGCTAGAAGCATTGAAAGTTAAGAAAAAAGAATATGAATCTATCAGTAAGAATTTAGATAAAATTACTTCAAAATACCACGATATCTTAAGTCAAGTTCCCAATCTGTTAGCCAACGATACTCCGGATGGCGATGAAAATAACAATAGAGAGGAGCGTAGATGGGGTAAGACTGAATTGCAGTTTGAAGCTAGAGATCATGTAGAACTTGGCGAGATTAATAATTTATTTGATTTTGAAGCTGGCGCAAAAGTATCTGGAGCGAAATTTTATTTCACAAAAGATAAAATGCTGCGTCTGTGGCAAGCAATCGAATTATTCGCACAAAATATCGTTAGAAAAGAAGGTTTTGAAATGATGGGTGTACCGCATATGGTGAATTACGATGTAGCATCCGGTACTGGTTATATGCCTAGGGGTGAAGAAAATCAAAACTATATCGATAGTGATCAGAAATTGGTGCTGATAGCTACCTCCGAGATACCAATAACCGGATATCACAAGGATGATGTTTTGGACCTAGCGGAGCCCAAGCTATACGCAGGTTTAAGTCCGAGCTATCGTCTAGAGGCTGGTGCATACGGTAAATTTAGCAAAGGGTTGTACCGTACCCATCAATTTGAAAAATTGGAGATGTATGTATTTTGTCATCCAGACCAAAGTAATAATTGGCTTCAGAAGATAGTCGAGATTGAAGAGAAAATTTGCCAGGAATTGAATATACCATATCGTGTGGTACGAATTGCGGCTGGAGACATGAGTACTCCGGCATATGAAAAATATGATTTGGAATACTTTAGTCCCGCGGAGAAGGACTACCGTGAGTTGACCAGCTGTAGTAATTGCACGGACTTTCAAGCACGTAATCTCAATATCAGGTATCGCACAGAGAATGGTAAATTAGACTACGTTCACACCCTCAATGGTACCACCGTAGTTAGTAGTCGGATGACAATAGCAATACTTGAAAATTATCAGCAAGTTGATGGTACTGTGAAGATCCCGGAAGTATTACAAAAATACTATGGCGCCGAAGTGTTATAATAGAATCATAGTGGAGGCAATATGATAGATATAAAATTGAGTAGTAGAAAATACGAGATAGACGACAGCTTGCGTAAATATGTCCAGAAAAAGCTTGGTAGATTGGACAAATACATGCCAAAAGATCACAAAGCTATCGGTATGGCAGTAGAGATATTTCGTGATCCATCCGGCAAAGAAGACAACAAATACAAGGTAACTGCAGTACTTGAAGTACCCGGTCCTGATATAGTTGCTGAAACCGCCACTATCAATCCTCACTCTGCAATAGATATAGTAGAGCAAAAGCTTAGACTACAGATCAAAAAATACAAAGACAAGAATTCTCCACGTCGTTTTCGCGTCAAAGAGATGTGGAATAAATTTCGGGACTAAAATATTCGGATTACATGTATATAATGTAATCTGGTATAATTAACAGATGTATAAGAGCTTGCTATGTCTATAATTTCAAAAATATTTGGTGACCCCAACGCACGAGAGATCAAAAAAGCCAAGATTCGCGTAGATCGGATCAATGCTCTTGAAGATGAGATAAAGGCGCTTTCGGATGAGAAACTCAAGGCTAAAACAGCCGAGTTTTTGGATCGTATAGACCATAAAAAGCTCGATTCATCACTCGATAGCATACTAGAAGAGGCTTTTGCGGTCGTAAGAGAAGCTAGCCGACGCGTACTCAATCAGCGTCATTTTGATGTTCAGCTGATAGGTGGTGTAGTGCTTCATAGTGGAGCTATCGCTGAGATGAGAACTGGCGAGGGCAAGACTTTGGTAGCAACTGCACCGCTTTATCTCAATGCACTAAGTAAAAAAGGTGCTCACCTGGTTACCGTCAATGATTATTTAGCCAAACTTCATGCCGGATGGATGGGGCAGATATATCATTTCCTAGGTTTATCGACAGGCGTAATATCCCACGATAGTGCATTTATGTATGATCCAGGATACACCGATGATAGTCATGAAGACGAAAGACTTCGTCATCTTCGACCTGTACAGCGCAAAGAAGCTTACAATGCTGATATCACATATGGTACCAACAATGAATTTGGCTTTGATTATTTACGTGACAATATGGTACAAGAGTTATCTCAGATAGTACAGCGTGATCTCAACTACGTCATTGTCGATGAAGTAGATTCTATATTGATAGATGAAGCAAGAACCCCGCTTATTATTTCCCAGCAAGCCAATAAAGGTACCGATAGGTACTATACATTTGCCAAAATTGCTAGATCACTAGACCCCAAGACAGATTATACGGTCGATGAGAAGCAAAAAGCTGTCAGTGTCACAGAAGCTGGTATCGCGAAGATAGAAAAATCTCTAGGTGTAGACAATATTTATGAAGCTGGCCGTATCGAAGATGTGCATCATATAGAAGCCGCCCTCAAGGCTGAAGCATTATTTATTAAGGACAAAGACTATGTGGTATCTGCAGATGGAGAGATAGTGATAGTAGACGAATTTACCGGACGAATGTTGCCTGGTAGGCGATATAGCGAAGGATTGCATCAAGCCATCGAAGCAAAAGAGGGTGTTCAGATCCAAGCCGAGAGTCAGACGCTTGCTACTATTACATTCCAAAACTTATTCCGCCTTTACAATAAGCTAGCCGGTATGACAGGTACTGCTATGACCGAAGCTGAAGAATTTGCCAAGATTTACTCACTAGAAGTCACGCAAATACCTACACACCGCCCGATGATCAGACAAGATCTTCAGGACAAGATCTATAGGACTGAGCTAGGCAAGTTCAAGGCTGTGGTCCAAGAAGTAAAAGAACGTCATCAAAAAGGTCAAGCAGTGCTAATTGGTACTGTGAGTATTGAGAAAAACGAGATATTAAGTACGATGCTCAAAAAGGCAGGTATCGATCATACAGTACTAAATGCCAAAAACAACGAAGCTGAAGCCGGTATCATTGCCGAAGCTGGTAGAGTAGGTGCCGTCACCTTGGCTACCAATATTGCCGGGCGAGGTACCGACATTGTTTTAGACGACAAAGTCAAAGAACTCGGCGGTCTGCATGTGCTTGGAACCGAACGTCATGAATCGCGCCGTATCGACAATCAGTTGCGTGGTAGAGCTGGTCGACAAGGTGATCCTGGTTCTAGCCAATTTTATGTAAGCGTAGAAGATGATTTGATGCGAGTGTTTGGTGGTGACCGCATTGGTTCACTGATGAATACACTCAATGTCCCAGAAGATGTCCCAATTGAAAACAAGATGATATCAAAGACTCTCGAAACAGCCCAAAAACGAGTCGAAGGACACAATTTTGATATCCGAAAACACCTAGTTGAGTATGACGACGTTATGAACTCACAACGCGAGATTATCTACAAGAAACGCCGTAGATATTTGGAGTCCAAAGATCTCAAGCCGGATATTTTTGAGGCTCTGGAGCAAGAATTTGGGGTAGTAGTAACAACTCATACCAACTCTTCCACTTCAATGGTAGATCTAGAAGAAGTGGCTAAGAGTGCTCGTAAGATCATTCCGGTTCATAATGATTGGCCCAAGACTATTACCAGTAAGCTACCCCAAGATATTGTCTCTAATCTCATGAATATTGCTCAAGACTTCTATGCCGAGAGAGCTAAACAGTTTGGCGATGATACTATGCAGCTTATCAATAGGCTGGTGTGTTTTAAGGTGATAGATTCGGCCTGGCTACAGCATCTCGAGACTATGGACCATCTGCGTGATGGTATAGGCTTGCGAGGATATGGTCAGCGAGACCCGCTGGTAGAATACAAGTCCGAGGCGTTTAGACTATTTACTCAACTCCAAAACGGTATCAACTACGAGATAGCTACAACGATATTTAAGGTCGAGATACAGCCTCAGGAAGCAGTTGAAGCTCCTACTACTGAAATCACCGAAGGTGCTAAGCATGCTACTAGCCAAGCCACAGAAGCTGAGGTAGTAAAAACCAAGAAATCCAAATCTGCAAAAATTGATGCGAGCAAACAGGTCAAGCTAAGTCCTATGCGCAAAGTCAAAAAATCCAAACGCAAAAAGAAAAAAAGACGCTAAGTATTGCTTGACTTGAGTGTAGATAATTCTTATGATAGTATTTAAGCATAAGTATAAAACTTGCAATGACAAATATTAAATCCTCAAAGGATATCAAGGATAATAAGGAAAAACATGGCAGATAGTGTAGAGACGACTCCAGGTGGAAGTTCAGCAGAATCATTCGATCCACCTACACCAGAAGAGGTAGCAGCCAGACTAATGGCCCCACCCGAACCACCACCAGGTACTGGTACAAGAGAGCCATCTACACCTACTGCAGCTTCAAACACCACGGGTGAACCTGCAGCACCTCCCACGCCAAGCGCCGAAACACCAGAACCTGCCACTGCTACTCCCGAAACCACAGATACAGAAGCAGGTCTTGAGAGAGCCGATAAGAGATCCGAAATAAAAGGCAAAATCGACGGAGTAAAAAAAGACATCGAAGAAGGTAGAGCTAAAGGGCTTTCCACTAGGTCCCTTGAAGCTTATTTGGGCATATTAGAAACAGATTTGGCCTCAACTACAGAGCCAACACCTGCGAAGCCTGAAAGGTCAGCAGCTGTAGCGCTCGAAACTCTTACTCCAGAGCAAGTCAAAGAAGAGATGGCAGCATCTTGGGAAAGACTCAAAGATTTGCGCCGTAAAGAAAAGCCACTTCTTCATGATGAGATGGTTATTTCTGGCAGGACAGGTGAACTCAAGTATGATCCTGATATTGTAGCTACTCACCTTGATAGATGGAGGGAAGAACAATGGCTAGCACTTTTGGATACTTCAGGTGAACATGTAGAAGGAGTTAGACTTAGCCCAGTAGAAATTGCTGCCATGACAACTTATCTCAAAGATCAACGAGCATCTCTAGGTAAAGAAGATGTTGATGAGAAAGCAAGAATCAGTGAAGATTTGGCATTGTTAAAAAAATATGACAAAGCTGTTTTGAAAGAATGGCTTGAGACTGGCGGCGCTAGTTGGGAAGAAATGGACAAGCTTAGAGATAAGGGCCAAGAGTGGAATGACTTTAAGATAGAAGTACCAGTTATAGAGCAAAAAACTAAAATCAAACCGTCCGAGCCCGAACCACAGCCCGAGCCCGAACCACAGCCCGAGCCCGAACCACAGCCTGAGCCCGAACCACAGCCTGAGCCTCAACCCCAACCAGAACCTCGTCCAATTGAACCCATACCTGATATCACCGAAGCACAAGCTGCCTATGATGAAGCCACTGAGCGATGGGCGGCAGCACGAATAAGATCCGAGAAGATGTTTGCTGGCAAAGAAGCCAAAGAAAATCTTGCTCGAGAAAAAGAAAACATGGATCGAGCCTTCGAAGCTTATTGTGCTGCGTTATCACAAAAGCATGTTGAAAACATGCGAAATGGTCTACAAAATTCCGAGCTATCAAAAGACTATGTGAGTCAGTCCGAATCTATCCAAAGAACTCTAGACCACCAAAGATTACTTGCACCTGCTGATAGAGATCCAAAATATCGCGATTACACAGATGCTCAATTTGCAGCTGAGATACAAGAACAGATAGACTATCAAGCTAAACAAGCTGATTACCAACGTAATATGGAGAGTCTACTCGAACAAGAATTGGTTAGATTCAACCAGGTCAAAGTCGAAGAGTTGTTGAAGGTACGAGCCAGAGTGGATGCTGAGATGCTACGTCAACGTACAGCAGAGCACCCCAAACTTGCCAAGATGAATGAATGGCTCAAGAAACACCCTAAGACTAGAATGGTTGCAGGACTTGCTCTTACTGGTATTGGTATCACGGGTACAGTAACTGGTTTAGCCCCCTTAGCAATATTAGGTTTCGGAGGTAGGACTGCTGTGGGAATGTATGGTGCATACAATGCAAGTAGAGGTGTAGGAGAAATGGTAGGCGCCCGTAGTGAGAAATTCGGCCTAGGGTCTCAGAAGTTCAAAGAGTCTGGCGACCCAAATAGAGACAAGACAAGAAAAGAAAATATTGGTCAAGAACTTACAGCTCAAGAAAAACAAACCAATACACGTAGATGGAGCAAACGTGCCGGAGCAGCCTTAGCGGGCATAGTCGGTGCCATAGGCGCCTACAAGCTGGTGAATGCCATTGATAATCCTCCAACACCCGGACCAGACACTGACCATCGGTATGGATCTATCAACAACCCAGAGCTCATTGACAGGCTTGCAAAAGGAGACTTTGTATCTGGTGCAGAGCGCACGGAAGCTATTGCTAGACTCAAGGGTGTGATAGGTAATAATGCATATAATAATTTATTAAATTCCGGTCCTGCAGGCAGACAGCAGCTCGAAGCACTACTCCTACTCAAAAACCCTCAAATCGATCTAGCACCCCAGTATTTCCAGCATTTAACCGCCGGACATTTCGGATAAGGAATACAGAAAGGTAAATGGTACAAACTATGAAATCAGACATACTAGACGACAAAATATTTGATCAGCTCGACATGAATGACTTGAGCCCAACAGAAAAAGAGAATTTCTCTAAGACTTTCTTTGTGATACTAAATACCAGAGTCAACGCTAAGCTAGTAGAACAAATGGACCAGGCTCAACAAGACGAATACATCCGCCTAATTGGTGAAGGTGATGAGGCTAATATCACAGCATTTAAGGAAAAATCGTTTCCCAATCTCAAATCTATAGTTGATTCAGAAGTATCAAGGCTCGTAGCGGATATCAAATCGGGTGCGGAAGCTATCACGGAAGACACTACAGAAATGGTCGGTGCTTCAGCATCTGTAGATAATGATCCCTTCTTGACCTTGAGCTCAGCCCCACCTCCTCAACCACCACCTGGAGTGACAAGTAATACCTAATACAAGAAAGAGTAAACTATGCTTACACGTGAACAAATATTAATAAAATTGGGTGCACAAGATATGGACAAGGCTGTCCAGGACGACTTGCTGCAGCAACTTGCTGATACAGTGTGGACTAGATTATTGCAAAAGATAAGTGAAAGACTTAGCGAAGAAGATATGACAGAGCTAGAAAAGCTGATTGAAGCTGGTCAAGATGATGAAGTAGAGAGTTATATCATTTCCAAGATAGATAATTATGATACCTGGTCTGCCAAGATAGAAGAAGATACCATCAACGAACTCGAAAACAATCGACTAGCCATGGACGAGCAAGTCGATGCTATGCTCAAAGAAACAACCCCCATCGACTAAGGATAAATAGACACAATGGCCCTACGAAGCGAAGTAAGTTCCCCGGTCTTTCAAGAGGCTACTGAAGTCGTACGTCCAGATATTACTGAGAGATTAGTGCAGGAAGGCTCTCTGGCGCGACTGAGTGATATACATGAGTTGTGGCATGGTAGAAAAAACGGAACAGGTGAGCATTGGAAGGTAGGTCCATTTCATGATTCAAAGGGTTCACATAATGTGTATAGCTATACTTTTTATGCCACTCCACATCGAGAAGACGCTGAAGCTTTTGCCAGGGTCAGATCTGGCTCAAGGCCACAGGATGCCACTGTAGAGCAAATAAAAGCGATAGACAGAGAAAGATTTGTAGTACGTAGCAATTGTTCACCTGAAGAAGGTCAAAGATTGGTAGCGGACATCTCTCTGACAGAAGGTTTGCCAGTGGAGTCAGACAAGCCTTGGCAATCACTTGCTGCAAATTATATAGAGACCACCATCGCTCAGGCCCTACAGATTAATAACACCCACTATATCTCTCGTGATAAAAATACACTACAAACTATTCGTGAAACTTCACTTTACTATAAGCCTAAAGATGTTGAGTTGTCGGATTGGAACAAAGCTATAGACAGGTATATACAGGCGTTCAATAGTAGACAATTGATAGCAGATGGTAGAATAGCTGATGCTGGTGTTGTATTTCTGACAGATAGACCACCAGTAGCAAGCATCCAAGGCCCGAATACCAAGAAAAAACTAAACGTTGCTCTATCCAAGAGCTTTTTATTGGAAACATTTAGAAGAGCACATATATCTGGTATACAGTCAGATTTTCATAGTGGCAATCTGGGTAGAGGTATCAAAGACGTAGTTGCATTGTGGGATGTAAGTGCCATTCAGCAAATCGAAGCTCGAGAAAGTCTAGAGGATCTGCAGTCATCGATGCTCAAAGGATTTGAAGGATTCTTCTCAGAATTTAGTACTATCACCAACCCTCACGCTAGAGCTGAAAAGCCAAGCGTACCCGCTAGCTTCAAAGATGTATTTGATAAACTCAACAAATTCGAGACGATACTCGATGCAGATGGCGCCATGAGACTGAGAAATGTCTTACAAGATTACTACAGTTCACCAGAGCACATCATCGCCACAGCCAAGGAAGTCTCGCCTGATCTTAAGCTACTACTAGAGTCTAGCACTGGTACCTGGGAAGGCTATACCTTAGAAGAACATACCGAGGCAGTACTGGGTATGTTTGAGCGATACTATGCCAGCAAAGTTCCGGCCGAAATAGTTGGATTTATCAAGACTTTTCTATTCATGCAAGATGTCGGTAAGTCGCTGTGCGTGGCGATTGATGGTAATAAACAACGTCAAGCTCTATACAATAGCTTTGTAGCTGAGAAATTGCTCTTGCAAATGGGTTATCGCAAAGAAACAGTTGAGCTGATGCTATCGATGATGGGTGAGGGCAGCGATCTAGTTACTAGTGTCCATGTAAGTAAGTCCAAACAATCAGAGCTGTTGAAGTACAGTAGAGATATAGCATCTGGCATATTGTCTAAACCTGCCAACAAGAATCAAGCAGGTCTGTTTGCAGCTATATTACGTGTCACTCAGATCTGTGACGGAAGTGCTTATACTCAGCACGCTAGATACCATAAGGATGGAGCTATGATAAGAGCTCAGAGATCATTTGACAGTAGTTTTGATGTAGCTAATCGCAGTAGTGCTATTAGGATCAAGCAACCAAAATAAAGTATTTATAAAAGCTTAAGGTTAGTAGTTATTGACAAATTATCTGTTTTGTAGTAGACTCTTTCGTGACGAGATAGTGTGGAGTAATCCCGCTGTCCGTAGATGTTTCCAACTACTACCCGCCAGAATATGGCGGAGGGAGGTCACTTTAAGTGACGACCGACGAACAAGTCGATCGCAAGATCGACGCGGCCGACGAAGAGCCGCAGCCTCGCACCGACTTGGGTGCGCAGTGGACCGCTTGGCAGCTGGCCGAGCGGTACAACCTGTGCATGCAGGCCAACGGTGTGGAGATGACGGAGTTCACCTGGCAGGAGATCCTGATGCTGGACGGCTACCGCCGAAGTGGCATCGAACTCCGGTGCCTCGACGACGTCGAGCAGCATTCCGAACTTCTCGGTCCGAACACCAAGGTCGAGAAGAAGAAGGTGAAGGCTGCGCTCAAGCGGGCCAATGACCCGCGTGGGCTGTACATCGAGGCTCCGCAGGCCAAGATCGACGCTCTCACCAACCCGCCTGTCACGGCGGACGACGAGAGCGACGACGACATCGACGGTGAACACGCTGTCGACACCACCGCCAGCTCTTCGGAGCCGTTGGTGGTCGAGCCGGAGCCGCAAGATGACCCCGATGACCTCGGTGTCGGTGAGTACCTCGATGAGCTGCAGGGCCGTGACTGGTCCCAGATCGACACGTGGCTCAACGAGCGTGTCGCTCAGTTCAAGGAGCGCAACTTCGACCCGAAGGAGCCGAACGACGCCGTGAGCGCTCTTCGCAACGAGATCGCCGATCTCGAGGTGGAGTTTGCTCGCCTGGTGCTGTTCGAGCTGGCCGCCCCGAGCGATCAGCTGTTCCCGGACTACCGCTCCAAGCTGCGGCAGACCCTCCTGCTGGAGGAGCTGCTCAAGCACGACGAGCGGTACATGGAGATCATGAGCTCCGGCGAGCAGTCGGATGTCGACAACCTGCCCTTCCGGGCAGGCCAGGCAGCGCGTGCGCTGACCTATGGCAACCGCCGCCTGAACGAGGGCGATGACTATGAGGGTCGGGATCAGCTCCCGATCATCAGCTTCGTCGACGAGCGCAGGGGCAGGAACGCACCGGCCGACACGAGCAACTCGGATGAGCCGGAGGAAACCCCTCCGACAACCCCCGACGAGCCCGAGCCGCCCGAAGCCTCTGAGCCCCCCGTGGGTGAGGATGTGGACGAT
>DAOLHK010000001.1:22568-27854 GCA_035329105.1 Candidatus Saccharimonadota bacterium | reverse complement strand
GCCCGAAGCCTCTGAGCCCCCCGTGGGTGAGGATGTGGACGATGAGCCCGAGCTCAATGACGTCGACGACGACAGCGAGCTCCTCGCGGAACTCGACGGCCTGCTCACCAGCGGACGAGCGCGAGTCGCCGAGATGGCAGAGCTGGGTTTCACGGCCTGACACTGCCGAGAGGTTTCTTTGGAGGGGGAGCAATCCCCCTCCAAAGGAGCTGTAATTTAACAATTTATGAGTATCATCTGAAGCCGAATAGACATAGATTCGACTTCTGTAGTACCCATAAACCCAACCAAGCCAACCGACCTAGGAGGTCAACATGGCACAGTCAGATATCAACCAGAGGGTCGCGGAGATCCTCCGCGAACACGACAGACTCCACGGAGCGCACGCCGGCGTCGCCCGGCAGGTCGTGGATCACGAGGGTCGCCTCGCTGGTGTTCGCACCGACG
Organism: Candidatus Saccharimonadota bacterium; assembly: GCA_035329105.1. Taxonomy (GTDB): domain Bacteria; phylum Patescibacteriota; class Saccharimonadia; order CAILAD01; family BJGX01; genus JAUPVL01. The sequence continues at coordinate 27,407 of DAOLHK010000001.1, read as the reverse complement.
TCGATAGCGTCACGGACCGCGTCAACGAGCTCCTCGCCGACGACGGCCGCATCGCCCAGCAGGACGAGGCGATCGTCGCGGTGACCACGGAGTTCCGAGATCACCGGGTCGAGGCCAGGCGTCGCCTGCTCGATCTCGAGTCGTGGCGCAACCGCGTCGACGGCAACTTCCCCTGGCTCCACTGGGGAGGAATCACCTCTTTGGGCTTCATGATCAGCATGCTGTTCTGGCGCACCGTGATGTACGCCTGGAACTGGCATCCCTGGCTGGAGGACCGTGGCGGGGCCAACTGGTGGGAGAACAACCAGACCGGTGTGCTCAACGCCCACTGGTGGGTGCTGGTGATCGCCAGCACCATCATCATCTCGGCCATCGCCTGGGCACTGCTGCCGCGTCAGCCACGTGACAACGGAGCGGGCAACAACGCCGACGCCAACGCCGATCAGACGGCCCAGGCGGACCGTGTCGGTCCCCTCGGGCCAGTCGGTACACCACCGCCACCCCCGACCCCGCCTCCCGGCGTCAACACCGAGCAGCTCGCCGCGCAGCGGTAGAAGTTCGGTGGAAGCCGTCCTGGGGGAACGCAAGTTCCCCCAGGATGTGCTACTATCCTTATAGGTTGTAACTATTAGTAAGTTCTAATATAGTGACTTTTTCACTTTCTTGCCTTTGAAAGTGGAGAAGTGTTCTGTATTCGAAAGGCAATCCAATTCACGAACCCCAGAAAGGGGGTAGTACCTTGAACACCACCAGAGACAGAATGTCTGCGGCGATGATCGTCATCGCCGGAGCGCTGGGTCTGTTGCTGCTTCTGAGCGGGCTGGGAGTGATCCCCGTTGGGGCCAACCCCGGTCCGGAAGATCGGTGCCAAGGCGCCGAGGCCAAGTTCTACGCCTACCAGGCACGGAGCAACGGCCAGTTCGGTCCCGCCGTCACCACGGACAACGTCCAGGAGGCCGTTGCCGAGCTGTACTCGCGCATGGACTGCGACCCACTGCTTGCAGTGGTGATCGCGGCCGACGTGAGTGGTCAGTGGGGCAACGATGTCCAGCTGTACAACTACGCACAACGGATCCTGCGGGATCGGCAGGCGTGGGATGCACTCGTGGCTCGCACTCGTGCGATCCTCGACCAGTGCAACCCGGTCTTCCGGACACGGTCGAACCGCTACATGACACTGGGGATGCACCGCGGTGCCAACCCACAGATCATGCCAACGCTCTTCCAGGTGAGCCCCGACCGGCCCACCTTCCGAACGTTGGAGTTCGACTGCGGTGGTGGTCGCGTGGTGGTGCTGAAGCTGGATTGCGGGTTCCAGCCCGTGCATCCTTTCTTCAGCCTCATCTCGACCACGCCTGCGAACCCCGGTAGCACCCCGAGCATCAGTCCTCCCGGTACGCCGCCGACTTCGCCGCCGCCGACGTGGACGGTTCCGCCGACCACACCGCCACCGACGACACCGACGACGACACCGCCAACGACGGTGCCTCCGGGTTGCCCGACGGGACCGGACGGCTGCAAGCCGCCAATCCCACCGACACCGGCAACTTGCAACTTGCCGGACGACCTGTGCCATGGCGGCACAGGACCTCCGACACCGCGCCCGCCCGCTACGGTGCAGCCGACGCCGACGGTGGCACCGCCACCGGCACCGCCACCTCCTCCGGTGTACACGGTGCCCGGCCCGGACCCGACCACTCCGGTCACATCACCCTCAGGGGTGCCTGACTGAGGGTGGTATCCCAGGGCTTCGACTTCGGTCGAGACCCTGGAAGCCTCGATTCTCGGGTGCTCGTTCTCCTCACGGAGAGCGGGCACCCGGTCTCGGGGTGTTTTTGATTAGAGCAAAAAACTATTCAAATTTATCAGATAAATATTGACAATAAGCATAAGTACTTATACAACAAAATTATTACGACAATCTGTAATGAAAATATACGAATTTTACATAATATATTTAACCATAAAAAGTACTCCCAAAAGCATTGACATAAGAATCATGATATGATATGATACTTACCAGAACAGAAAAGTTACTTAAAAATTAAATATATCTGAATGAACTGCGCTTATTTCTTTTGGAAAGCTGTTGTACTTAACAAATTAACTTAAACATCTTTTAAAAGGAGGTAGCTTATGAAACTTACTACCAAAATCGGCCTAGGTGCCATGGCAGCTCTTGTGGCTGTGATAGTTCCTATGATGGCTTTTGCCGGATGGTATCCCGATCGTCCTACCAAAAAATGGGATGGTCCATTGACCACAGGCTTTGACCATGTACAATTCAACTCGTTTTACAATACTCCAATGTATGGTAATGAGACTGAATTTTTTGATGGTAAACAAACCGGACAAGGTCCGTTTTATGACAATATCAACGTAACAGTTGGCCAAGAAATAACCTTGCGAACTTATGTTCACAACGGCGCAGACCCAAGTCTAAACAGTGCAGCAAATAACTATCGAGGAATAGCTCGAAATACCAAAGTAAAAGTTGGTTTGCCAGCTGGATTTGGTACCAAGATGAATGCAGTAAGTCAAGTGTCAGCTGACAATGCCCAACCAGGCAGTGTGTTTGACACAGTAGATTTTACTAGTGCCAATGGTCAGCCGTTCAAATTGAGTTATGTACCAGGATCGGCTTATGCCAGTACTCACAGCGTTACTCAAATGCCTCTAAGCGACAATATCGTCACCTCAGGTGCATTGATAGGTGAAACAGCTCCAGACGGAAACGTACCGGGATGCTTCGAATATGCTAATTACGTAGTAATAAAAGTAAAAGTCGAAGCTGTTCCGCTCAAGATAGAAAAATCTGTAGGATTTCCAAAACAGACTTTCCAACAACAAGTAGAAGCCAAAGCTGGTGATCGTCTATATTTCAAGATAGACTTCAAAAACGAAGGTACTGACAAGATGAATAATGTGGTAATAACTGACAAGTTGCCATCACAATTCGAACTCTTGCCAGGCACAGTCAAGCTTTACAACTCTACTTATCCTGAAGGTCATTTAATACCTGATGGAGCGTTGTTTACAGCAGGTGGAGTAGGTGTAGGTAACTATGCCGCCGGAATCAATGGATACATCTTATTCCAAGTAAAGGTAAAAGATGAAGCCAAAGGATTGCTAACCAATGTTGCATGTGTCCGTTCGACCGAAGTGCCTTACGACACTTGTGATGATGCCAAAGTAACTACTCCAGAACCACCAAAGCCACAGGAATGTTTGCCAGGAATACCAGTAGGAGATCCACGTTGTACACCAACACCTCCTCCTGTAACTCCTCCAGCTCCTGGAACACCGGGGACTGAAGTACCAGCTGGAACATTGCCTGATACAGGTCTAGAATCTGGATTGAGCGCAATGCTAGGTATGACAGCCTTAAGTGCAGGTGTACATGCTTACCGAAAAAGCAAAAAAGCTGCAAAAGATGTAGTACTTAGTAAAAATAGAAAATAACTAAGTAACAATTCATAAAAAAGCTACAAATTGACCCCAATGATAATTTATCAAGGGGTCTTTTTGTATTACAATGATTGATTATTTGGATATGTTTTGTTCTAGGTAGGCTTCGATGAACTGCCCGATATCGCCGTTTAAAACTCCACTGGTATCTGAGGTTTCATAGCTGGTTCGATGATCTTTGACTTTGTTGTAGGGGTGCAATACATAGCTGCGTATCTGAGCGCCCCAATCTGCGGACTTGACTTGGCCACGTAATTTCTCAATATCATCAAGCTTTTGGGCTCGTGCAAGCTCAGATAGCCTAGCGGCTAGTATGGAGAGAGCAGTGGCTTTATTCTTGAGTTGTGATCGTTCGTTTTGAATAGAAACGCTAATGCCAGTGGGTATGTGTGTGATGCGCACTGCACTATCAGTAGTATTGACGCTTTGTCCACCGTGTCCACCAGCTCGATAAACATCGATACGCAAATCTTTGTCATTGATATGGACCGCCTTATCATCTATCTGGGGCACTACATCGACTAATGCAAATGATGTTTGGCGTAAATTATCACTATTAAATGGCGAAAGCCTGACCAGACGATGTACCCCCTTTTCACATCTGAGTAATCCATAGGCAAATGGTCCGGTGATAAGCAGGGTAGTGGACTTGATACCAGCTTCTTCACCAAATGAGGTATCAAGTATCTCTACACCTAGTCCTGATGAGTTGGAGTATTTGATATACATTTGTTGAAGCATTTGCGCCCAATCTTGTGCATCGGTCCCTCCTACACCGGCTGAAATCTGCACGATTGCTGGATATTTATCAAATTCACCCGATAGCTTAACGGCTACCAACATACTCTCAGCTCTAGTATTGAGTTCCTTGAGGATATTCTCGAATTCTAATTTGGCTGACTCCCCAGACTCCAACTGTGCTAGATCAAGTGTAGTTTGAAGATCTGATTGAAGTTTTTGCCAACTTTCGATGTATTTCTTGAGTTCGCTGGCTTCACGAGATATTTTCTCGGCATTGGAACTATCATTCCAAAAATCAGGCTGGGTTATGCTATCTTCTAGGCTCGAGAGCTTGGATTTATCGGATTCGATATCGAGCTGTTTGATTGCTAAGTTGACCGACTCGAGAAGTTTAGATAGTGAATTTATGATGGGTTTCATGTATATATTATAACAACTATATTGTAAGAATGCTGTTTTGAATGAAGTGAGTCATGCATAAGCTCTTTCTTTGCACATGTAGTACATTTGAGATACAATATTACATATGATTCTCCTTGATAGAGTATCGGTTATGTACCCAAATAAAACGGTTGCATTATCTGGTGTCTCTCTACATATAAACCCCAAAGAATTTGTAACTATTGTCGG
>DAOLHK010000001.1:0-22468 GCA_035329105.1 Candidatus Saccharimonadota bacterium | reverse complement strand
AAAAAATTGGAGAGCTCCAGTGAAGAGGGTCAAAAACTTGCCAAATCAGCATCTGAAATTGGTAATCCACTTCCGGCTAGTTTTGAAGTCAAATTAATCAATATCGACAAGATATCAGAAACAAATGCAAATATACGAGCTCTTGCAGAAGCTAAAATCGTCACTGACACGAGTTTTGACAACCGTGACGATAATAGAAAAGGGGTAGTAGAAAATGTCATTAGGATAAGCAACTCTGTAAGTCGTATAGGACTTGTTCTTAGTATTGTATTTTTGGTAATCGCACTACTTATCATATTCAACACAATACGTATGGCAATATTCACTAGGCGTGAAGAAGTAGAAATTATGAAGCTAGTAGGCGCTACCAAATGGTTTATACGTGGGCCATTCTTGGTAGAAGGTGGGCTGTATGGTATCTTCGGTGCAATCATATCGCTTTTGATACTGATACCCTTCTCTCGTGCCATATCTTCGTTTTTGATAGAAAAATTAGGTGCAGGTCCAACTCTAGAGTATTTTGTAGCTCATTTCTGGCTAATAGCTAGTGGAATGTTCGGAGTAGGAATACTCATCGGAGTTGTCTCTAGTTGGTTTGCACTTATTAGATATCTCAAGCTGTAGTATTCAAGCATAACCCATTTGATTTAGTATAAAAAAATTGGTATAATATGATAGGTCAAAGGAGGGTGACATACAAATCAATACCATAAAAACAAAATTATTTACAGCTCTAAGCATAGCTATAGTAGCTGTTTTGTTGTCTCTAGTATCGTCTAGTGGTATTGCCTATGCCGATGAATTTGATGCCCAAATAAATGCACTTAAAACACAGATCAATCAAAATCAGGCTGCAGCCAATCAGAAACGCAACGAAGCAGATACACTGCAGAATAAACTAGATAGTATCAATGCCCAGATAAGAGCCGCCGAAGCTTCTCTGAATCTTACAAAAACCCAGATATCCAATACCAATCAGCAAATAGAAGATCAAAATAAAGAACTGAATCGTCAAAGAAATATTCTTAAAGAAAACTTACGTATTATCTACAAACAAGGTGAAGTTACTCCGCTAGAAATAATTGCATCTAGTAAAAATCTGAGTGATTTTATAGCACAACAACAATATTTTACAGCTATAAAAAATAAAATAGAACAAAATCTAATAAAAATTGACCAAATAAAAAAAGTACTGGACAATAAAAAAGCAGAATTGACAAGTCTGTCTGCTCAACAACAAGGACAAGTAGATTCAATAGCAACACAAAGAGCTGAACAGTCTAATATCTTGAGTCAGACCAGAGGTGATGAGGCTAGGTACCAACAGATAGTAAATGACACTAAAAAGCAATTGACTGCCGCTCAAGCCGCTCAAGCCGCAAGTATTGCATCAGCATCTTCAAATAATACTTATGGGGGAACCGGCGGATACCCTTGGGTAAATGCACCATGGCCAAACCTACTGGCTGATTATTGGAATTTTTATCAAAGACAATGCACATCGTATGCGGTATGGAGATTTTCTGCACTACATCCTGGTAAACCTATACCTACCTGGTGGGGTACAATCGTTCCGACCAATGCCAAGCATTTCCCAGCACGTGCTTCAGTTACCCCAGGATTTAGTGTGAGTTCAACTCCACGAGTTGGAGATATTGCTATCTATTCCGCTGGCGAGTATGGGCATGCTATGATAGTAGAGAGTATTAGCGGCAACACCGTAAGAGTGAGCCAGTACAACGCTGGATGGGACGGCCGATACTCTGAGAGTACTTGGCCAATATCAGCGTTAACATTTATTCACTAGGAGGAAATATTGAATTTAGTTAGAAACAGAGTCATCACCAATCTGGGTATCTGGACAACAGCAATCGTAATCTTGTTGGCTGGATTCTTGTACAACCCTACACAGGTCAATGCTGAGAGTGCACAGGAAAAGATTAATCGACTCAATAAAGAGATACAACAATATCAAGATGCTGCAAATGCAAAACGCTCTGAGGCCAACACCCTCAAAGACGTATTAGCTAATCTTACGGCCGAAATTACAACTGCTCAAAAGGCATTGGATTTGACCTCGGCCCAAATCAGCGAAAACACTGCGCAAATAGATAGAGCCAATCAAGATCTCGATCGACAGAAAACTATTCTCAAAGACAATCTTAAGGTGGTGTATAAGCAAGGAGAGGTAACTCCAATAGAAATAATTGCTTCCAGTAAGAATCTTAGTGATTTTGTATCGCAACAAGAATACTATTCTGCTATCAAAAAGCGCATTGATGAAAATTTAGTCAAGATAAATGAACTCAAAAAAGAATTGGATACAAGACGCGCAGAACTTACTGAACTGTCTACCAAACAAAGAGGGCAAGTAAATGCTATAGCCGAAAAACGCGCTCAACAATCAAGTCTACTTGCTAAGACCCAGGGTGAGGAAGCGAATTATCAAAAAGTAGCCTCTGATCTTGCTGCTCAACGAAAACAAGCAGAAGACCAGGTGCGTGCACAAGCAGCAGCTGCGGTGGCGGCATTTCGATCAGGTAAATTAGTCAGCCTTGGCAATGTGAATGCGGGTGACATAATAGGCTATATGGGAAGTACTGGTAATTCTACTGGTACCCATTTGCATTTTTCAGTCTTGAATTCTAGCGGTGGATTTATCAATCCAAATGGATCTGGATTTAATTATGCGCAAGCTACCACTGGAGTGGTAACTCAAAACTACGGCACTGCCACTTGTTCAGTGTGTGGATATAGTTTTCATAATGGTATAGATATAGCAAACCCATCAAATCCTCCAGTACGAGCTGTTGCTGCTGGACAGATCATTTTCAATGGCTGGGATCCTTATGGATTTGGTCATAAGGTCATGATATTACATCCTAACGGCTATATTACCTTGTACGCTCACCTACTTAATTAAATTCAGACACCAATATATATATGCAAAACCAGACCAATCCAGATAAAGAAACTATAAAAAATAAAAACAATAATTATTTGAAAATTTCTATTATTGCTATCGTATTTTTTATATTTGGATATTTTGTCAATGCACTAGGCCCAAGCATATCGATTGGTCCGACCAAAATAAGCCAAAATAGCAAAATAGATCTAACAAAATTCTGGAAAGTCAATGATATACTACATGCCAAATACGATGGAGATATTTCTGCTGAAAAACAAAGTGAAGGAGCAACAGCTGGTATGGTCGCATCGCTCGGAGATCCCTATACTACTTATCTAGATGCCAAGTCCAATAACGAACTAAATGATCAACTCGCTGGAAAATTGAGCGGGATTGGTATAGAAATAGGTATTAAGAACAATAGACTTACAGTAGTAGCCCCTATAGACGGTACACCTGCGTCAAAAGCTGGACTCAGGGCTGGAGATATCATTGTATCAATTGATGGACAAGATACTTCTAACATGACGGTAGATGAAGCAGTGACAAAGATAAGAGGCCAAAAAGGAACAGAAGTCAAACTAGGTATAATCCATCCAGGGAGCTCTCTGGAGGAAATAACCATTGTTCGAGATGATATTACTGTGCCGAGTGTAAGCTATGAGATCAAGCCAAACAACATTGGATATATTAAGATTAGTACTTTTGGTAGTGACACCGCAAGCCAGATTGAAAAAATTGCAAATGAGTATAGTGCCAAGGGGGTCAAAGCGATAGTTCTAGATGTAAGAGATAACCCAGGTGGATATCTTGATAGCGCAGTGAAAATAAGCTCGGAATTCTTAAAAGAAGGTGTGATAGTCAAAGAAAAATCAAAACATTCTAAGGATAAAACATTCTCAGCCAGTGGTACTGGTCAATTGACGAATATACCTATCATAATGCTTATCAATGGCGGTTCAGCATCGGCTTCAGAAATACTGGCAGGTGCATTACACGATAACGGTAGAGCTACACTAGTAGGTGAGAAGACATTTGGTAAAGGTAGCGTACAAGAGATAGTGTGTCTCAAAGAAGGTGGGCCTATTCTAAGCTCAGAGTGTAAATCAGACGCACTTAAAGTAACTATAGCTCACTGGTTCACACCAAAAGATGTCAATATTTCAAAAGAAGGCATTAAGCCAGACATTGAAGTTAAATTATCAAATGAAGACTACAATGCTAATCTAGATCCTCAGCTTACAAGAGCTTTAGAAATTGCAAATCAAAAGTAAATTTACAATTGAATATTGGAATAATATTTAAAAACTATTGCCGAGTAAGTGTCATAAGCAGTATGATATATATATAAGTGAGGGGATTTTAAATATGAAAAGTAAAACAAAAAAACAAACTAAGCATACAAAATATATTTTTGTAACGGGTGGGGTAGTATCAGGATTAGGAAAAGGTATCACAGCAGCAAGCCTCGGGAAGATTTTGAGCTCCCGGGGTTTTTTAGTAAATATTCAAAAGTGTGACCCGTATCTCAATACCGATGCTGGCACGTTAAACCCTTCCGAGCATGGAGAGGTCTTTGTGACCCATGATGGAGCAGAGACTGATCTTGATCTAGGTCATTATGAAAGGTTTATAGACAGAGAACTAGACAAATCCAGCTCGGCTATTTCGGGGCAAATATTCTCTAGTGTGATAGAAAATGAGCGCAAAGGAAAATACTTGGGTAAAACCGTACAAATAATTCCTCATGTTACCGATGAGATTCAGCGCAGGATCATAGATGCTGGTAAGGGCTTTGATATACATATAGTAGAGATTGGTGGCACAGTTGGAGACTATGAAGCAATGGCATTTATCGAGGCTATCAGGCAGATGAAACAAAAGGTAGGTCAAGAGAATGTACTCTATGCGCACTTGGTATTTTTGCCGTTTTTGGAGGCTAGTAAGGAATTAAAAACCAAACCAGCACAAAATAGTGTTCGTGATCTAAGAGAAGCGGGCGTATTGCCTGATGTACTGTTTGTAAGAACTGATCACCCAATTAGTGCCGAAGCACTCAATAAAATGAGTTTGTACTGTGATGTGGATAAAGATGCTATTGTTGCACTTCAAACTGCCAAGTCTGTATATGAAGTACCACTTAGTATGGAAAATACCGGTATAGGTGAATATATACTAAAGCACTTTAAATTGTCCAAAAAGACCCCAGATTTGATCGAATGGAGTAGGCTGGTAGATAAAATAAAGGATATGAAAAAAGAAGTAACTGTTGGAGTCATCGCCAAATATATGGCGCATGAAGATACATATATGAGTGTTTTCGAGGCGATAAAAGCAGCTGGCTGGAGTAATAATACAAAAGTAAATATCGAGTGGATAAATGCTGAGAATGTGCAATTTATCAATCATGATATTTCCAAAGTGGATGGCATAGTGGTGCCGGGCGGATTTGGCGACAGGGGAGTTGAAGGAAAAATAGCTGCTGCTAAGTATGCCAGAGAAAATAATTTGCCTTATCTTGGACTATGTCTGGGCATGCAAGTAGCAGTGATAGAATTTGCAAGACATATCTTGACAACTGATGATGTCAACTCTACTGAATTTGATAAAAACACCAAAAACCCCGTCATACATATTATGCCGGGTCAGCTAGGAGTACAGCTAGGGGGTTCGATGCGTCTTGGTAATTATCCGTGTGTTATTACTAAAAATACTCGAGCACACCTTGCATACCAAAAAACTAAAATCTTCGAGCGACATCGCCATAGATTCGAGTTTAATAATAAATATCGAAATATTTTAAGTAGAAATGGAATGATATTTAGCGGAATAAATCCGGATTCCAATCTAGTGGAAATCATTGAGCTTGAAGGTCACCCGTTCTTTGTAGCTAGTCAATTTCATCCAGAATTCAAATCCAGGCCAAATCGTGCTCATCCATTGTTTATAGACTTTATTGCAGCTATTAATAGAAGGAATGAGTTGAATTCTAAAAATAATGCATCTAGTGCAAATGTACAACACGAAGTTATAAATAATTAGGCTATTATTTAATTTGCAACGACATTGACGAGTGTCTTACGATGTTTGGAGCCAGTAAATGTTGTACGTTTTAGTGTAGAGAATTTTACTACACCTGAAGTTGTAGAAAAAATGGTGTAGTCTTTTCCTGTACTCACACCAGCACCGGGGTAAAATTTCGTACCTCTTTGTCTAACTATAATATCTCCAGGTTTTACCTCCTGGCCACCATATAGCTTGACTCCTAGTCGTTTTGATTGCGAATCGCGACCATTTTTGGACGATCCACCTGCTTTAGTCTTTGACATTTCTTCCTTACTTATTAGTTTTAAGTGATATAATCTGTCTTCCTACGATTTGATTATCTCTTTTGTATATAACCTTGTCGTAGGGAACAGATTGAAACTGATTAATAGTATAACCCAGATTTCGTATTTGGTCAATAATATTAAGACAATCAAGTCCACCTGATTTTTTCCAACATGGCAATGCCAACACTATACCTTCAGGTAACCTAGAGGCTTGCTTGATACTTCTCAAAAAGTCTAGATATATCGGCGATAATTGATTGCGAAAACACCGAATGTCGTCTGTATTTGGTATTTGATGGAGAGGAGATCCTAAATATCCTTCTGTAACTATATGGTATTTGGTATCAGGAACTATTGTGAGTTTAGTAGCGTCGGCATTGAATAGCTTGAATTGTTTAATTGTTGAAAAATTATTTTGAAGCCATTTCAGGTTTAATCCCGAGCATTTGACCATATTTTCAGAGATATCAGACCCCCAGGCTTCGATATTTTGAAGTAGAGCTTCTTGTAATACAATCCCGCTTCCACAGAATGGATCATATACTATAGCATCTTCTTGAACTTTGGCGATGTGGATCATACTTTGAGCAAGTTTTGGTGGAAACATGCCTACCTTCATATCCCTACATGGTCTGCCATAATCTCGTATGGAGTAAGCGTCTATATCTTGTACGGCATAAGTCTCACCAATGAAAGCATTATTTTTTGAAAAAGCAATCATCAACTCAATGCCATTTGTTATCAATTTGTTGTGTTTTATTTGAGCTGCATTTAAAATATATTTCTTTGATTCTACAAAACGACTCTTAATATTATAATTTGCAAGATATTTTTTAGAACTTATTAGTAATTTTTTGTATGTCTTGTGACTAATATTTTTACCATAAATACTGATCCCGAAGTCAAGACTAGCAATGCCTTTTTCTCTGGCTATTGTTAGCAATAACCCAGGTATTATTGTGTTGATATCTGTGTCATTTTCTAAGTGCTCTATGACTTTAGCTAGTTTTATCACTGATCCAAATTTATTGATATCTGGAGGAGTATTATTCTTATTTTGAAACACGACACAATCTGAGCCGATCTTCTCAAAATCACCCAACACTGACTCTATTTCAGCGTAGGCTAAGTTTGTTTCTCGTCCGATGATTGCGCATAGCATAGTATTATTATAATTGAATTTATGCTGCGTAACTGCGAAATAAGGTACAATATAATAAGAAAAAATTATGAAGCTTCGTCATTTTCTATTTTTTATAGCTCTAATAGTAATAGTTGTACTTGCTTATAACCAGTTTAACCAGGTACAGTCTTTCAAGGACCTGTTTAAGACTATTAATTGGTGGATATTGGCTTTGGTAATACCAATGCGTTATTTGTATTATAGATTTAATGCCAAATATTTTGAGTCGTTCTTTGATATCTTCAAGCAAAAAGCCAAGTTTAATCTTGTATTTGAATCAACAATTACAATGAATTTTGTAAACATTGTCTTTCCATCCGGAGGTATTTCCGGGCTGTCTTATATCAGAAAGGTCCTAAAAGATGATGTGGATAGCGCAAATGTTACGCTGGCTCAACTTAGTTGGTATGTCCTGAGTTTTATTACTTATATTGGATTCTTGTTGTTGGGGTTTGTATTGTTACTTTTATCCAATCAAGTAATCAAAGTGAGTTCTAGACTAATTATTTTGGTATTATTCATCATAATAACCGTTAGTATAGCTCTGATATTGTTTATATTTAACAAAAAATTCGTCGAGAATGCGGCTTATTTTGCAGTAAAACCACTCAATAAAATACTTGGCTTAGTACGTAAACGAATTCTGGGCAGAAATAGAATTAAGAATTTTATAGGTCAACTGCATGGATCAATTATATTTCTCAAAGACAATAGGGATAAGCTTGGCAAACCTCTTGTGTATACCAGTCTAATGATTTTGTTTGATTTATTGACTATCTATATTGTGTTTTTAGCATTTGGACAGATTATCAATCCGGGTATTGTAATAGCTGGATATGTGATAGCTCTTATTACTTCACTCGCTTCTGTAGTGACTGCTGGGGTTGGAGTATATGAAGCTGGTATGGTGGCTACTTTTGTGGGGCTAAATATTCCATTCGATATTGCTTTTGCAGTCACCATAGTCTATCGAATAGTTTCGTTGTGGTTATTTATACCCGTGGGATTGTTATTTTATAAAAGAACATTATTAGATAAAAAAGACTAATGGACCAGATAAAAGATCAGGTATATAGTGTATCGGAATTTGTAGGACTGCTAAACCAAAATATGGAATATTCATATCCCGACATTTTTGTCACGGGTGAAGTATCGAGTTTTAAAGTCAATCAAAATAAATGGGTATTTTTTGATATCAAAGATAGCGAGTGTAGTTTGAATTGTTTTATGACAATTTACCAACTAAAGGCTCCAATACAAGACGGGATGTTAGTAAAAGTTTGCTGTACTCCAAAACTAACAAATTGGGGAAAATTTTCACTTACGATTAAATCTATCGAATTAGCCGGAGAGGGGTCTATCAAAAAATCCTTCGAGATTTTGCATGCCAAACTAGAAAAAGAAGGTTTATTCTTGGACTCCAAGAAACGTACTTTGCCTACATTTCCCAAACGAATAGGATTAATTACATCAAAACAAGCAGCTGCATATAATGATTTTGTTACTATCATCAACCAAAGATGGTCGGGTCTTGCGATAGATCATGTCCAAGTCCAAGTTCAGGGTGAAAGTGCAGCGGATCAGATAATATCAGCCTTAGAATATTTTGGTAATAAAAGTGATTTATACGATATAATTGTTATTACTAGAGGAGGAGGTAGTATGGAAGATATGCAAGCTTTCAATACCGAACCACTAGTAAGAGCTGTGAGCGGATCCAAAGTGCCCACGGTGGTTGCAATTGGTCACGAGGATGACATAAGCCTTGCAGAACTCGCTGCAGACCAAAGAGCTACTACCCCAACTAACGCAGCTCAACTCGTTACACCCGACAAAACCGAACAATCTACTGCAATAAATAATGCCATCAAGCATATGGTTTTTGGATTGGAATCAAAAATAATGGTACAACAAAAAAAAATCGAAGAGTTTAGCTCGGTATTTAGCTCTCTAGCTTCAAATGCTAGTGAAAAGCTAAATAGTCTTATTAGTAAACTGTTTGGTGCCGTTGATTTAATTGTTGTATATAATACTAACCTCGTAAATAGCTATCAGCAATCCCTAAAGTTATTAGATCCCAGTCTTGTTCTTAAAAGAGGGTATTCTCTTATAAGACTAGAAAATGCCATAATAAGCTCTGTCAATCAGATCAATAATAATGATATTGTAGATATACAATTCACAGACGGCACTGCGAGTGCTAGAGTAATGGATACAAATCAAAAAAGGAGAAGAGATGACAAAAGTAAATAATTCAAAAGTATCAAAAGATTTTGACTTCGCAAGCGCCATGAAAGAGCTGACCGAGATTACACAATATCTTGAAAATTCTGATGTCGATCTAGATAATGCAGTTGAGAAGTTTAAAAGAGGAAGTGAACTAGCAAGAAATCTGAAAAAGTACCTAGAAGAGACTGAGAATACAATCCAAACCATCAAAGCAGACTTTTAAGTAAAATACATTTACAATTTAGTACGAATATGGTATTATTTGTTCAATTATGAAAGATCATATTCCAGAATACTTCCTGGCGCTTATTAAGCAATTTGCCAATCTATCTAGTAACCAACAAGCCGAACGAGCAGTTATCAACATATCTGAATCCCTAGATAAATGTTTGGACTATAATTCAAGAAGATTATTTTTTGACTTCGTTCCTAACTACTTAGACAATAACCACACTACTTTTCTGTCAAATTTAAGAACTAAAAATACATATTACGATCACTCAATACTTGTTGATAGAATCAAACTGAAACAAAACCTTACCGATGATGTGGAGGTGAAAAACTTATTAAAAGCCTATATAGAAACTATTAATATTATAGTCGGGCCGTCTAGTGCAGCTAAAATCAAGAATGCGCTACCAACTCAACTAATAAGTGATATTTATCAATAAATGAAGTATGTATGATATCAAGCTTACAATTCAAGACGACTCAATAGATTATCAAAAGATTCTTTTTGAGAGACCTATTAGTAGATTACACGCAAAGCATATTGGTGTAATTGCTAGTAGAGATATTAAAATATCAAAACTAAATAATATCTATCAGATAATAAATGATTTTAAACACCAAATACATGTCATAGCTGAGCCTGAAATCAAACAGCTTGGGATTCCGGCTGATTTATTTCTATCTAGTCCCAACAAAAAAAGTGTTGCATACTCCAATAGTGATGCTGCTATTGAGATACTAAGTAATTGTAATTTATCAATTCTAGGGATAGGATTTGATCAAAATTCAAAGATGCAACTATTATTTGAAGAAATATTTAAATCAACCCACTCTGCATTGGTTATCTACCCAAAGTGCCTCGATATGCTTAAGACATCGGGGGAGATGTTTGATAGCAGAGAGGGAGATATACTACTTTGCAATAATGATAGTATTAATAAGTTGATAAAACATCTAGGATTAGATATGTATAGCCATGCTGGCTCGTCGATAACAAAAACTGCAGAAATCCTAACGGTCGTAGCTAATAAGATAAGAGGCAATATAGTATTTTTTCAAAAAGATCAGATATTATTATCCATTTATAATGCTCCTGGATCGATAGGTGTAATTAATTTAGATAATAAATCTTTATCAATACCTTCAGAAATTTTTGTAGCAATATTTACAAGTTTACTGTGCGACATACCTGATATACAGAGGGATATTATGCTAAGATTTCTAACTACAGGATATTTATTGAAAAAGTATTTAAATGATTATAGTAATTTCAAAAACGCTTTAAAATAATAAATAATTTCTTGGTGCCGCTGGTCGGACTCGAACCGACATGTCGTAAGACACACGATTTTGAGTCGTGCGTGTCTACCAGTTCCACCACAGCGGCAAAATCCTTGCAGTTATTATTGAGCTCATGTGGATCATTTGTATTATAATAGTATTAACATAAAATTCCAATGTATTTATGAGCCCTAAAACCCCCAAACAATCACTTGAATTACCAGATATTAATCCAGATCCCCAGTCATCCAGTCAAAATACTGGTTTTAATATCAATAACATCCCGCGATTTCACAATCCAAATGCTACCAAATCCAAATCCACTGTTACGCTCAAGGATAAAGTAAGCCAGCTCAAGCAAGAGGAGCTTAGTCAAAAAGAAATTCCTAAAGAATCTAATACAATGCCAGAGAGGCACAAGCCAGTCAGTCCAGATATGGCCAAAAAGCAAAAGGCGCAAAAAAAACTTAAAAGAATGCGTGCCCACAAACACTTCGCCACGATAAGATTTGCAATAATCAGCTTCATAGTATTTATTTTGATCTTCAATTCTCAGTTTCTATATAGTCAAGCACTATATCTATACTCCAGAACACCCTTTGCACCAAAAACACAAACCACCATAAAACCTGTAAATCCAACAAATGTCCCGGCTCAAACAGCCCAAGTTGTCGGCCCAGAGAATCTTATTATCATTCCAAAAATCGGTGTGACTGCACCATTAATATTTCCAGAGACAATTGAAGAGAGAGCGGTATTGAGAGCCCTACAAGATGGTGTAGTGCACTACTCCGGTACGGCTAACCCAGGAGAAAGTGGAAACGCTGTATTTTTTGGTCATTCTAGTAATGATATATGGGAGCCAGGAAATTATAAGTTTGTATTCGTACTTCTAGAAAAACTAGTACCTGGAGATCAATATGAGATTCATTATCAATCTAGAAAATACATATACACCGTAGAAGAAACAAAAGTAGTTGAGCCCACCGAGTTATCTGTGCTAGACCAAACATCTACTGCTTATTCAACTCTGATTACATGCACACCACCCGGGACGAACTGGAGAAGATTTATCGTAAAGGCCAAACAAACAGATCCTATTCCAAAAGCTTCACAAGCACCAGTACTAACTACACAGGTACAGAAAGATGCGCAAACTACACTTCCAAGTGCACCACCTACTCTGGTAGAACAAATCCAAGTATTTTTTAGTAACTTACTCAATTCGATTTTAGGTAGAAATTCTAGTGAGAATACTCAACCTTCCAACCAACCCAGTCAACCAACTAATCGTCTTCCCGAAGTTACAACTTCAATCAATATGCCGACTACTTTTTAGTGAGGTACAGTTTGTATAGCTTTCCAGTATTATTTAGAGGAAGAATACTTTTCTGACTAGGCTGAATGCCAAAATCAACAACGTCATTTATAGGAGTCAAAAGATAATTATTTTGACCATCATAATCTAAAAATCTAATTGTATTATTTTGCTGGATGACTAAATGATAATCATCATACCAGCTCCAACTTTGTAAACCTAACAAATTTGCTTCGTAGCTTTCATCTTGATTGAATTCAAGATCTAGCGATCTGAGAATATTATTTTGATTATAAACTAAGAATCTACTATTGGGATTGATGGATTGGTTTAGAACATTGGATCCAATTTGCTTGGTTGACTTCGATCCACTGGATTTTTGATAGGGATTCTTGGTAAGCTCAGCTCGGCTACTAGATTTAAATACAAGGCTGAGGTATTCGGCGTATCTTGATTGTACAAATAAAATATCATAACCTTTTGGATCAAATTCGATTTGACTTATAAGTATTTCGTTGGCACCTGAAAGGTCGTAGCTCAAAAGATTTGCTAATTGCTTTTGAATAGGGTCTTGTTTTACGACCATCAGTCTATCTTCTTCGATTTCTAACTGAAAAATTGAATCTATAATATTTGATGTAATACTGTTGCCGTTAAGTTGTATCTTCTTTAGCACTCCAGACTCTAGCCAAAATAACTCTGAACTATTTTTGGGGTTGAATCTTATATCATTAAAACTAAAACCAAATTCCTGCGTTAGATTAGTTGTTTTGGAGCTCGAAGTGTCAAGCACTATTGTCTGGATGGTGCTATTAGATAATTTTTGCTTAAATAGTAGCCGCTGGCCATCTCTTGATAACTGTACTCCAAATATTTCTACAACTTGAGTATTGGGGTCGTTTGATTGCGGGACTGTATAAATGGGCTTTATTGTATCGTCTTCAGATACTGAATATATTGCAAGTGATTTATTCGATGCACCAATAACTTTATTATTATTTTCTGCTTTAACAATATCGCTAAAAATTATATCCTCGTTTATTGGTTTTTGCTCCAAAACACTAGGTAGTAACAGAGAATAATTTACAAATGTTACCTCACCTGGAATAACTACAGAATTTTTTAACCAATCCCTATATCCTTCTTTCTTGAGTTCAACCACTAAATTACCAGCCGGGGCACCGCTGTATCTATATGGTGTTTTTTTGTTGATAATCTTGCTGTTTAGAAATATCTCAGCATTATTGGGGCTAGAGTCTATCAATACTAGGCCTGTTTTATATATCTGGTTGTGTAAAGCATCATAATTGTAACCCTGAGCGAATGCTACGAGTATTAACGTACCAATAACGATAATTATAATCGCGGTAATTGAAACAATCCACTGTCTGAGGCTGGTGACTTTTTTTACCATAGTTTTTCAATATTATACTATTTTTTGGTAAATAAGTGAAGGAACTTTGGCTATAAGCCAATAAATTTGTTAAAATGTTTGTATGTTTTCAAAAAGAATTGCGATAGATTTAGGTACCGCCAATACCAGAGTTTATCTACCCAAAAAAGGTATAGTTGCCAATGAGCCTTCTGTAGTTGCAGTAAGTGTAGATGACAATAGGATTGTAGCTATTGGAAATGAGGCCAAGGAAATGCTCGGACGTACTCCTGATATAATAACCGCTTCTAGACCGTATAAAGACGGAGTAATTGCTGATTATAGAATTACTCAAGCATTATTAAAGTATCTAATCAACAAAATTGCAGGTCGGCTTAGATTCAGAAGGCCAGAGCTCATGATAAGCGTACCAACTGGCATAACATCTACCGAGCGACGAGCAGTAATAGATGCCGCAATGAGCGCAGGCGCTAAAAGAGTTTATATTGTCAGAGCACCAGTAGCAGCAGCGATAGGAGCCAATGTACCAATTGCAGCGCCTGCAGGCAATCTTGTAGTAGATATTGGTGAAGGCACTACTGAAGTAGCGATTATCAGCCTGGGCGGAATAGTTGCGCAACATAGCGTAAGAATAGCCGGGGGTAAAATAGACAACGCTATATCAGACTATATTCGTAAAAAATACGGATTAGTTATCGGATCTCGGACAGCGGAAGATATCAAGAAAGAAATCGGCTCCGCATTACAGCTAGAAAAACCATTGAAAATGCAAATTCGTGGTCGTGATGTTGTTGCGGGCCTACCAAAGACTATAGAGCTAAATTCTACCGATGTTACCGAAGCAATCAGCGAAAGACTAGACGACATTATCTTGGCCGTAAAGGCAGTATTGGAGCAAACACCGCCGGAATTATCAAGTGATATTATCGACAGGGGCATGATTATGACCGGTGGGGGAAGTTTATTACGTAATATCGACAAACTTATGACTAAAGTCACCGGCGTGCCCAGCTATGTCGCAGAAGAACCCTTGCTATGTGTAATCAAAGGCACAGGGATTGCTCTAGAAAACTTAGATGACTATATGCGATCAGTTATTTCTAATCGTTAACTAATGACAAAAAAACTATCTTACATCAATATTGCCGCGGTGCTTCTCGCATTACTTTTGATACTCATGCCTTTTCATGCTGCACTAGTTACTATATATGGAAATTTTTTGCCTTATAAGACAGCCTTGATGGTCTGGAAAGAAGTCTTGATTATAATCATTGGGATATTGTGCACGTATGCAGTCTATAAAGACAGAAGCCTCATAAAGCTAGATATCATCAATAAAATAGCAATTGGTATTTTATTATTTAGTTTATTTATATCACTCATTAATTTCAGCGAGCTAAGTGCACTACTATTCGGCATCAAAACTAATTTAGTAGTGTTCGTTCTATTTCTAGAGGCCCAGGTGCTGGCAAGCAAATATAATTATGTCAATATCCTCAAGATTGTACTTATTCCAGCCAGTATAGTCGCAATTATTGCGATACTACAACCTGTCATATTTAAACCTGAACTACTTAATATGATTGGCTATGGTACTGATTCGATTGATTCTACGCAATATGTGGAGTCTGCACAAGACTCGATCAGAGTATTCTCAACTCTCGGTGGGCCAAATCAACTCGGTGCTTACTTAATCATCCCATTCACCCTAAGCTTGGCATTAGCTATCAAGTCCAGAAAGATTATTTGGTATTTACTGCCTTTATTTTTTGTATTTCCGATATATATGAGCTATTCGAGAAGCGCATGGATCGGTAGTATTGTTGCTGCAATCACAGTTGTATTGATGCAGTTTAAGTTCAAAATACAACTGATTGTGGGCATGATAATAATACTATTGTTGGCTACTTTTGGATATTTATTCTATAGCGGAGGAGTGTGCAAGTATTATTCTGACCCAATAGGCATCTTGGTACATGGAAGCTGTCAATCAGGTAATCTAGGTGGGTCAGACATGATAAGAGTAAATTCTATCCAAAATGGTATAAACTCAATTACATCCAATCCATTGGGTAGTGGAGTAGGTACAGCTGGACCTGCTAGCTTCTATACTAGCAAACCCTTGATAGTCGAGAACTGGTATATACAAATTGCGATTGAGATAGGCTTGATAGGGCTAATGTTGTACTTAGCTTTTATAATTATGAACTTAAAAAAGCTCTACAAAGATAGTTTACACAAAGAATATTCTGTTTTTCCCATTACACTTTTTGCTTCATTATGCGGCATATTGGTAGCCTCGTTATTCTTGCATACTCTTGCAGATAGTACACTAAGTATTTTGCTGTTTGGCTTGCTAGGAATAGTAATTAGCCATAGATTTAAGGATCAGACCCCATGAAGGTAGCACTGGTATATGACTGGCTCAATATAAAAGTTGGTGGTGGCGAAACTACATTTATTGAGATAACAAAACTTTACCCCAAAGCTGATATATACTGCTTGGTATACAACCAAAGTAAATTTGAAAAGTATTTTGAAAATCGGAATATTAGAACAAGTCGGCTACAAAAATTCCCTAATTTCATAAAGAAACGACCTCAATTAATGTTGCCTTTTATAAAAAAAGCTGTAAATCAGTTGGAATTTGATGGATATGATATGGTGATATCGGTTTCTAGTGCTTGGGTCAAAAATATACATGTAAGCAGCAAAACTATTCATATTTGTTATTGCTATAGCCCAGCTCGAATGATCTGGGATAGTTGGCCAAAATACTTAGATACACAAAAGATAGGTCCATTTCGACTGGGTTCAATATCAAGATTTATTATTACTAAGCTAGTTTCTAAGATCAGATTGTGGGATTATTATAGCTCCAATCACGTAGACAGCTTTATTGCAATAAGTAAATTCATACAGGGTAGGATAGCAAAATTCTATAGAAGAAATAGTGATTTGGTATATCCGCCGGTCATTATAGGCGATGGTCATCTTGTGCCTAGTAAAAAAAGAGAATATTTTTTAATACTTTCAAGCCTTAGTAGATATAAGAATGTTGATATCGCTATACGGGCATGTGTGGAATGTAATAAAAAACTAGTCATTGTTGGCGATGGGCCAGATAAAAAAAGACTGATGGATATTGCTAATAATAATCAGAATATAGTATTTGCAGGAAGGGCAGATGAAAATAAAAAATGGGAATATTACAGGAATGCAAAAGCATTAATATTTCCTAGCATAGAAGATTTCGGTATTGCACCTGTAGAAGCTATGAGTGTAGGTACACCAATAATAGCATTAGAAGGAGGAGGTCTAACCGAAACAGTAAAAAAAGATATTGGCGGGATATTTTACAAAGATTATAAGGGCCTCATTGATACTATTAACGACTTCGAGGCACATGAATTTTCACCAGTTAAGATTCGATCTTCTGTCATGAAATTTGATATTGATAAGTTCAAGAGTAATTTCACTCACACAGTTGATCGATTATACAAAATAGGAAAGTATGAAAAACAAAGCTGATAAAATCAATATACTGGGTATCGATATTGACAATTTGGATATTGATACAGCTAATAACCATATAATAAATTTAGTTCAGGGCACGAAAGACACATACACAACTAGCCAATATGTCGTAAAACCTTATGTAGAGTTTATGACCAAGTCACACGGAGACTCTCATTTAAGAGATATATTGAACAAGGCTGATTTAGTCTTGCCTGATGGTATTTCATTGCAATGGGCTTCTAGTTATATATATGGAAATCCACGTAAGGCTTTTTTGAAGACGATTCGTAGCTTGTTATTCTGGATACATGATAAGAAATGGCGAACTCAGGTCCTCAAGCAAAATCACGGTGGTCCTAATCAAACTATTCCACTTCTGAAGATAGCGGAGCAAAACAAATGGAATATAGGTATCTTAGGTGGAAAACAATCAGAACAAAAACATAGAATACAAAATCTGACCAAAATCTTTCCTGGAATAAATAAACTTTATTGCTGGAATGGTTATTATAATCAAGAAAACAATCAGAAAATGGTAGAAGAAATAAGGTCCAAAAAACTAGACGTCTTATTTGTTGCGATGGGATTTCCCAAACAAGAAGAATTTATATATCAAAATCGTAATAATAGACTTGCTAAAGTGCTGATCGGGGAAGGTGGAACATTTGATTATGACGAATTGGGCGGTTCGACAAAAAGAGCACCGAAAAGGATACAACGCTTAGGATTAGAATGGGCCTGGAGAATCACAGTCCAACCTAAGCGAATACTAAGACTATTTAGTATATTGAGATTTATAGTATTAATAAAACATTTCTCTAGAGCAACTAAGACTAAACTGTTTACGCTTTAGCTCAAATATATTACAATAATTACAATGCCTAATAGAAAAGTAGCTACTTATGAACTGTAAAATTTGTAATTCAAAAGATCAGATAGAGATTGCTGGCAAAACGTTTTGCGCCAACTGTGGTGCCGTCAACTCATTTGTAGACAATAATACAAATCCTGACTCAACCACGCCAGACAGCCAAATTAAACCAACTTTTCAAATACAACCCGCCCAACAACCCGACGCTCAAAATCCCACTTCAAACAACCCACCTCCAAGCATTCAAAACAGTGGCAATAATATGCAGCCAGTTACTCAGACTGACAATTCGACAATTCCTGTACAATCAACTCCTATCAACCCAATTAATACTTCAAACCAAACCATAAACAACTACAGTCAACCACCAGTTCAAGCCCCCAATCCAACGAACATTCCGCAACCAGTCTATACTCAAGCACAACCCCAACCATCACCTCAAGTAAATAATATCAATAATTCCACGCCAACACCCCAGAATGTTGTGACTACAAGCAATACTCAAACCCCTCCAGTGTCAGTGCAAAATCCTAGCAATATTCAGCCCAACCCGCAAACACAAAATAGTCCATCACAGCAGATAGGCTCAAACACGGTGCCTAATCTAGGTAACGAAATAGGACAATTATCTAAAAAAGATAATATGGCTTTTTCAGATGATGAACTTGAGCAATTAGCGAATGACAAGACTCCCGCGCCTAATGTGATTAATCCATTTGCTGATATTGCAAATGATTATGATAAATCCAATCAAAAAACTCGATTGGTAAATGATATAAGTAAAAGCGGGGTTCGAAATAGTCCTGTTACAGTAAAACCACCAGCTCCAATAAATACTCCGCCTAACCAATCGACAAATTTAAAGCCTCAGAATACCACTAACGCACAGCCTAGTCCACAATCGACTATAAACTCAGCAAATTCAAATACCAGCAATACAAATTCAGCCCAAGATAACAGACAGGCAGACATTATTGCCGGTCAAGCCGATCCGCCAAAAAAAGAAAGTAAATTAAAAAAACACGGTAGTAAGGTAGCTAGCGTAGGGTTGTCATTAGCTGGAGTGATATTACTAGGCATATATGTTTGGCAGATCAATTACCCAAATCTTGCATTGAAAGTAGCTGGGTCCAAAGCAGGCATTAGTGCTTCATTACCAGCATATCTGCCTAACGGATGGAAGATATCTGGAGATATCCAAGCAAATCCCGGTAGCATTAGCTACAAACTTGCAACAGCCGAAGGAGATAAATCTGTTGCAATCAATCAGGTTCGTTCTGATTGGGATTCACAGGCTTTGGCTGAAAATTACTTGGCACCAAATACCGATAAATATACTGCATTGCAAGCCGAGGGACTGACTATCTATATATACAATAATAACCAAGCAAGTTGGGTAAATCATGGTACATGGTATAGGATAGAAGGACAAGACCACGGTCTTAGTAAAGATCAAATTATTAAAATGGCAACAAGCTTGTAAAAGGGATAGCATGGGCGAAAAAGCTTGGGATGAACTAATAAATTTAATAGATGAAAAATATCAGATTGATTCGTCTGATAGACTGAAAGAAGATGTAGAGGATCATCCAGAACTAAAAAGAATAATAGAGCGGATAGAATTTGAAAAAGATAATATCAAATACCGAATCGACAGAGTAACTAGTCCAGCAATAATAGATAAAAAAACTCATTATCACCATCGTGGATCGGCCAATCGGATAGAGTATGTATATGACCCTGAAGAGATCACTACAAAGGTTGTGTTTTATAAACAATTGTCGGATGGGCACTATAACGAGATATCACCCGAATCTATGCTGAGCTAGAGTACTAGGTGGAATAGTACTTATCGAGTATAATTTAGATATGAATAAATCTGTTAGAACAAGATTTGCACCTAGTCCTACTGGCATGCTCCATATTGGAGGGGTGCGTACAGCACTTTTTGCGTATCTATATGCCAAGTCTCACAATGGCACTTTTGTGTTGCGACTAGAAGATACCGATAGAGAACGATTCGTTGAAGGAGGAGTAGGGCAAATCATAAAAAGCCTTGATTGGCTCGGTATTCATCCCGATGAAGGAGTCTGGTACGAAGAAAAGCCCGGCAAACATGGCCCATATATACAATCTAAAAGATTGCCGCATTATAGAAAATATGCCGAAGAATTGGTAGAAAAAGGACTAGCTTATTACTCATATATTACATCGGAAGCATTTGCCAGTCTGAAAGAAGAAGCAATACTTGCTAAAAAACCATTCGTATACAAATACTCTATGGAGCCAGAGAGTAATAAAAAAACTACTACAGATTTACCGATTAGGCTTAAGATAAATGATGGTATTACCAAGTGGAACGATGAAGTAAGGGGAGAGTCCAGCACCCCAAATAATTTACTTGATGATTTCGTGATACTAAAAGCCGACGGTTTCCCGACATATAATTTTGCAAATGTTATTGATGACCACTTAATGGAAATAACACATGTCATTAGGGGGGATGAGTTTATATCAACTACAGCAAAGCATGCCCTGCTATATGACATACTTGGATTTGAAAGACCGCACTGGGTGCATTTACCCGTCATCCTAGGGCCTGACGGAAAGAAAAAGATGAGCAAGAGAGATGGTGATGTGGATGTACTTGAATTTGAAAAAAGGGGTTACTTGAAAGATACTATGATAAATTTCTTGGCCCTATTAGGCTGGAACGATGGTACTGAGCAAGAGATATTTAACATGCATGAGCTTATTACTAAGTTTAGTCTAGAAAGAGTACAGAAGAGCCCTGCCATTTTTGATGTAGCTAGGCTCGATTGGATGAATGGTGAATACATTCGCAAGATGACGGTAGCTGAGCTTTTGAGTAGCCTTAGACCATTTATTCCTTCCGAATGGTACAAAGACGCTGATTATTTAAAAAAAGTAGCTGAGCTAGACCGTGAGCGACTCAAGACACTAGCCGAGGCTAAGTACCTCATGGAAATATTCTTTGAGACACCAAAAGTAGATATCAAATTACTTACACAAAAAGATACTCTAGAGGATATTAAGATTTGGTTCCAAAAAACAGCCGATACTTTAAATGATGCTGAGTTTACTCATGATTTGATAGAACAAGTACTTAGAAACTTAGCAGAAAAACTAGATATCAAAACTGGTCAGCTTTTTTATGCCTTGCGCATTGCCCTTACTGGTCGTACCGAGGCACCGGGTTTATTTGATATTATGCTTACTCTAGGCAAAGAAGAGACTATTAAGCGTATTACATCATTGTTGTAAAGATACTAGCTAGTTCCAATCAAGAGTACCGCCGGTTTGATATTCTGTAACACGAGTTTCGAAAAAGTTCTTTTCTTTGGATAAATCTACTGCCTCGCTCATCCATGGAAAGGGATTCTTGACATTGAATTGCTTTGGTAGTCCAACAGCTGCAAGTCGTCTGTCTGCAATGTATTCTATGTATTGTTTAAATCCTTCGGCATTCATTCCAAATATTCCTTTTGGAAATACTTCTTTGGCATATGTATATTCCAATTTAGCTGCTTCTTTTACTAGGTCTACCATGTGTTTTTGGAATTTTTCCGTCCATAGCTCTGGCTGTTCTTCCTTGATAGCGTTTATCATATTGATACCAAAGTTGAGGTGTTGAGATTCGTCTCGCATAATGTATTGTATTTGTTCTGCACTACCCACCAATTTATTTTGCCTTTGGAATCCGAATATCACTGCAAAGCTAGAATAGAAGAATACACCTTCAAGTATCAAAGAGAAAACACATAGGTTTTCTAGGAATTTTTGATCGGTTTCAAATGTACCAGTTTTGAAATTATCATCAAAGATGCCTTCATTAAATCCCAGTATGAAGTTAGCTTTAGAGTTGTGAGCAGTATTTTCACGATACATATTGAATATCTCTCCACCGTCGAGTGCTAAAGATTCTACAATATATTGATATGAATGAGTATGTATAGCTTCCTCAAATGCTTGACGCAATAGATACATACGACATTCTGGACTAGTTATGTGTTTATACAATGCCAGTACGATATTGTTTGCAGCTATAGAGTCGGCAGTAGTGAAAAAACCAAGTGCGGTTTTAAACGCTAGCCTTTCGTCGTCAGTAAGTCGTGGTGATTTCCAGAGTTCAATGTCATCTTGCATGGCAATTTCCGTTGGCAACCAGTGGTTGGCATTACC